>JBKJPN010000143.1:0-16610 GCA_046595125.1 Ferruginibacter sp.
AAATTAAAAAAGACAGGCAGGTTGAAAATACCGAAGCAGTAAAAGCAAAGCTGCTTTACGCAGGTAGTACATTATATGACACTGTAAATCCTATTCAAACAACCGCACCTACAGCGGTAAAACTTATACGATTTATTATTATTGTATTTGCTGGGTTGGTGATTTTTTCAATCGTAACAAATGCGGATCTTTTTTATGAATTGCTAAAAGGTGATACCAGTAGTAGTTTTGGATATACCATTTATTTATTTCCGGTTCTTGTAGAACTTACTGCTATCATCTTCTTTTGGTTGCGTAAACATATTGGATGGATACTTTTAGCGGCTTTTTGTAGTTACTCATTAGTGCAAAGTCTATATGGTTTATATACTACAATCACCAACCAGTTTGGCGATAGCAACTTTAACCAATTCTTTCAAAGTCCGCCGCCAGCAGCTTATTTTGTTACTATTCTTTTTTATTTGGGAACATTAATTGTGTTAAAGCGTTCCGACATAATAGAAATATATAAAATGGACAGGCAGGGAATACAAAGCTCAATTATGCTAGGTGCGCTGGCGGGCGTTTTATTTATCTTTTTAATGATTTTATCTTGAAATCGTTTTCCCATCAATCTTATTGCCTTGTTGTCTTCTTAATCACCACCTGCTCATTCAGCTTATCAAACAGTTTTTTATAAAACTCCTTAAAGTCGGCATAAAAACTGGCTGGGTAAAACGACCTTTTAAACTCAAGTGTCATTCGTACATTTAGTAAATTAGATTCAACGACCATGCTACGGGTAAAAACAATACTGTTATCGCTCGTGGTAAGCGAAATATTTTCGGGAATACCGTCGAAACTAAACTCGGGTGGAATACTGTAATTGCCAAAGATGGTATAGTCCTGATGCACCCCAAAATCTACATCCGAAATCCTTTTATCCGAAATAAAAGGGTTGTTCTCCAAATCGGAAAACAGGTTTACCGAAAAATATTTATAGTCGCCCGAGCTGCTTAATGCGGAACTGAATTTTATCTTTTGCTCAAGCGGCAACGAATCGGCTTCAACATTATTAATTACAATATCTTCTATCTTTAATGCAGGATATGGTTTTAAAAAATAGTCGTCTTTAAATTTTACAGCATTCTTCGCCAGACTTTCGCAACGTTGTACACGGGCATAGTCGTAGCAGTTTATCAAGCCATTGCCCTTTAGAATACCGTTGGCATCGATTTCTCCTTGTACGGCGGCCATTACTTTATATTTGCTTTTGCCACTAAGCATATCCTTCCATCTACCTTTATCCGTATCTAGTATTAAGCCACTAGTATTGGCCACTGCTTCGGGTATCAATTTATAATTAATGATGCGGTTTGTTGCATCCAGCAAAAATGTTTTGTTGTTTATTTCAACAAAAGCCAACACGGTATTAAACTGGCTCAAAAAAGGGTAGAAGGGAGATACCAGCCCATGCTCACGTGTACTCATTAGTGCAGGCGTGGCTTTTAAGCCCGCTTCGGTTAGCAGGTTTGTCAGCAGCAGGTTAATATCGGCGTTATTACCCACCTTGGTTTCCCAGGTTTTTATTATACCATTATCGGTGTAAATGTCTTCGTTTTCGTTCCAGCTTACTGTCTTTCGTAGACTGTTAAAAATAAATTTCATGCGGGCTTCAGTATCAGCAATTTGTTTGGCCTCTTCAACAAGGCCAGATGCCTGCGAAACTTTTTTGCTCAGTTGTTCGCCAAAATTTTCACTTTTACGAAGATCTTTAATAACATCCTCCCACTTAACAGCAACATCAATAATCCTTGTTTCGTTGTAGTAAATTTGTGTAAGTTGAAACTCGAGCCGTTGCATATAATCTTTTGGTGCTCCCATAAAGGGTTCACGTTTTACCCCCGGCAGGTTGCGCATGATATAATTACTGGTGAGTACTTTGGTTTCTAAAACTCCATCATTAAGCGATATCATTTCGTCTTTTACTTCATGCTTATCTTCAATTGGGTCAACAACTGATGGCTGCACCGTAAAACGAAAAAGCTGTGGTATCCTTAGTTCATACTCGCTGTACCTTACCGGAATACTGCCTTGAAAATACCAATTGCGCAAGCTGCCCATGGTTTCTCTTTCTAAAATATAACTGTACTCAATGATGCTGCCTACTTTCACCTCGGGAAACGTAATAATCATTTTAGAATAATCTGCATCAATTCTTTTTGAGTAGATGGAGCTTTTTTTTACTTCGGTTATTTGCACTTTTCCTTCTGTATCTATGTTATAGGTACGGGCAACCAGTTTTAAAACTCTCTCTTCGTTGTTGTGGGTGTAGTAAGGCAGTGCTACATCGGCCTGTGCTATACCTTTTTCTTTAAGAATTTTTATGCGCAGGCGACGTTCAAAAACAGTTTTAAGAAAAGAGTAGCCAGCCGTGCCGCGGTCGTAATGAGTGGCACCGTAATCAATCAACACCAGGGCATCGGCGCCCTTATCAAAGTCGCAGTCCTTCATTTGCAAGTCGGCAATATCAACCTTACCAAATGCAGGCTGGCCTTTTTGGGCACAAACATAATTACAGGCAATAAAAAACAAACAAATGGAAAAGAAGCATGTTTTCATGTGCAATGTTTGTACTAAAATAACAAAACAATCAATGGATAATATGTATTTGGTATTTTTATACCTAAAATTATTTAGATGAGGAGTTTATTTTTACTGGGGTTAATGTTGAATTGGGCTACTGCACAATCTCAGACCAACTTAAAAACCAATGCAGATGACAATACTTTACTTTGGGAGATAAGCGGTAACGGACTTGCTAAACCCAGTTATTTGTTTGGTACTTTTCATTTGTTGTGCAAAGATGATATCAATATCAGTAATGCCTGCAAACAAGCTGTTGCCAACAGCCACGAAGTTTACTTGGAGCTGGATATGGATGACCCCTCAACACTAATGCAGGGTATGATGCTGATGAACATGAAAAATGGGAAAAAGCTGAAAGATTTGTATAGTCCTGAGGCATACAAGCGGGTTATTCAATATTTTAAAGACAGTCTTAATACACCGATTGGAATGTTTCAAAGTATGAAGCCATTTTTTTTGATGGCGTTGTTGTATCCTAAAATGATGCCTTGTGATGAAGTGAGTGGAATTGAAACGGCTATTATGGATATTGCTAAAGAGCAGGACAAGGAAATTAAAGGTCTGGAAACCATGGCCATGCAGGCATCGGTCTTCGATAGTATTCCCTACGAAAAGCAGGCCGAAGAACTACTACAATCTATTGATAGTATGGATAAGGCCCGACATTATTTTGCCGTAATGAACAAAGCTTATAAAAACCAGCATATAGAAGAAATTGAAAGGCTGATGAACGATACCGAATATGGCATGCAGGAGAATCAGGACGTTTTATTAGATAAGCGTAACCTGAATTGGGTTGGGCAATTGAAAACAATTATGAAGGCAAAACCTGTTTTTGTTGCCGTGGGTGCTGGGCATTTAATAGGAGAGAAGGGATTGATTAGTTTGTTACGGAAGGAAGGGTATATGATAAGACCGTTGGAGAATAAATAATTGTTGTAGCTATTTAATTACTACATCTTTAATTGTTTTTTCTCCCAAAGCTTCATTCACTCTTTCAATAATTTTTTCTTTTTGATAAAGTAGTTCATTCTTTAGCGGGGCAACATTGGTACTGATAAACAAAGTGGCGTTGATAATTTGAATCTTATCAGTGTATTTAGCAACGGTTTTGCCCATTACTTCTTCCCAAACATCTTCAATACGCAACGCCTGAATGCCGCTTTTAAGGCGGCTTTTTTGTAAAAATTGACTAATTGCATCTTGTAACGAAATCTCTGCCATGACACAAAAATAGGTTATTTGCTACGCAAATATTACTTGCCACAGATTGCGAAGATTAGCACGGATTTTTTATTTGCTTTGCAAATGTTTATTGCCCCAAAGCATTGGAAAAAAATACAATAAAATATATCTACTTTTTCTATTCTGTGCCTCAGTTCCTCTATGGCAAATGCAATCTGCCGCAGGCAGAATCAATGTACCAATCTGTGTGAATCAGTGCAATCAGTGGCAAAGCTTTTTTTGCCGAAGGCGAAAATTACAATTCAATCACCTGATAAGCGGTTTTAAGCTTCTCAAAAGCATCCATCAGCCTTTCTTTATGGGTATCGGTAATAAAAACCTGCCCAGTGTTTTCATTGCAAACCCAGTGCAGGAGCTGCTGCATGCGATTATCATCCAGCTTTTCAAAAACATCATCCAGTAAAAGCAACGGAGCAAATCCTTTGTTTGCTTTTAGCAATTCAAACTCGGCCAGTTTTAAAGCAAACAATAAACTTTTTCGTTGACCTTGCGATGCGGTTGTTTTAAACGGCTGCCCGTTCAACTGAAAAGCAATATCATCTTTATGAATACCGGCATTGCTGCGTTGTAATAAGAAATCCTTTTGGCGAAAATTATTTAGCAAATCGTGAAAACCGCTGTCGTTTAAACGAGTATCGTATTGCAACGCAACTTCTTCTTTGTTATCGGCAATCTGATGATAAAATTTTTGCACCAGCGGAATCAATTGCGCTGCAAAAGTCTTTCGTTTTTCATAAATAAAATTACCAGGTGCAATCAACTGTTCATCTAACACTTCCAGCAATGGCCAGTCAGTTTTTCCCTGTTCAGCAAAACGTTTTAGCAGACTGTTACGTTGCAACAACACTTTATTGTACAGCATCAGTTGCTGCAGATATTCAGCATCCATCTGGCTAAGCACGGTATCCATAAATCTTCTGCGTTCTTCACTGCCATTCATAATAAGCTGTATGTCATCAGGCGCAATCATCACCGCAGGAAACTTACCAATATGCTCCGAAAACCTAGTGTATGGAACATCATTCAGCGTTAATTCCTTTTTGCCAATAACCCGATTAATACAAACAATTTTTTGCTTATCGCCTAGCTTTTCCAACACAGCTTCCAGTCTAAAACCATCATTGTCAAACTTTATATTCAGTCCATCAGTTTTTAAAAAATAACTCTTGGTAAAGCAACAGTAGTATATGGCATCCAATAAATTGGTTTTACCTTGTCCGTTTAGGCCACAAATACCTACAACCCTTTCGGTAAAATCGAAAGGTGTAAAAGCATAGTTCTTAAACTGTGTGAGGGATATTTTAGTAAGCTGTAGCACGGCCGCAAGTTACGCAAACTACATCTTCCTTTTAAGGCTGTATAATTTTGTATCTTTAATAGTCTATTTATTCTGGCATACGAAAAGAAACCTTTTGCCTGTTTTTTTCGTTTATTTAGTAATAATGAAAGCAACAGCAATCATATTATTCCTTCTTTCATTTTTTACTATAACAGCCTTTGCACAAAACGTAAAACTTGGCTGGGCCAATGCTATGCCTGGTAGTTCATTTGATGTTTGCCGTGCTATCACGTTGGACAATGAAAACAATGTGTACGCTACCGGTTTTTTTTCAACTACCGTTGACTTTGACCCTGGCCCCGGCCAAACCAATTTAACTTCGGTAAATGCAGAGGATATTTTTCTCACAAAATACGATTCGGACGGAAAGTTGGTTTGGGCCAAAGCCATTGGCGATTTTCGTTACCAGGCCGCTAATGCCATTGCGGTAGACAGTGCCCAAAACATTTATATTGCTGGTATATTTTTTGGCACTACCGATTTTGATCCCGGCCCTGGTGTTACCAACCTGGTATCCAGGGGCAACGAGGATATTTTCGTTTGTAAATACGATAAATCGGGTAATTTTATTTGGGCAGCTAGTTTTGGTGGGCCCACCAACGAATTTTGCAATTCTATCAAACTCGATAAGGAAGGTAATATCTATTTTAATGGATATTTTGAAAACACCGCCGATTTTGACCCTGGCCCCGGAACTTTTAATCTTACCTCGGCAGGTGCCACCGATATTTTTGTGTGCAAGCTTAATAATTTTGGTACACTAAAATGGGCAAAAAGAATTGGTGGCCCATCAACAGATGTTGCCTATGCACTGGAACTGGATGAGTTTAATAATGTGTACAGCACCGGTTTTTTTTGGAGTACTGTTGATTTTGACCCCGGTACAGGCGTTTTTAATTTAACTTCTCCTGCTTTTGGCGATGGTTATCTGCTAAAACTTTCGACAAACGGCGATTTTATTAAAGCGGGTAAAATGGGAGGCAACAGCCGGGTACGCAATACTTGCTTAAAACTCGATAAAACCGGCCACTTGTATATATCCGGGCATTTTGATGGCGATGCTGAATTCGATATCAATGCTGCGGGGCAGATACTGAGTTCGCCAATTGATGATGAAGATATCTTTGTAGGTAAGTATGACCTTGATTTTAATCTCGTTTGGATAAAACAGATTGTAGGCTCCTCTTATCAAAAAGTATTTGCGCTGGAAACAGATACTTCACAGAATATTTACCTAACTGGGCATTACCACGGTACCGTTGATTTTGACCCCGGTCCAAGTGAATACAAGATTACTGCTACAAACGATCCTGATCTTTTTGTTTTGAAATTAAATAAAGACGGCACCTTTGCATGGGTTTCCAAAGCAACCGGTCCGTATTACACCAGCGGCTATGCTTTAAAAATTGACAATGACTTTAATGTTTATATAGGCGGCACTTTTGAAGGTACTATTGATTTTGACCCGGGGCCAGAGGAACGAAAAATTACATCTGCCGGCGAAAGCGAAATCTTTTTAATGAAGCTGCGTCAATGCCCTAATGCCGTCATCACTCAAACATTAATTGTAAACAGTTGCACTTCGTACAGCATCAATAATAAAACCTATGATTCATCGGGAACTTACACCGTCTTAGTTTTAAACAGCTTGGGCTGCGACAGTATTAATATCACGCTCAACCTTTCCATTTCTCGTACTATAAACCGCACCGACGCAAATATTTGCCAGGGTGAATTTTATATGGCAGGCAGTAAGTTGCAAAGTCGCACAGGTGTTTATTACGATACGCTGAAAACCAGTGCAGGCTGCGATTCGGTTATCATCACCAACCTAACCGTTTGGGCAAAACCCAAGCCCGATTTGGGAAAAGACAGAAATATTTGTGCCGGCGAAAATATGATCCTCAATCCCGGAAGCTTTGCAACTTATTTATGGCAGGACATGAGCACTTCTCCACTATTTACCGTAACCAAACCAGGCATTTATCAGGTTACTGTTTCCAATTTGAACAATTGCAAAACAACGGCAAGTATTCATATTAGAGAGACGGCACCAATACCTCGAAATTTTTTACCGGCCAACCAATCGTTATGTACAGGCAATGTGCTAAAGCTACTTATTTCCGGATTCAAATCTTATGCTTGGAGCACAGGAAGCACCGATTCAAAAATAGAGATAAGACAAAGTGGTAATTATTATTTAACTGTAACCAGTTATGACAACTGTATTGGTTACGATACCATTTCAATAGTAGAGAACAACTGTCTTCCTGTTGGCATACCCAACGCCTTTACACCCAATAGCGATGGGCTCAATGATATTTTTAAACCAACTATCAATTTTGAAATTACAGAATACCAGCTACGCATTTATAACCGCAATGGGCAATTAATTTTCCGTTCCAAAAGCAATGGCCAAGGTTGGGATGGAAGATTTAAGGGACAAAAGATTGATCCTGGAAATTATATTTATCAGCTTGATTTCCGCAATGCCGAAGGAAAGGCATTTAATTTTTCTGGAAACATATTGCTGATTAGGTAGGTCACCACTATGTTAACCAATTCTCTCAAATCTATTTCAAAACACAAGTAAGCAGCTATTCTAGTTAGCTAATTGTCATATAGGTATAAATGGCGATTTATCTAACCCTTTTGCCTTTTAATCTAATTAACTGTTTAGCTTGAAAAAATTATTGTTAATATTTTTTACTACGCTAACTGCTGCCATAGGATCAGCACAAAATATAAATTTTGATTGGGCAACTCAAATTACTGGTCCTCAAAAAATAGATGGACATGCTGTTGTTACCGATAAGTTTGGAAATGTTTACACAACAGGTTCGTATGGCGGCACAGCGGATTTAGATCCAGGCGCCGGCACTTTATTGTTTTCCACTCCGGCTTCGGAAGAGATATATATTTCAAAGCAAGATTCTTCTGGTAATTTAATTTGGGCAAATCATATGCCCGGCAATATTTTCGGGCACAGTATTTCTATTGATTTGGATAATGCCGGAAATATTTACATAACTGGTAATTTTAGAGGCTCTGTTGATTTTGATCCGGGGCCGGCAATAGAAACACTTAGCACCGAGGGTGCTTTTGGCAGTTTTGTGGCTAAGTATAATGATCAAGGAAATTTTATTTGGGCCAAGCAATTTGGAGGCCTTGGTGCATCAGGAATCACTGCCGGCAAATCATTAACAGTAGATTACCGTGGAAACATTCTCGTTACCGGAATTTTCACTAATGCAGTTGACTTTGATCCTGGACCGGGTGCATATATGCTGTATCCCGGTAATGCCGGAAGCCAGCATGTGTTTATCGTAAAACTTAGTAATGATGGCCAGTTTATTTGGGCCCGAAATTTTGGAGGCGCCTCATCTACTTGCTCAGGTTTTGGAATTAAAACAGATAAATCAGGGAATGTTTACACAACAGGAACTTTCCAGGGCTCAGCTATTGATAATAAAGTTGATTTTGATCCCGGGCCGCAAACCTATTTTCTTTTATCTACCAACATCAGAAATATTTTTGTATCGAAACTTAGTGAAACTGGCAATTTTGTATGGGCCAAACAAATGGTGAGCAATTCATCGGGCGAAAGTAATTCAATAACTGTTGATGATGCAGGCAACGTACTTGCCACCGGGTATTTTTCTGGTACTACAGATTTTGACCCTGGGCCGGCAATATTTAACCTTGTAGCCAGCACAGAACTGGCAATGTTTGTAAGTAAATTAAATGCTGCTGGCAAGTTTATTTGGGCTAAAAAGATCACAGGTACCGATATAATAGTTGGAAATTCCATTAAAGCAGACAGGTTTGGAAACGTTTACGTTACAGGCTATTTTACTGCCGATGTTGATTTTGATCCGGGGCCAACGTTTTTTATATTAAGATCTTATGGCAGTTTCGATATTTTTCTATTGAAGCTTGATGGTAACGGAAATTTTAAGTGGGTAAAGCAATTTGGTGGAGTTGTACAGGATAATGGAAATGATTTGTGGTTTGATGATTTCAATAATATTTATGTTACCGGACAATTTGAAGGTGTAGCTGATTTTGATCTGGGAGGTGGACAGTTTATGATGACTTCTGCTGGTGGGAAAGATATGTTTTTAGTAAAAATGAGCCTTTGCGAAAACCCAAGTGTATTTATAATTACCGAAAATGTGTGCAATTCTTTTACCCTAAACGGACAAACTTACACCGAGACCGGCCTGTATCATCAATACCTTGAAAATACATTGAGATGCGACAGTATCATAACACTTAACTTAACCATCAACAGAAAATTTACTTCATTAAACCCGTCCATTTGCGAAGGGCAGTTTTATTATGCAGCTGGCGCCAATCAAACAGTATCAGGCATATACAACGACACATTAATATCGTCAATTGGCTGCGATTCGGTCGTAATAACAAACCTAACCGTACATCCAAAGCCGGTTCCAAACCTTGGAGCCGATAGGAATATTTGTCAAAATGCAACTACATCCATTACGCCGGGCATTTTTAAGAGTTATCTGTGGCATGACAACAGTACGCAGGCAAATTTTTTAATTAATTCAATTGGTAAGTATTGGGTTACAGTTACTGATACTAATAATTGTATTGCTGCAGATACGCTCAATATATTGTCCATTGACAGTATTCCCGGTAATTTTTTACCTGCTGATGATGAGATTTGTTTTGGAAGTACCTTAAAAATATCGGTTCCTGGATATATTGAATATTTATGGAGCGATTTTTCAAGAGCTGACTTTTACATGGTAAGAAATGCAGGTATCTATCATTTAAAAGTGAAGGACCTTAATAATTGCATTGGTATTGATACCATTTTCATTCGGCAGGCAAATTGTATTCCCATTGGCATACCCAATGCTTTTACACCAAATGGCGATGGTAATAACGATATCTTTAAACCTACCATCAACCAATCCATTCAAAGTTTTAGTTTTATTGTATTTAACCGCTACGGCCAAAAGGTTTTTGAAACCCGTGAATATGGAAAAGGCTGGGATGGTAAATTAAAAGGAAAAGACCAGCCCGCAGGTTCGTATGTTTATCGAATAGATTTTACTAATAACTTCGGCTGGAAATCAGAAAATAACGGATCTGTTCTATTAATCAGGTAAGTACTTGTTAACAAGCAAAAACAAGCTGTTTTCCCCAATTACCAATTTCAAATTACTAATCCCCAATTCCACGCACCCAAATTGCCATTTCTCCCTTATCTTTGCCCCTCAAAATTTAAACCCATTGGCTACAAAATTCTCAAAAGAAACGTATTTGTACTGGTACGAACTGATGCTGCTTTTGCGTCGCTTCGAAGAAAAGACAGGCCAGTTGTACGGTATGCAGAAGATTCGTGGTTTTTGTCACCTGTACATAGGACAGGAGGCAGTAGCTGCAGGATGTATGACTGCTACCACTCCCGATGATAAATATATTACTGCTTATCGTGATCATGCACTGGCAATTGCCAAAGGCATTACACCCAAAGCTTGTATGGCCGAGTTGTACGGTAAAGCCACCGGTTGCAGCAAAGGAAAGGGTGGCAGTATGCACTTTTTTGGAGTGAAAGAAAACTTTTTTGGCGGTCATGGTATTGTAGGTGCACAAATAGGTACCGGTGCCGGACTGGCATTTGCAGAGAAATATCGCGGCAGCAATAATGTAGTACTTTGTTTTTTTGGCGATGGTGCTGCCAGGCAGGGCATGTTGCATGAAACTTTTAACATGGCCATGTTGTGGGATTTGCCGATCGTATTTATCTGCGAAAATAACCATTACGCTATGGGTACATCTGTAGCCCGTACCAGTAAAACACTGGATATTTATAAACTAGCCGATGCTTACGAAATGCCCAGCGACAGCATTGACGGCATGAGTCCCGAGGACGTACACAATAGTGTATTAAGGGCTGTTAACCGTGCCAGAGAAAAAGGCGGACCAACCTTAATTGAAATTAAAACTTATCGCTATAAAGGTCACAGTATGAGCGATCCGCAAAAATACCGTACCAAGGATGAGTTGGAAGCATACAAAGAAAAAGATCCCATTGAGCATGTACTGAAAGTGTTAAAAGAGCAGTACAAAGTAACCGACGAAGAAGTGGAAGTAATTGTAGAAAGAGTAAGGAATGAGGTGGAAGAATCGGTGAAATTTGCTGAAGAAAGTCCTTGGCCTGATGATGATGAACTGTTGAAGGATGTGTATGTGCAGGAGGATTATCCTTTTATAATGGACTAATAATTAACAGAGACAATTAACAATTAATAATTAACGATTAACAATTCAAAATTAAATGGCAGATAGTAAAAAAGCATCAGAAGCATTAGATGGTTCTGAAATAGTGGAAAGAGCAAAAGGTTTTTGGGCTGCATACAGCAAAAAAATTATCATTGCTGGTACGGCAATAATTTTGGTGCTGGGCAGCATTATAGGGTATAAGTATTTTGTATCTATCCCAAACGAGAAAACAGCTAACGATCTTATTTTTCCGGCTGAAAAATTATTTGGTAAGATGGCCGCTGCATCTTCTTATAATCAAGACACGGTTAATATGGTATTAAACGGCGATAAAGCTAATGGCGTAACCGGTTTATTGAAAATTGCCGGTAGCTATGGCAGTACAAAAGCAGGCAACCGTGCTGAGTATATGATTGGCGCCTGTTACCTGCAGTTAAAGCAGTTTGACAAAGCGGTTAAACATTTAAAAGAGTTTGATGCCAATGGTGCATTGCAGATTCAAAGCAAGGCTTACATTTTATTAGGACATGCATTTGCAGAGTTAAAGAAAACCGACGACGCGTTGGAATATTATAAAAAAGCAGGTTCTATTTCTGATTTGGATGAAGGAATGGCTTCGGAAGCGCTATACATTGCAGGGCGTTATGCCGAAGCAATTGGTAAGTCGAAAGATGCAGTAGAACTGTTTCAAAAACTGAAAGATAAATACCCCGCCAGTCAGCATGTAAGTGCAGGCGATGTTGATAGATATCTGGGTGTTTTGGGAGCAGCAAAATAGTGGTTGGGAACCTGTCTGGCATTAGGCAGGTTGGTAATTTGGAAGGATTCTAGCGATTTAAATTCTTTTCAAACCCAAAACTCTTAACTCAAAACTTCTTCTTATGTCTACAGACTCAAAAAATTTATTCAATAAAACAGGCATCCAATTACCAATGGATGCCTGTGTTGTAATTGTGCGTACCGAATGGAATGCAGCCACAATCGATAAACTGGAAGCGGGTTGCGTACAAGTGCTGGATTCAAATAAAGTTCATCACAAGATTATTAATGTGCCCGGCGCTTTTGAAATTGCTTTTGCTATTAAAAAATATTGGGAGCAACATAAGTATAAAGAAGACAAACCCCATGCATTTATTGCGCTGGGTTGTGTGCTGCGGGGCGATACTCCTCATTTTGAATATGTTTGTCAGGCGGTAACAAATGGTGTAAGTCAACTTAATTTACAGATACCAGTACCAACAATCTTTGGTGTGCTTACGGTTGATAACCAGCAGCAGATAGATGAAAGAACCGGCGGCAAACATGGCCACAAAGGAGAGGAAGCTGCCGTTACTGCTTTAAAAATGATTGCTTTGGTTACCTCGTTTAAATAGATGTTATGAAGAATATTTTATTTTATTTATTGCTGATAAGTTTTACGGCCTGTAATAATGCAGACACTGATAAAGTTGCTGCTGTTGATTCACCTGCGGTTGCTAAAAAAGATTCAGTAACCAATTATATTCATTCATTTGGGGATACGGCACTGGAGAACAAGATAACTTCCGCTTTATTAAAACTTCCCTTTGTTATCAAAAGCAATCAATACATCGATTCATTCAGCAACCATAAACATGGTTTGGCTTTCATACTGGAGAACCCCGAGGAAAATGAAACGGATGTGCATGTCCAGGCCGGTTACAATGGTGATCAGCGTTTTGAAACCTATTACCGTTTCTATGTAAATCCCAATACCATGGAAATAAAAGTGTACGACGTTGTTGAAGATAAAAAACTTACCGTTAAAGAATATTTGCAGACATTGAAATAATTATGAAGGTTCAAATTTTTATACCCTGTTTTATTGATCAGCTTTACCCGCAAACAGCCTTTAACATGGTTAAAGTGCTGGAAAAAGCAACCTGCGAAGTGGTATATAATACCAACCAGACTTGTTGTGGTCAGCCTGCATTTAATGCCGGGTTTATGGATGAATCAAGAGCGGTATGCAACAAGTTTTTAAAAGATTTTGAAGGTGTGGATTATATTGTGGCGCCCAGCGCCAGCTGTGTGGGTTTTGTACGAAACTATTACAGTAAAATATTTGATAACTCGGCGAAGCATAACCAGGTAAAAGATTTGAGCAAACGCATGTACGAGTTTAGTGAGTTTTTAACTGACGTATTAAAGATTGAAAACTTTGGCGCAGAGTTGAATGGTAAAGCAACTTACCACGACAGCTGTGCAGCCTTACGTGAATGTAAAATAAAAACCGGTCCCCGCAAGCTGTTGAATCATGTAAAAGGATTAGAACTGGTTGAAATGAACGACGTAGAAACCTGTTGTGGCTTTGGAGGAACTTTTGCCGTTAAGTTTGAGTCCATCTCTGCGGGTATGGCTGATCAAAAGATTAACAATGCACTGGAAACCGGCGCAGACTATATTATCAGCACCGATATAAGTTGCCTGATGCAAATGGATGGCTTTATCCAAAGTAAAAAACTGCCCATTAAGACAATGCACCTAGCCGATGTGTTGGCGAGTGGTTGGGAGTAATTTTCCCTCAAACCAATCTGTACAAACTGTTTAACCGTATATACACTAAACACTTTAACCTTGAAACAGATTTTAACTTTATTCATAGCGGCTTTGCTATTTGCATCCTGCAAACAAGACGGCAAACCCATTGTATCAACAACATTTATTGATAGTCTGATTAATAACTATACCCAGCCCGGTGAAATGGCTGCGGTTGAAACAGATATTACGTTCTGGAAGAATCGCATCGTTCCAACCAACCCAGGCTATGTAAATGAATTAAAGTATGCTGCCGCCTTAGTAAGGCGCTTTCATTTAACGGGCGATATAACCGATGTACTTACTGCCGATAGTATTTTATATACCGCCGACAAGGCATTGAATCATAAAGAACCTTCGCCCATTATGGCATTGGTACGCAACAGTATTTTGCAACACAGGTTTATGGATGCAGATTCGCTGTTGCAATACGCTAGGCAGTTTGATATTAAGAAATATGAATCGGCAGCAACGGGTTTTGATGTGGCTTTTGAATTGGGACAATACTTACTTGCTGAAGGTGAACTGAAAAAGATGACGGATTACAAAGACTATGGCTTTAGTTTTCGGCAGGCAAAGCTGGCACATTATACTGGCGATGTAGACACTGCCATTGCAGCCATGCACCGGGCAGCAGAACTGGCAGAAGATAATATCAATTTAAAACAAGCAGCACTTAGTAACGAAGCCGATTTAAACCTACACAACAGTAATTTAAAAAAGGCAGGGGAGTTGTACATGGAATCTATAAGACTAAGTGCTGGCGACCTGCACTCCATAATGGGACAGGGTTGGATTGCTTTGGTGAACGATGGTAACGATACACTGGCCGAAAGGATTTTTAAATTTGTACAAACAAAAACAAAAGCACCCGATGTGCTGTATAAACTATCCATGGTTGCCGAACAACGCGGTGACAGTTTACAACAACTCAACTATGCTCAGCAATTCGAAAGCATTGTAAGTTTACCAGCTTACGGCAATATGTATAACAAATACCTACTCGATTTATATACCGGCATTTTAAACAATCCTGTAAAAGCCGATGCTATGGCTGCCAAAGAATTACTAAATCGCCGTACCCCGCAAACCTATGCCTGGTATGTGTATGCACTGTATCGAAACAATAAGTTAAACGAAGCAGAAAAGATGTATCAATCTCAGGTTAGTGGAAAACCATTGGAAGGACTGGAACTGTACTGGATGGGTAAATACATGCAGGGATTAAACAAAGGTTATAATGCTCAGCAGTATTTTAAAGCGGCACATAAAAATCGTTTCGATTTAAGTCCGGGTATGGTAAAGGATTTGGAAGGGGTGAAGGAATAGCAGGGGCGGTTTTTTTTATAGGTAGGTTGGGAATGCATCCATTAAATTAAAAATCAACAATAAAAAATACGAACTTTTTTATTTACCTTTTACCTTCAAAACTGGAGACCAGAAACCATTTAAAAACGGGGCGAAAACCGAAAAGCCTTACGAGTAGGAAGCTAAAACTAAGCAGCATGCCAAAGTATGTAATTGAAAGGGAAATACCCGGTGCAGGTAAATTATCTGCCGATCAGCTAAAAGGAATTTCGCAAACTTCCTGCGGAGTACTGAGTAAAATGGGGCCACAAATTCAGTGGGTTCATAGTTATGTAACGGGCGATAAAATTTACTGTGTTTATATTGCTCCTAATGAAGAAATGGTTCGTGAACATGCCAGCCAAGGAGGGTTTCCGGCAAACTCGGTAAGTGAAGTTGCAACAATGATTGACCCAACAACTTCTGAATAATTTTTAATTGTGCTTTATCAATTGGTTGCGACAGTAATCGATAAAAAAATATCTTATCTCAACAAAACAACGGTACCATTATTTTCGGATAAATAACCGAAAATATTGGTAAACACAATTCGGTATACATAAGTACCCACCGGCTGATCTTTGCCTTTAAAGCTGCCGTCCCAGCCGTTATTATAGCGCTTGGTTTCAAAAACCGTTTGACCTAGTCTGTTAAAAACAATCATGGAATAGTTCAACACATCCTGGTTAATAGTAGGCCTAAAAATATCATTCAAACCATCTCTGTTGGGCGTAAAACTATTGGGAATAGCAATTGGAATACAGTTTTTTCTAACTAGCGTAATGGTATCAATTCCTTTGCAATGATTAGAATCAATTACGATAAGGCTGTATGTACCTGCTGTTGAAATAGTAATATGATCAACCATTGAACCGGTACTCCACAGGTAGTCTATGTAGCCCGGAACCGCAATATCAAGTGTTTTCCCATAACACAGTGGTTGGTTTGGCGGTAGAAAGTTTTTGGGCAACGTATCTATTCCCAAAACGTTGAGTGTATCAGTTGCTTTGCAATTATTGCTGCCGGTAACGGTAACCCAATATTGTCCGATACTGTTTACAGTAAGTTTTGAAAGCGTACTATTATCCTGCCATAAATAATTACTGAATTGGCCCGGGGAAAGTACAGCCGAATCGCCTTGACAAATGCGTATATCGGGTCCCAGATCTAGTTTGGGTGCAGGCTTAACTAACAGGGTAGTGGTAACAATTGAATCGCATCCATAAACAGTCCTTAG
>JBKJPN010000168.1:0-6891 GCA_046595125.1 Ferruginibacter sp.
CTATGTATTGGGGCGAATTGTTAAGTACACAGGGTGCAGTTTATTTTGGTGCCATCATTTGCCTCCTTTTTCTTTTTGGTGCATTTTTATCAAAGAGCGAACACAAATGGTGGCTTATTGCAATAACACTATTTGGCATTGTGCTATCCTGGGGTAAAAACTTTGAAGCCGTAAATTATTTCCTTTTTGACTATTTGCCTTTTTACAAAAAATTTAGAGCTCCCTCCATGGCACTGGTAATTCCACAACTTACTGCTGCCTTGCTTGCTGTAATTTTCTTGCATGAATTTTTCGTAAAAACAGCAAAGGAAAAACTGCCGGCACTTTTTAAAAAATGTTTGTACATAACTGGGGGCACAGCAGTCGTAATGATTCTTTTCTATTTTATGTCGGACTTCACCAATACTGCAACTACAGATTTGCGTAAAAATATTACCGATGCTCTGCAAGGGCAAAATACCGAGTTTACACGCAGTTATTTCAGCGCCTTAAAAGCCGACAGGCAGGCATTTTACCTAAGCGATATGTGGCGTAGTTTGGGTTTTATATTTGTATTGATAGCCGTTATGTTTATCTATGTAAAGAACTGGATTAAGCCTTCGGTTGTTTTTGCATTACTTATTTTATTTTGTACCATCGACCTTTTTACTGTTAGTCAACGCTATTTAAAGGCTGATAATTATGTAGATGCAGAGGAACTAGAATACAGTTATGCTGATACACGGGCCGATGTACAGTTAAAATCAGACACGGGCTATTATCGTATAGTAAACCTCGCTTTTCGGGGTGCAAATGGGTATCAATTTGAAATAGGCAATTCGTTCAATGATGCTATAGCCTCTTACAAACACAATACAATTGGAGGATACAGTCCTGCTAAACTGGGTCTGTATCAGGATTTGATTGAAAGGCATTTATATAAAAACATTCAGAGTTGGGCCACCAATCAAATGACAAAAGATAGTTTTCCGGTATTGAATATGCTGAACATGAAATATGCCATTGTTCCAGACCAACAGGACCCTAAACAAAATCGAGCGGTAATTAATCCTTTTGCCATGGGCAATTGCTGGCTGGTTAAAGAAGTAAAATTTGTAAAAAATGCTGATGAAGAAATGTCTGCATTAAATAGTTTTGATCCGGCACAAACTGCTTTTGTTGATGAGAAGTTTAAAGCCAGTATTCCTTTCACGCCGGCTTACGATTCAGCTGCCTATATCAAATTCCTGGAAAATAACAATGATGAAATAAAATACGAATTTAATGCAGCAAGTAATCAATTTGCAGTATTTAGTGAAATCTATTATCCGCTGGGCTGGGAAGCATATATTGATGGAAAGAAAACGCCCTACGTAAAAACCAACTACGCACTTAGAGGGCTTGCTATACCGGCTGGCAAACATAGTGTTGAATTTATTTTTGACCCAACTTCGGTACGGGTTGGCGAAAGCATCGCAATATATCTAAACATTTTTTCTGTACTTTTTGTGTTGGTTTGCATTTTTATGATTTGGAAAAACCGTAACAAAAAAACTACAAACGATTTAAAAGTATAATAAGGCTTTGATTAACAAACAATATAAATTTATTGAACCTTATGATGATACTGCCCGGCTGCTCAACGAAAAAGGAAATCAGTTGTATCATCGGCTTAAGGCATTGGATTTAAGCAAAGCTGATATTGATGAATTTGGCAAAACTTATTTCAACAACCATCATAGAGGACGGCGGCTTTTCTTTTCTATTCAAAGCAGTGCCGATATCATTTATAGAGCCCAAAAACTTAACGATAAAAAACTGCAGGAAACTAGTTTTCTTGATTACGGTGCAGGTCTGGGGACCCTTTTTTTACTGGCCGGCATGGTTGGGTTTAAGAAAGTGTATTATAATGACTATTTTCCACTATGGGCAGATTATGCCAAAATAGTGTGTAATGCGCTGAACGTAAAAATTGATAATTACATAGTGGGTGATATTGATGCCGTAATTACTTTTGCATCAGCAAATCAAATTTCAATTGATATTATTGCCTCCAGGAATGTGGTGGAGCATATTTACAACTTACGAGCGTTTTATCAAAAGTTGTACAAGTCTGGCATTACAAACATCTGTTATGCTACTACTACTGCCAACTACCATAATTTAGCCATGAGGTTAAAACATTATTGGTATCACCATAAAAAGGAAAAAGCCTTGTACATACAACAAAGACGGGCTTATATAAAAGAACTAACACCACTTATAGGTGAAAGCGATTTAAACAAGCTCGTTAAATTAACAAGAGGCCGGGCATTTAATGATTTTACTGAAGCAGTAAGTTTGTATTTACAGAAGCAAACAATTCCAGTTGTTGAATTTTTGAGCACTAATACTTGCGATTGCCATACCGGTGTGTGGGCTGAGAATATGATTGCGAAAAAAAACTATTTCGATATAATCAACAAAGCAGGTTTTTCGCCAAACTATTCCGCCGGTTTTTGGGATACGCATTACAAATACAGCCTGATAAATTTTATTACCCGAATATTTAATCGGATGATTCATATTGCAGGTAACAGCGGCATATGGCTATCGCCTTTTGTACATGTTGTGGCCACAAAAAAACAATCATGAATAAGGCAATAAAGATACTTAGTCTTGTTTCTTATAAGTACCTACCCCCACAAATGGGCGGCCAGAAATGTATTGCCTATTTTTACAGATACCTGAGTAGAGAAATGAGTCTTACCTGTGTTACAGTAAAAAACAATGCTGAGCATACCGAACCCTATACAATAAAACCCATTTTAAGCAACAGCAGGTTGCGGTACATAAACCCTTTTTATTTTTTTCTACTTCGCCGCATTATTAGAGATGAAAAAATTACCCATCTTATGCTGGAACACCCGTATTACGGATGGCTGGGCTTACTGCTAAAATGGTTTTGCAAAGTAAAACTAATCATTCATTCACATAATATAGAGTCGCAGCGCTTTAAGAGTATGAACAAATGGTGGTGGGGAGTATTATGGCACTATGAGAAATTTACGCACAAAAATGCAGATTGTAATTTTTTCATTCAGGATGACGACCGCAACTACGCCATAACAAATTACAAGCTTAACCCAACATTTTGCAGCACCATTACTTATGGACTTAACGTAAACAGACCTCCCGCCGATGCCGAAAAAAAACTAGCCAGAGAACAAATTTGTAAAACGCACCAAATAGCCGCCACCAACAAAATTTTACTGTTTAACGGAACCCTTAACTACAAACCAAATGTGGATGCCCTTCTTACTATTCTTGAAAAAATAAATCCAATACTAATTGCAAATGAAAATTTCAGGTATAAAATTATTATATGCGGAAGTAAGCTGCCACACAAATTCAAAGACCTAGCTAAATACAAAGAACAAAATATTATTTATGCCGGATTTGTTGACGACATCAATCTGTATTTTAAGGGTAGCGACATTTTTATAAACCCGGTTATTGATGGTGGTGGCATTAAAACAAAAGTTGTGGAAGCGCTGGGTTATAATCTGTCTGTGCTAAGTACTGAAAGTGGAGCCATTGGCATTCCCCAACAAATTACAGGTGGCAAGCTTGAAATATTACCTGATGATGCTTGGATTGAATTTGCTAACAAGATAATTTTGATGGATACTGATAAGAAAATCGCTCCGTCTTATTTCGATTATTTCTATTGGGAAAATATTGCTGCTAAAGCTGCTCTAATTTTAAATCAGTAATCATCCCGTTTCTTTTAGTAACAAAATCTTACTTAATTTAGATTTAATGATAACGAATAGTTGATTTTATATAACCGTTTACATGCCATTAATTTCAATAATCACCATATCGTTTAATAACCTACCTGAACTACAGCAAACATGCAAATCGGTAGATATCCAAAAGCAATTACCATTTGAACATGTTATAATAGACGGTTCAACAAACACTGCAATCCGGGATTTTCTGGAATCCGGCAGCCAGCCTAGTTATCGGAAGTGGATATCTGAACCCGACGATGGCATTGCCGATGCTTTTAACAAAGGTCTTAAATTGGCAAAAGGAGATATTGTTGTAATGCTCAATTCTGCCGATGCTTTGTACGAAGACACTACGCTAAAAACAGTGACTGAAATTTTTGGTAACAACCCAAATTTGCAATGGATTCATGGCAAATACCAGTTGGTAAGAGGTAATCAACATGTGATTATAGGCAAGCCCTACGAAAAATCAAAATTGTACCGTGGCATGCGAAGCATCTGTCATCAAACCATGTTCTATAAAAAAAGCCTGCACGACAAATATGGCCCATATAATACCTCCGAAAAAATCGGCATGGATTATGATTTTCTATGTAGGATTGCAGATGAGCCGTTTTTATTTACCGAAAATGTTCTTATTAACTTTGCCCCTGCGGGTATAAGCAGTGTTAATTATTTACTCGCTTTAAAAGATGCAAAGGGGACCTATGAAAAATATTATGGCAAAAGTTATAGATTACAACTATGGCAGCTGAGATTGAAACTACTACACTACCTCTTGACATCACCAATCGGCAATTTCCTGTATAGCATAAAAAAGGCTTTAAAACTTGAAAATATGTAATAGTACAGGGTTCAATTCTATTTAAAGAAGGATTTGAATTTCAATTTAACATACCATACCAGTATTCTCAAATAACAGGTAAATCCAAGGATCTTAAATTTTAACCCCGGATACATCCAAAAATTAAGGCGATAAACTTTCAACGTTGCCTTAGCGATCTTTAATGCATGTGGCGTGTTTACGCCTGAAAAATTTTCCCCATGAACCCGGTACAACGCCACTTTAAAATCTACAAAAAGAATTAGTTGCAAACTGGCCGCACGCTGATAAAAATACCAGTCTTCAAATAACAACCCTTCCGGAAATTTACCTATTACATCAAACACCTGCCTTCTGTAAAAAATTACTGGACCGGCAACCCTTGGGCTTTTGATACAACTCGCCAGAATATCATCATCGTTGAGGTACTTATTTTTATCAGCCTTCCAGTAATCGGTTGAGGAACTCTGCATAATGATGTTGTCGTCATTGTCAACAACCAAAGCATCATTCAATAAGACCATCTTATCCTGTCGTTCTTCAAGCACCTGTACCCGTTTAGCAATAGCATTCCCATATAAACAATCGTCCGATGCTAATGGCAATATGTACTTTCCTTTGGCCAGTTCAATCAATTCATTCATGGTAGCGCAAATCCCTTTGTTTTCGCGGCTTAGATAAGTCACCCTATTGGCTGCTTCATTTTCAGCTAACCAATCTTTTATTTTTAAATCCGAGCAATCGGTTGAGCCATCATTAATGATAATTATTTCTTTATGAGGATAAGTATCGGCGATAATACTATCTAAAGTCTTGGTAACGTATTTATCATGATTGTAGCAAGGAATAATAATACTAACCAAGGTTCCTGTATTTAAAGCGTTATGGCTGCTCACTTTTTCGGTTTCGGGATTCATCAAAATTTATTGATCGCGTCAACTATTTTTTTCATTTCATCCATCGTTAATAAACTGCTGATTGGCAAACTCAAAACTTCGTTGTGAATTTTTTCAGTAATCGGCAACTCCATCAGATTGTATTCTTCGTATGCTTTTTGTAAATGAGGCGGCACAGGGTAATGAATAAGTGTTTGGATTCCATTGGATTTGAGGTACGTCTGTAGTTCATCCCTTTGGGCACACCTGATTACAAACAAATGCCAAACGTGTTCGGTTTCGCACTCCGGCATCTGCGGAAGAACTATTTTTTCGTTCTTAATTTCATCAACATAAAATCTGGCGACAGCTCTGCGTGCATTATTTTCATGAGTAAGATATTTCAATTTTACATTTAGCACAGCGGCCTGTAATTCATCCAGTCTGCTGTTTACTCCCAATACATCGCTAATATATTTTTCGGACGATCCATAATTAGCAATCGCTTTTATTTGTTTGGCCAAGGCTTCATCATTAGTTGTAACAGCACCGGCATCACCCAATGCACCCAGATTTTTACCGGGGTAAAAACTAAATGCTGCCACATCGCCCAAAACTCCGCTTTTAATACCATTCCACTCCGCCCCTATTGCTTGGGCATTGTCTTCAACAATCTTTAAATCATACTTCTTTGCCAGTGTTGCCAACGCATCATCAAACAGCACCCTCCCATATAAATGAACGAGCATGATAGCCTTGGTTTTAGAACTAATCTTTTCTTCAATTTTACTTAAATCAATATTATACGTTTCAATATCTGGCTCAACAAATACCGGGACTAGTTTATTATCACTGATTGCTAAAACAGACGCGATAAACGTATTGGCTGGCACAATTACTTCATCCCCTTCTTTCATCACACCAGTTTGAATAAATGCTTTAAAGATCAGCCTCAAAGCATCTAACCCATTGGCTACACCCACGGCATATTTTGCACCTGTGTATGCCGCTAAATTTTCCTCAAATTTTTCAACTTCTTCGCCAAGTATATACCAGCCACTCCGGAAAACCTTCAACAACTGCTGTTCAATTTCGTCTTGGTGTTGCAGATTGATTGCTTTTAAATCAAGGAATTTTATCACTGTAGACTGGTTTATAACGATGCAACAATATAAATTTCAGCAGCTATCTCAGGATACGATTCACCCAGTCTTAAAAATGCCGTCAACATTTCCTGTGTCCAGGATTCCTCGATCTGTTTGTCTGAAATAGGTTTTAACCAATACCCTCCAAACTGATTAATTTGATAACCAGCTTTTATAAAATCCAACCTAAAGGTATCGGGCGAATATATGCGCATATGCCCATGATGAATATCTTTTTCGCTTTGAGAAAATACAGACTGCAGTAACCCCATTTCAACAGCCGCCTGCCGGTG
>JBKJPN010000081.1:0-19576 GCA_046595125.1 Ferruginibacter sp.
TTTCATTTATTGGAGTGGATGGATGTACCATACGAATTGAATGTAAAGCAGATTAATACCCGTTGGGCAAAGAAAGAAAATACCGATAGCTGGGGACAGATGGTGATTAAGCATACTGATAAGACAGTTGATAAAATTACTGCAGCCCCAAGAAGCGGAATTTATAAAATGCATGAAGATGGAACAATCACATTCTCAAGAATGGATACACACCGTCGTTCGGTAGAGTCAGAAAGTGAAGCATTCTTTTTACGCATCAGTGATGTAGATAATTACCGCTACGAAGGTGCCGACCTCGGCATTTTGGTTATGCGTGGAAGATTGATGAGCGATGGTTTTAAACTTAATGCACGGGCCGAAAAATGGATTGATGCCATTCGCAATGAATTTACAGCGGCGCCTTTGGATTCATTTGCAGCGCCATTGGTACAGCCGTTAGAAATAGGCGGCTTTAAAATGTTGTAATATTGCAGTATGATTTTAACGCTTCAATGCATACAGGAAGATTTTCCCGGAATAAAATGGCAGGCCTTATTTAATAAGGCCTGGCCTTATTACCGGCATTGGTTCTTGAGCGAAGGCGTCATTAGTAGAGCTGGATATCTAAGCTCAATGAGTAAACTAAAAGAACACATGCCGGATTTAATACCGGTTTACGACCAGTTGAATATACTGGCAGGCGGCGGCGACCTGGAAGCAAGATTTTTAAGCATGTGGTGTCCGCCACCATATATGGCAGGCTGTTCGCAAATGGCTTGCAACCGCGACGATGTTTTTTTGATTCGTAATTATGATTACAACCCCAATTTGTTTGAAGGCAATTTGCTATATACTAAGTGGCTGAAACCCGTTATTGGTATGAGTGATTGTACCTGGGGTTTGCTTGATGGTATGAATGCAGATGGACTTGCCGTTTCGCTTGCTTTTGGTGGTCGTAAAACATCGGGCATTGGTTTTGGAATACCGTTGGTGATTCGTTATTTGCTGGAGACGGCATCAACCGTTGCCGAAGCTATTGAGAAACTTAAGCGCATTCCTGTTCACATGGTTTACAATGTTACGCTTACTGATATACACGGATACAGCGCTACAGTTTACGTTTCACCTGATAGGCCTCCGGTGGTAACTGACTTGCCCATTGCAACCAATCACCAGGGTATTGTTGAATGGCCACATTATGCCGAACTAACCGGTACTGTTGAAAGAAAAGAAGTAATGGAGCGGATGTTTGCCAATCTGTTTGAGAATGAAGCATACGTAACCAATAAATTTTTAGAGCCGCCTTTGTTTAATTATAATTACGAAAAGAATTTTGGAACACTATATACGGTGAACTATCAGGTTACCAAAAGGCAGGTAATGGTTCACTGGCCCGACAATCAAATTCTCATTCAATCATTTGATTATTTTAAGGAAGACCTGGTTTCTGTTTTCTTGCCGAGAAGAAAAAAGCAACGAATGTTGATTTGATTGGGGCCTCGTTAGGTTAAAGCATTTATTAATTGGGCTAAAGCCACATACTATTATTTGAATTGCCCCGGCCTTAAGGCCGGGGCAATTGATTTTTTTAGAAAGGGCTTTAGCCCAAATGATAAATTCATATTGTCAAGATGGTCTTGTAGCTATCCCATCATTTATAATTTTTAAAATATCTTTCCTTTCTTGTCCTTCCAAAATTAATCTGGGTGCTCTTACATTTTCTGAGCCAAGCCCAACCTGTGTTTCGGCCAGTTTAATATACTGTACAAGTTTTGGATGAATATCAAGTTCTAGTAACGGCATAAACCAACGATAAATTTTTGCAGCTTCTTCTATCTTGCCCGCTCTTACTAAATTAAAAATAGTTACCGTTTCTTTTGGAAAGGCACAAACCAATCCGGCCACCCAGCCATCTGCACCTAAACAAAGTTCTTCCATCGCTAAAGTATCAACACCACACAAAATTTTTATCCGGTCGCCAAAACGGTTTTTCATTCGTGTTACGTTTGTAACATCTCTGGTACTTTCTTTTACTGCTTCAATATTTTTGCAGGCAATCAATTCGGCAAACATATCTAGCGTTACTTCGTTCTTATAATCAACAGGGTTGTTATAAATCATGATGGGCAGTTCTGTTGCATCTGCCACCGTTTTAAACCATTGTACCGTTTCCCGGTGATCGCTTTTATAACGCATCGGCGGTAGCATCATTAACCCTTTGGCGCCCCATGCTTTGGCATATTCGGCTTGTTGCAAAGCTTCTTTGGTGCTTCCTTCTGCTATGTTTAATACCACCGGAACTTTACCAGCACATTTCTCAACAGCAAATTTTACCAATTCTTCTTTCTCCGCAGTAGTTAGAACACTGGCTTCGCCTAAAGTACCGCCTAACACAATGCCGTTAACACCTGCGGCCAATTGTGCATTCAGATTTTTTTCAAAAAGCGGGTGATCCAGCTTGTCGTCTGCTGTAAATTTTGTGGTAAGTGCAGGAAAAACGCCTGTCCAGTTAATGCTCATAGTGTTTCATTTTTAATAACTGCAATCTACGAAAGCCCATAGAAAAATCACCTATTAAGGCAATAATATCTTTTGTCTAGCAGGTGAGTTCATTGATTAAAGTAAAAGATTGAAAAACCGACAGCGGCGTGCTGATTCTGGAAGGCGGGCATGTGATTCCGGTATCGCAGCGCAAAAAAGAGATGGTGCTTGCCTTACTGGAGAAGCGGGGGTAGCCAACATCTTGTTACTGGTACTCAAACTGTTAGATTTGAATTTTTAACCGCACATAAATATTACCGGTCTTTAGAGAATTTTACGAAGATTATTGGCTATTTTGCTCTCGGTTACTATAACGCTATTACCAATCTAAATAAATTGTTTGATGAGAAAATTACTAATGAAGAGCTGTAAATTAATTGCAATTCTTTTATTCCCCATTGCCATGCAGGCGCAGGTTAGTCAGGATTATAACATCCTGCTGCATTCTGGAAAATTTATACCCGAAGCAAATATCAGGAGCCTTACAAAAGCTACCGAATTAATGCAAAAGAGTTTGTTTAACGAAAAACACTATGTAGTTATTCAGTTTAAAGTCTTGCCAACTAATACAGAGAAAGCGAGCTTGAAAACAGCTGGTATTGAACTGATTGACTATATCCCCAATAATGCTTACACGGCTGTTGTATCGGCCAACGTAAATATGTCAGATTTAAAGTCTTCTGCATTCAGAAGTATTTTTCAACTTAAACCTGCCGATAAAACAGTGCCTGCTATTTTAAAAGGCGATGTGGTTACGCATGCGGTTAAACAGGCTGGCTATGTAGATTTAACCATTATTACGTACGAAAAATTATGGCAGTTTCAAATAGGCAATTCATTGCAAGCTATGGGAGCGGCTATTGTAGAAGATATGCCCATGTTTAGAAGTTTTGTGGTTCGTATTCCACAGGCAAATATGCGACAACTGGTTGCCCAACCTTATATTCAATGGGTTGAGTTTATTGACCCTCCCAATCAATTGGAAAATACATTAGGAAGAACCTTACACCGGGTTAATATTTTAAACGATGGAGTACGGAATTTGAAAGGCGAAAATATGAATGTTGGTATTTGGGATGAAGGTGAAATTGGCGTTCATCTTGATTTTAGCCCCACCGGCAGGGTAACACAGGTTGAAGCTGGTACAGTAAGTACGCATTCAACGCATTGCTCCGGTACCATTCTAGGGCGTGGGTTAATTAATCCGACCGCAAGGGGAATGGCGCCCAACGCTCAATTGTTTTCTTATAATTTCAATGGCAATATCCAAACGGAAATGGCCACAGGTATTCCTCTTTATAACCTGGTAGTGAGCAGCCATTCTTATGGAAGTACGCAAACCTGTGGTTTAAATGGCGCTGGCGTTACTTATTCATCAACCAGCAGGGCAACCGATATAAACTTAAACAATTTCCCTTTTCACCTTCATTGCCATTCGGCGGGAAATTCGCAAGCGGCTTGTACCGGCGGCTGGTCTACCATTACAGCAAGTGGTAAATCTGCAAAAAACAACATTTTGGTTGCTAATATTACAACAGCCGAAGTGTTATCTGGCAGCAGTAGTTGTGGACCGGTGCAGGATGGACGGGTAAAACCAGAGATTAGTGCATTTGGCACCAGCGTTTTTTCAACCTACCCAAATAATGCCTATGCAACTATTTCCGGTACGTCCATGTCAACACCGGGTATTGCAGGGTCGGTTACTTTATTGGTACAACGCTATAAAGAGTTAAATGCAAATGCGTTGCCTCCATCAACTTTAATAAAGAATACAATATTAAATACAGCACATGATTTAGGAAATCCGGGACCTGATTATAGGTACGGATATGGACGGATAAATGCATTAGAGGCTGTTAAGATTCTAGAGACAAATCGCTATGCCTTAAGCTCGGTTAATACTGGGGGTATCAACAATTTAAATATTACAGTGCCGGCTGGTGCCGCCCGTTTAAGGGTGATGTTAACATGGAATGATCCTGCAGGCACCGCCAATGCTAACCCAGCGTTGGTTAATAATTTAGACCTGACGGTTATAAATGGGGCCACTACAACATTACCTTGGACATTGGACCCAAATAATCCGGCCACTAATGCTGTAAGAGCAGTTGATGTGGTGAGTAATATTGAACAGGTAACTATCGAAAACCCAGCTTCTGGTACATTTACTTTACGTGTAAATGGTCTTGCTGTGCCCATGGGGCCGCAGGACTACGCTTTAACATGGAGTGTTGAAATGCCTTATATAGAAGTGCTTTATCCAAACGGTAATGAAAATTTTAACCCATCATCAAGCGAAACCATTACCTGGAACAACGCAGGTGTTACCGGAAATCAGACAGTTGAATATTCAATAGATAATGGTTCGAGCTGGAACACAATTTCAACCACTGTTGGACCCACTACAACCCGTTTAGTTTGGTCTATACCAACAGCCAATACATCAACAGCTTTAGTAAGAATATCAAGTGGCGCTATTACCGATGTAAGTGATGCGACATTTAGAATTTTGGGAACAACAACTGGTTTCGCAGGTTCGGGCGTAAGCTGTAATGCCGGCGAAGTTATTTTTAACTGGACTGCAGTTGCCAATGCAACTCATTATGATTTGTTTTTCCTGAATGCTGCAACCGGACAGTTTGTGACATTGGCAACTAATGTTACCGGTACCAATTATACAGCCACCGGTTTAACGCCTAATGCAAGTATGTGGTTTACCATCCGTGCTAAAAATAATACGACGGGTTCGGTAAGTGAAAGAGCAAACGCAATTAATGTAACCGTTTCAAACGGCGGCGGTGGCCTTAACCCCGTAGGACCAATTACGGGACAAAGTCAGATTTGCGGTACACCTAATGGCGTGCCTTATTCAATATCAGCTGTTACAGGGGCCACAACCTATGTTTGGTCAGCTCCTCCAGGTGCAACTATTGCCTCTGGACAAGGAACTATAAATATTTCAGTTAATTACCCTGGCGGAAGTACAAGTGGAAATATGGCTGTTTATGCCAGTAACGGAACTTGTAATACAGCGCCATCGGTTTTACCGGTTGCTGTAGGCAGCTCGTCTGTTGCAGCACCAACAAGTGGTGGAAACCAGTCGCAGGCTGTTTGCGGAGGCGGGCCGATTCCAACTTTAACGGCCACGGCGACCGTACCTGCTGGACATTCAGTTAAATGGTATACAGCAGCAACAGGTGGTACTGTGGTAATCAGCCCTACTTTAAATATGGTTGGCACGGTTACTTATTACGCAGCTGCCGTAAATACTTCAACTCAATGTGAGAGCGTAAACAGAACGGCCGTTACACTTACAATTTCAAGTGTACCAGGTGCAACGGCATCTGCTAGTGGGCCTACCACTTTTTGCCAAGGTGCAAGTGTAGTGCTTACCGCTAGCACGGGTACATCATATAGTTGGAGTAATGGTGCTACTTCGCAGTCAATTACTGTTACCACATCGGGTAGTTATACTTGCACGGTGACTACTTTAACTTGCACCAGTACCACAACAGCAATTAATGTAACGGTTAATCCAAAGCCAACTGCGTCAATCAGTGCTGGCGGGCCAACCACTGTTTGTGCACCCAATACAGTTGTACTTACTGCATCCCCAGGTGGTACTTGGTTGTGGAGCAATGGAGCTACAACGCAATCTATCACAGTTTCATCCACCGGAAATTATTCGGTTGTGATTACCAATGCCAGCGGCTGTGCTTCGAATGCTTCAAATACAATCCCTGTTTCTGTAAGTCCGCAACCAGCAGTTAGTATTTCGGCGGCTCCTTATACTAAGTTGTTACCTGGTTTAAAAACAACCCTTACTGCAAATGTTACCCCCCCCGGCAGCTATACGTATGTATGGCGTAAAAACGGAGCGATTGTATCAAGCGCTACCGCAGCCACTTTAGAAGTTAATCTGGACCAGTTGGGTAGTTACAGCGTTCAGGTAACCAATAGCGGAAGTTGTACCAATACATCTGCACTTGTTAATATTGCTGATTCAGTATCAACCAAGTTGTTCATCCTGCCAAATCCAAACAGGGGGCAGTTTGATGTGATTTACCACAGCGCTTCCACTAATACGCACACACTGCGGATATTTGATTCGAAGGGTGCCTTAGTGTATGCAAGGGCTTACACCATTACAGGGCCTTACCAACGTATGTTTGTTGACATGATGGGAAGCGGTAAAGGAACTTTTGTAGTGGCATTGTTTAATACTAATGGCAAAAGGGTGGCATCGGGTAAAGTAGTTATTCAGTAACTATTTTTCAATAGTATTTCTAAAAGGTGATTGCTCCGGCGATCACCTTTTTTTGTTTTATTTTTTTGACGGTGTTTTGCAAAGAATAAGCTAAAAAACATGCTTTATCACTGTCCGTTCTGGTTTATATTAGTCCTTTATGCTTTTGGGTCAAAATCTACCATCCATTCAATTCCATATTTGTCTCTAAACATTCCAAAGTATGAACCCCAGGGACTGTCAGCAATTGGCATTTCGATTTGCCCACCTGCCGAAAGGCCGTTAAATAATTTGTCTGCTTCTTCTTTACTTTCTGCACTTATTACAATTTTACTTCTGTTCTCATTTTCGTTTGTTTTTCCCAAAATTTCCGGAACATCATTTGCCATCAGCATACAATTTCCAATAGGCAAAGCAATATGCATAATTTTATTTTCTTCCTTTTCTGCCACCGGGAATTCAGGGCTAGCCAGGTCTTTGAAACGCATAATTTTTGCAAATTCTCCGCCAAATACTGATTTGTAAAAGGTAAATGCTTCTTCGGCATTTCCGTTGAAGTTGATGTGAGGATTGATTAGTGCCATGATTTTATTTTTAGATTGTTATGAATATTTTTAAGTGGTTTTTAGTTTACTCATCCCGATAGCTGTCGGGATTGTTTTGTTATGTTGTAAAGATCACTAAGAAACACTTTGTTGTTGCAGTGTAAATGCGACAATCTCAGTGCTGAATACGACAAGCAAGGATAATAGTTCTATGTTTTCAGCAACGTCTCCGTAAGGGACATTGCGTTCTACAAAGACGCAATGTCCTCGCCTGTGCTTTTGGCTAGCTGAGAGACGTTACCTGGAAAAAGGATGTTACAGCAGAGCGGTAAGCTCCGCCCGGTAAAGTTATGAACTACAAACTAACAAATAAAAGTAAAGGCAATATATCTGCCTGTAAAGCTGCAAGCTGCTTAGGTTAATGATACCGCTCTGTTAACATCTAACCGACAGTTTTACACGTACATAAGCTGTGATAAAAGTATTTGTAAAAACAACTTTTGCCCTTTCCTTATGTCTTTGTGCCTATAATCTACAGGCGCAGTTGATAGATAATACATCCACTTTTAGAAACATTAACCACAACAGCTTTTTTCGCTTTCATTACGATAACGACTATTTTACAAAAACCGATGAATATTATACACAGGGCATAACATTTGAGTATGTAAACCCTTCCCTCAGGAAAAACCCTGTTACAAAATTATTGTGGAAACCTTTTAGTACCGAACCTCAATACGGTATCAGTCTTAATTTATTTGGTTACACACCCACCAGTATTTTAAGCGACAGTATATTATATGGCGACAGGCCGTTTAATGCAAACATTTCTTTAAAAACATTTTTAATACAGGTTGATAAGGTACACCAGCAGCAAATATCCACTGCTTTTAGTTTGGGCATTATGGGGCCGGGTGCGCTGGGTTTTCAAATTCAGGATAATATACACAAATGGCTAAAAAATCCACGGCCGCATGGCTGGCAGTACCAAACCAAAAACGACATTATTATTAACTACCAGCTAAATTATGAAAAGCAGTTACTACAGGCTGGCAATAATTTTTTACTAAATACAAGTGCCGAAGCCCGAGTAGGTACTTTAAATGATAAATTAAGTGGCGGATTTAATTTTATGGCAGGCAGGTTTAATAAAAGATACCGGCCGGTAATTGATGAAAAACGCAAGGCCGAATTTTATTTATACGGACAAGGCCGTGTAAATTTTATTGGCTACGATGCCAGCATGCAGGGTGGCTTGTTTACCCGCAACAATCCATATACCATTGCGGCCGGCGATGTTAACCGGGTAACCTTTCAGGCCGATGCAGGTATTATCGTAAATTTTAAAAAGCTATATCTTTCTTATACTCAATCTATACTAACAAAAGAATTTAATTGCGGTACGTTCCATCGTTGGGGCGGCGTAAGTGTTGGCTTTGCATTGTAAACTGTGTTTTCAGCAACGTCTCTGTAAGGGACGTTGCGTTCTACGAAGACGCAGAAATAATATTTTGAAACGTAAATATTATTGCCTCCGCTTGTCCCGATAGCTCCCGATAGCTATCGGGAGGGATTGATCAACAGTGAAAAACGAGATGTACTTTATGAAACCTGTTTGTTTTGTTGTGTATATTTAATTAGAAATTTTTTAGATTCAGATAAGAATAGCACGGCATGCTCAATACAAAAAAGCCTCCCGATTATAATCGGGAGGCTTTTTTAGTACCACGTACGGGATTCGAACCCGTGATTCCTCCGTGAAAGGGAGGCGTCTTAACCCCTTGACCAACGCGGCGTTTCCTGTTTAAGGACGGCAAAGATAACGTCCTGTAGTTTTTCGGCCAAATAATTTAAAAAAACAATTGCATTATGGGGCACAAATGAAAAGGCGACCAGCAAATGAGTGTTACCTGTCCTGCATTTCACCCACTTATACACAGTAAATAATAATTCAAAACATTCTCTTTAAATAACGCCCATATATTCGTAAATTTGCAACTCAAATTCAAAAATCAATTAACGATATGAGTACAGTAAAAGTTGCTATCAATGGTTTCGGTCGTATTGGCCGCTTGGTTTATCGCCAGATATATGATATGAAAGGGATTGATGTAGTAGCCATCAATGATTTAACCAGTCCGGCCGTATTGGCACATTTATTAAAGTATGATAGCGCTCAGGGCCGTTTTGGTCAGGATGTAAAATCTACCGAAAACTCAATTGTGGTTAATGGTGATGATGTTAAGATTTACGCACAAAAAGACCCGGCTCAAATTCCATGGGCACAACACGATGTAGATGTGGTGATTGAGTGTACGGGTTTCTTTACAGATAAGGATAAGGCAGCAGCACATATTACTGCAGGTGCAAAAAGAGTCGTTATATCTGCTCCGGCTACTGGTGATTTAAAGACTGTTGTGTTTAATGTTAATCACGCTATACTGGATGGTACCGAAACCATCATCAGTTGCGCAAGTTGTACAACCAATTGCCTAGCGCCAATGGCTAAAACTTTAAATGACAGTTTTGGAATTGTTACAGGTATTATGAGCACTATACATGCTTACACCAACGATCAAAATACATTAGATGCTCCACATCCGAAGGGAGATTTAAGAAGAGCAAGAGCTGCTGCAGCTAACATTGTACCTAACAGTACCGGTGCGGCCAAAGCTATTGGTTTGGTTTTACCCGAGCTGAAGGGAAAGTTAGACGGAGGCGCTCAGCGTATTCCGGTAATTACAGGTTCGGTTACCGAGCTATATTCAATTTTAGAAAAGAAAGTTACCCCTGAAGAAGTGAACGCTGCCATGAAAGCTGCTGCCAACGAAAGTTTTGGTTATAACGAGGATGAGATTGTGAGCAGCGATATCATAGGTACAAGTTATGGTTCTTTATTTGATGCTATGCAAACCAAGGTTATGACCATGGGTGATAAGCAAATGGTTAAAACTGTTAGCTGGTACGATAATGAAATGAGCTATGTAAGCCAATTGGTGCGTACCGTGCATCATTTTGCAAATTTGATGAAGTAATTTATTAAGTAATACTTTTATAACCGCGGAGTCGCTAAGACGCAAAGGGAAATTCTCAGCGACTTAGCGTCTTTGCGGTTAATTTTTTTAAATAAAAACATGATGTCAAAATTTTCTGATTATAATTTTAAAGGCAAAAAAGCACTTATCAGGGTTGATTTTAATGTGCCCATAGATACAGACTTTAATATTACCGATGATACCCGCATGACGGCAACCATCCCCACTATTAAAAAAGTACTGGCCGATGGTGGTAGTGTTATTTTAATGAGTCACTTGGGCAGACCGAAAGAAGGACCAACAGATAAATATTCTTTAAAACACTTGGTAAAGCACCTTTATCATCTTTTAAATTCAGACAATGCCGATAACTCCCCTTCAGAGGATGGGGGCACTAAAGTGTTTTTTGTCGATGATTGTATTGGTTCACAGGCTGGCCTTACCGCATCAATGCTCAGGCCGGGGGAGGTTTTGCTTTTAGAAAATCTCCGCTTTCACAAAGAAGAAGAAAAAGGCGACGAAGTATTTGCAGAAAAATTAAGTAAACTGGGCGATGTGTATGTGAATGATGCTTTTGGTACGGCGCACAGGGCGCATGCATCAACAGCCATTATTGCAAAATTCTTTTCGCCAGAAAACCGCATGTTTGGTTTGTTAATGAATGGCGAAGTAGCCAGCGCCGAAAAAGTATTGCATGAGGCAGAAAAACCTTTCTGCGCCATCATCGGCGGAGCAAAGGTTTCGGATAAGATATTGATTATCGAAAATTTGTTGCAGCGTGCAACAGATATCATCATTGGCGGTGGCATGGCGTATACATTCCTAAAAGCCAGGGGCGGCAAAATTGGTTCTTCGCTTTGCGAAGACGACCGTTTGCAAACCGCACTTGATATTTTAGAACAGGCCAAACAAAAAAACGTAAGTATTCATTTGCCCGAAGATTCTGTAATTGCAGATAAATTTGCGGCAGATGCAAATACTGAAGTACGTCCAAGCGATGCCATACCCGATGGCTGGATGGGATTGGATATTGGACCTAAAGCAACAGGGATTTTTAATGAGATAATAGGCAAATCAAAAACCATTTTGTGGAACGGCCCCATGGGTGTTTTTGAAATGGAAAAATTTCAGGCTGGTACAAAATCAGTAGCCTTGTCTGTTGCTGAATCCACTGCCAACGGCGCTTTTAGTTTAGTTGGGGGAGGAGATAGCGTTGCGGCTGTAAACAAATTTAATTTGGCCGATAAAGTGAGTTATGTGAGTACAGGTGGCGGTGCAATGCTGGAGTATTTTGAAGGAAAGACTTTGCCAGGAATAAAAGCTATCAGTGGTTAGCCGACTCTTGGGCTCCCTCTCCTTTGGAGAGGGTTAGGGTGAGGTCAAAAAGATTAACAATTAAAAAAGGTTACTTTTATCAATATCTGGATTAATAGAAAAGATTGGAATAAAATATTATTTTTAATAACTTAACACTAAAACAAAAAATTATGAAAAGTATTGGATTATGGGTTGTGCTAGGCATTGTTGCAATTGTTGGCTTTATGGGTTGCAACGGTTATAATGGAATAGTAAAGCAGGATGAGAATGTAAAAAAAGCATGGGGCAACGTGGAAGCCGAATATCAAAACCGTTCCGACTTAGTTGGTAACTTGGTTAACACGGTAAAAGGCGCAGCTAATTTTGAGCAAAACACTTTAACGGCGCTAGTTGAGGCACGTGCTAAAGCTACATCGGTAAATTTTACAGCCGATCAGCTTACACCAGAGAATATTGCTAAGTTTCAAGCTGCACAGGGCCAAATGAGTGGAGCACTAAGCCGTTTGCTGGCTGTTGTTGAAAATTACCCCGACTTAAAAGCAACCCAAAACTTCCTTCAGTTGCAAGGTCAATTGGAAGGCATTGAAAACAGCATTAAAAATTCAAGGAAAATGTTTAACGACGCGGTGAACGTTTATAACACCAAGGTTAGATCGTTCCCTATGAACCTTTTTGCAGGGATGTTTGGCTTTAGCCCCAAGGAAGGATTTAAAGCTGATGCAGGTGCAGAAAAGAAAGTAGACGTGAATTTTGACGATATGAATAAGAAATAAAGCCAACGCTCAAAATTCATGAAGAATAATAGAAAGGCACTCTTTATTGTAGTTGGTATTTTAATTGTATTAGGCATTTACCTAGTATCAACTTATAATTCGCTGGTTACAAAAGACGAAAAAGTTAATCTACAGGCTAATGAGGTTCAGAACGCATACCAACGCAGGCTGGACCTCATACCTAATATTGTAAACGTGGTAAAAGGCGTTTCGGATTTTGAACAAACGACACTATTGAAAATTACCGAGGCAAGAAGTAAAGCGGCATCGGTAAGTTTTAACGAAACCAATGCTTCGGCTGATGGGTTTAACAATGCAACGGCCGCACAAAATGAACTGGCTTCTGCAACTAATAATTTAATAATTAGTATCGAAAAATACCCAACCTTAAAAGGAACTGCTGCTTATTCGGGTTTGCAAACGCAATTGGAAGGAACCGAGCGCCGCGTTAAAATAGCACGTAAGGATTTTAATGAAGCGATAAATAACTATAACAGTTCAGTAAGAACATTTCCGACAAAGTTGTTTGCAGCGATATTTGGTTTTAAAGAAAAAACTGGGTTTCAGTCGGACGCAGGTTCAGATAAAACAATAGAAATTAAATTTTAATGGGCTTATTTTCATTTTTTAAAAGAAGGGAATTTTTTTCTGCCGATGACAAAGCGCAGATAGTGGAAGCTATCCGCAAGGCCGAAAAAGAAACCAGTGGAGAGATTCGTGTTTATGTGGAAAGTAAAAATTCTTATGTAGATGCCATTGACCGTGCCGCCGAAATTTTCTTTAAACTAAAGATGCAAGAAACTGAGCACCGGAATGCGGTACTGCTTTATATTGCCATGGATCATCATGAGCTGGCTTTGTTTGCCGATGAAGGGATTTATAAAAAAGCCGGTGCCGATTATTGGAATGCAGAAGTTAAAAACATGTTGGCGATGTTTACAAAAGATAATATCAGCGACGGCATAGAAATTTGTATTGCTCATATTGGACAAACCCTGAAAGAAAAATTTCCCTATATACCAACCGAAGACAGAAACGAATTGCCCGATGAAATTGTATTTGGCAGGTAAAAAATAAAAAAGCGGACCGCTTGTCGTACAAAAATGAAAAAATTTCTCTCCATATTTATTTTACTGCTGGTTTCTCTTGTGTCTTCTTCGCAGAATAATCTTGATCTTGAGTCTTTATTGAAACAAAAGCCTACGCATCTTGTAAATGACTACACAGGTACGCTCACGGCAGATCAAAGTCAGGCGCTCGAACGTAAACTAGTTGCATTTGATGATTCCACTTCTACCCAAATAGCAGTTGTTATAATACCCTCATTAAACGGAAAAGAAGTAGCTGATTTTAATATTGAATTGGGAAGAGCTTGGGGTGTTGGAGGTAAGAAGAATAACAATGGTGTTATATTATTAATCGCAAAAAACGATCGTAAGTTAAATATAGCAACAGGTTATGGGCTCGAAGGAGCGCTGCCCGACTTAACATCCAAGCAAATTATTGATCAAATCATTGTTCCTAATTTTAAAGGGGATGATTATTACCGTGGAATTGAGGAAGGAACGGATGCCATTATACAAGCTGTTAAAGGTGAATACAAAGCACCGGAAGGTTATGGCAAAACTAGTGGCGGTTCGGTTGGCCGAATTATCTTTCTCATCATCATTATCATTATTTTCCTTCTGGTGAGTGGAGGTAAAGGAGGAGGAGGCTCATTTATGAGTCGTCGTGGCTTTGCTGCCTGGACCATTGCCAGCATGTTAAGTGGTGGCAGAGGAGGCGGCGGCTGGAGCGGCGGCGGAGGAGGAAGTTCGGGCGGATTCGGTGGATTTGGTGGCGGCAGTTTTGGCGGCGGTGGCTCTAGTGGCAGTTGGTAATATCATTAAAATAGTTTCATAAAAAATGCCTCCGTTTTTCGGAGGCATTTTTCTTAACTGCAATAAGCGGTTATTTGAAACCGTCATTAATATAATCTTCAATGTCTTTTCCTTTCGATTTAATCAAACCGCTTAATGATCCCTTTAGCATCGGATCAACAAATCCTCTAAACTGTTCAGGTATAGCATTGCGGAATTTTAAAATCACATCAACACCTTTTTTTACTTTAGCCATGTCTGATATTTTTACCAGATAACCCGCAAGTGTTGGTACAGCCTGTACTTTCGCCTGGCTTAACGGCATCTTGTCAAAACGGTCTAATACAAAATCAAAATCAGCCTCTGTACCGTTTTTAATTATTTCTTCATTTACCACATCACCCAAGTCTCCTTTCGCATCAGCGCTGTACTTCTTAGCCAGCTCGTATGATTTTTCGGGATTTAAAGCAATTAAACCTTCCAAAGCAGCACCGGCAACCGAATAGCTACTGTCGTTTATATTCTTCTCAAATAAAGCTTTGTATTTGGCATCACTTGTTTTTGCTAAATAAGAAATGGCTGCTGCTTTTGTCTTTCTGTCTTTTTCGTTATTGGCAATGTTTTCAATGGCCACAATAACATTTGCATCTTCTGCCATTTTCGATACTTCCAGTTTGGCAATAGTGCTTCTTCTCAACGGTGCATATTTATCTGTAAGGCCCGCAGTAAGCTCCTTCAATCCTTTTTTAGCAAAATAGTCTAAGGCTTCTTTTCTGTCTAAATATAAAGGCGCATTATAAATTTGAAACTGATAATTCTCGGCCGTTTTATTATCTGTCTTCGCCCAAAGCATAACTTTATCAGCATCAACATTAATTAGGTTGGGTCTTTGCTTATAATCAAATGTAAAAGTATCAACTTTGTTTTCTATCCAAACGTTGTATCTTTTTTTAACTGCACCAGCGTACACATCAATTGCTATCGGCAGTTTAAAAACCTTATCGGTTTTTTGTGTCTGCTCAATAATTACCATGGCTTTACCATTTGGATCATCGTAGTTATAATCAATTTTTACAACGGGGTTGCCACTACCATAAAACCATTGATTCCAAAACCAGTTCATATCCTTACCAGTCACTTCTTCAAAAGCTAGGCGCATTTGTCCGGCTTCGCCAGCTTTAAATTTGTTTGTTGTCAAATAATTATTCAGCGACTTAAAATAAGCGTCATCACCAACATAGTTGCGCAGCATATGGTGTATTCGTCCACCTTTTTGGTAGCTAACTAAATCAAAAACATCTTCTTTATTTGAGTAATGAAAACGCACCAAGTCTTTTTTACTTTCGCCGGGGTTAGACAAGTATTGTTGCAATCCCTGCAGGTTTTCTTCATCACCTGCATCCTTGCCATGTTTGTATTCGGCCCAAAGTGTCTGGCTGTAATCGGCCATCGATTCATTAACCGTAATATGGCTCCAGCTTTCGGCAGTTACTAAATCGCCAAACCAATGGTGAAATAATTCATGCGCAATCGTACCTTCCCATCCAATACCGTCAACCAATTCTCTGGCGTTTTGATAAGCACTTTCTTGGTGAAGCGTAGCGGTAGTATTTTCCATTGCACCACTCACATAATCACGTCCCACAATCTGCGAGTATTTTGCCCAAGGGTATTCAACGCCTAATTTTTCTGAGAAAAATTTAATCATCTCTGGTGTATTGCCAAATATTTTGCGGGCAACAGGGGCATATTCCTTCTCAACATAATAACTAACTTCCTTTCCTTTATAACTGTCTTTAATAACTGAGTATTCCCCTACGCCCATGAAAAATAAATAGGGTGCATGAGGGAGGTCCATTTTCCAGTAATCAGTTCTTGTGCCGTCTGCGTTCTTTTTCTGGCTAACTAATAATCCATTACTCAAGGTTACATATTTTGCCGGAACGGTCATGTAAATCTCGTCGGTAGTTTTTTGATTCGGTTTGTCAATGGTGGGCATCCAAACGCTGTTGGCCTCTGTTTCGCCCTGTGTCCAAATCTGTGTTGGTTTGGTTTTATCCTCGCCTTTAGGGTTGATGAAATACAAACCCTTAGCATCAGTTATGGCAGCGCTGCCTTTTACTTTCAACTCATTAGGCTTACTTACATAGTCAATATACACCGTGTAGTTTTCGCCTCCTTTATATGTTTTATCAAGAATAATTTTTAATTCCATTCCATCATACACGTATTTGAGTTTCGATTTTGTTGCACCCTTCATCATCGCCACTTCTTTAATATCCATTCCTTTGGCATCAAGCAACAAAGAATCGGTATTGTAAAAATGGGGTTTTAAGGTAATCCATGCTTTGCCATATAAATAGGCTTTATCGTAATCAAATCTTACATCAAGCTTCGTATGCACAAGGCTATTAGTTTTCGGATTTGATTCCCGGAGGATAGTCTTCCAGGCAGTATCGCCGGTTTCTGGTCCAAATTGAGCCATTAAACAAATAGGCCCTGCTATCAAAGCAAGTAAAAACAATATTTTTTTCATATTCAAGGTTTAGGTGCAAAAGTAAGCGTGGCTTTGCAAATGAGATGGCAATTTTTTTATAAGTGGCATAAGCATTGTAATTATAGTTATTTTTGAAGCCATAAATCACAATATAAATGAATCCCGGTTTGCTGAAATTCTGTTGCACGTTTTCGCTATCAATCCTACTGTTAACAGGGGCTTGTGCCCAGCAAGGGCACTTTATTTATATACAGACCGTGGATCAGAAGCCATTTTATGTTAAAATGGATAAAAAATATTTGAACTCCTCTCCAACTGGCTATATGATTATTCCTAGGCTAAATAGCAATTCGTATAATTTGATACTTGGCTCGCAAAAAAATGACTGGCCTGAGCAGCAGTTTACTGTGCTCATTAATGATGATGACAAAGGCTTTCTCCTTAAAAATGGCGGAAGCATCAATGTGGTTTTATTCGATTTAAAGAACGAACAATTACTTAAACCCAGCATTGTTATAGCAAATGCGGAGACATATGAATATACAGAACGTACCGATGACTTTGCAAAAATTCTGGCAGCGGTTGTAAACGACCCTTCAATTGCCAGAATACGGGTAGAAAAAAACAAAGTTGATGTATCAAATACCAAGCCTTCGGAAGTAGCAGCTGATGCTAATTACACTGAGTTAAATAAACCAGCCATTGTTACAAGCGAATCTAAATTAACCCCAATCACTAAGTTAGAATCTGATTCCACGGCAGAGGGGTTAAAATTAACTTATCTCGATTTAGTAAATGCAAATACTGATACGGTAAAAGTATTGCTTCCCGTCACTAGTCCAGTTTCAAATACAATACCTATTAATGAAAATCAAGTTGTATCGCCGATGAAAAAAAATACCGTTAAGACAAAGACAGACTCGAGGTTTATAGATATGGAACTGCAAAATCCAAACGCAAAGTCAGACTCGGCCAATAAAGGCGATTTTGTAATTACCAAAAAGAATCAAAGAATCGCTGACCAGAATAACTCAACAGATGATACTTCTACTATAAAGGCAAACACTTCGCTTAAAATGATTAACTCCGATTGCAAAAGCATCGCCACTCAATCTGGATTTATTAACCTTCGTACGAAAATGGTAGCTGCTTCAAACGAAGGAGGGATGACCAAAATTGCAATGAAAACTTTTACTTCTACTTGTTTTACAACCGAGCAGATAAAAAACCTAGGCGTTTTATATTTGAATGAGGAGGAGCGTTATAAGTTATATGTGGCAGCCTATCCACATGTATCCGACTCCCATAATTTTGGTACTTTAGAAGACCAGTTGACCGATAATTATTACCAATCCAGGTTTAAAGCCATGGTAAGCCGTTAAATAAAACGCCTGCAAACTAAAGCTATGTCACGTTATTTTATCGAAGTTTCCTATAAAGGCACCAACTACTCCGGTTTTCAGGTACAGGAAAATGCAGACTCAATACAGGCCGAAGTAGAAAAAGCCTTGCAAATATTTTATAAGCAAAAATTTGAGCTAACCGGTTCTTCCCGTACCGATGCAGGAGTTCATGCCCGCCAAAATTTTTTCCATTTTGATACTGATGTACCGATAAAGGAAGGTGTTTATAACCTCAATGCCATCCTTCCTAGTGATATTGTACTTAAACAGATTTTTGCTGTGGCAGATGATGCGCATAGCCGATTTGATGCAAAAGCTCGGGAATACCATTACTATATATACCAGCAAAAGAATCCCTTTTTGCAAGACATAGCCTATTTCGTACCATATACTATTGATATTGAACTTCTGAAACAAGCCGCAATAGAAATAATGAGCCATACCGACTTTACCAGTTTCTCAAAGCGAAATACCCAGGTAAACTCATTCCTATGTACTATACATATAAGCGAGTGGGTTCAGGAAGCCAATTGTTGGATTTATAAAGTGAAAGCCAACCGTTTTTTACGGGGAATGGTAAAAGGATTGGTAGGAACGATGTTGCTGGTGGGTAAAAAGAAGATAACCATACAAGAGTTTAAGGCAATTATAGAATCAAAAGATTGCACAAATGCCGATTTTTCAGTCAGTTCCGATGGTTTATTCCTACACGAAGTATCTTTTCAATAATTTTTTTTCAATGAAAACGCTCGAGTTTACCTTTCGGCATGTTCTCTTATTTGCGGTTTCAAGCTCAAAAAATCACTCATTGTCAGTAATTATTCAAGACGTTCGAACTATTCTAAAAAAAAAGTTTATAAAACTGTCAGTTCCTGTAACTCAGCACTGTGAAAGCTTTCACCAGTTATAAAGAAGCATTTGTGCTGAATGTTAATAACAAACCTTCATATTTATTTTGGCAACAGTTTTAACAGCCTTATCTTTGCCGTCCGCTTTTGAAAAAAGGCATTAGTTCTTAACAATAAATCACACAAAAAGTAGAGCCGAAATCAAAACTAATTTCACGAATGTTGAAATTAAATTTGGTGGGTAAACGCTCCACTCTTACTTTTGCACTCCCAATTAAAAAAAGGGCTTTTTTCAAAGGAAAAAAGAGCAAAAAAAAGTTGAAAAAAAAGTAAAGAAAACTCAATTAAATTTGGGTGATTAAATAAAGACTCCTACATTTGCACTCCCAATGAAAAAAGGGACAAAAAGTAAAGTCAAAAGTTCTTTGAAAGTTTGGAAACAGCAGCAAATAATTAATTGATTATCAAGGTAATGTTAGCGCAAATATTAATTTAGAATTTGACGTTAATTTTTCAATGAGAAATTACAAGTC
>JBKJPN010000088.1:0-8939 GCA_046595125.1 Ferruginibacter sp.
AACACCAGCGTAGTTGCCAATTTCGCTGAAAGTACCGTCGGCGTTGTTAAGTTGAAAACTGTTGCGTGGGTACTGGTAATACAAACCGTATTTCAGCAACAGCTCAAACTTGTCGTAGTTCTGATTTACTGCAAATAACTGTTTTTGCCTGATGGGGTCATCATTGGCCATATCCACCACAAAAATATCTTCGTGTCCGTCATTGTTAATATCAGCAATATCGGAACCCATGGCGGAAAAACTGGTATGCCGTAAATAAGAAGTCATCTTATTTGTAAAAGTACCGTTGCGGTTATTTATGTAGATGAAATCGGGTTTATTAAAATCGTTGGCAGTGTAAATATCGGGCCATCCATCACCGTTAATATCAGCTATGGAGGCGCTTAACCCAAACGCATGATTTATCAGTCCGGCTTTTTTTGTAACGTCAACAAATTTGCCATTGCGGTTTTCAAAAAGCCGATCGCTTACATAAACGGTATTGGTATCCTGTGCATACACAATCTTACCATTTTCCATGGTTGCTGGTATGGTCATGGATTTACTAAAATCGTCTGGATGATCTAAAAAATACACATCCTTATCACCATCGTTATCGTAATCAAAAAAGTAAGCCTGCATAGTAAAACTCGATTCATCCAATCCATACTCAGCTGCCTTATCTGTAAATGTGAGATCTTTATTATTGATGTACAGAATTTTCGTTCTTAACCTCGGGTCTTTGTATCCCGATTTGCAAACAAAAATATCCAGGTAACCATCATTATTGATATCTACCATGGTCACACCGGTCTTAATACCCTGCCCACCATTTACGCCGGCAGTTTCGGTAATATCTTTAAATTGAAGATTGCCCAGGTTGAGGTAAAGTTTATTATAACCGAGGGTTGAAGAGAAATAAATATCGGGCAGTCCGTCGTTATTAATATCGCCAATGCTTACACCACCGCCCACATATAAGTTCTCGTAGAGGTACATGAACATGGTTGGGGTCTCCACAATATCGTTTCTAAAATCGATGCCGGTGCTTGCAGTTGGTAAAAGCGAAAATAATTTTTGATTGCCAACTTGTTGAGCATTTACAGGAATAGAAAAACAAATCAGCAGCAGTATAAATGTAAATCGAAAAGTTATTTTTAGCATGAGACTTTTTTATTTTTTGGCAGCTGGAGGATAAAGTGTTTTCAATACATGTTTGCCAACTTCTTTGCCTTGTGCAATGCTGATGCGTGCTGTTGCAGGATAATGAATGCCGCCGTAAACCCTGCTCCAGCTTACTTCTTCTGATGCTTCATAAAATGATTTGAAATGACGGGTATCATTACCAAAAGGAATTTCGGTAAGGTCGGTAAACTCATAATTATCGCCAAACAAAGCAGTAAGTACTGTTGCAGCCGAATTGGAAATTACAGCGTGGCCGCTAGTAAACTCGGGAAATGGCGGCGTTTGAATATAAGGCTGCCAGTTTTTATCTACATAATCGTTTATCACAGTTATAGGTCTTATAAGATTGGTTTTGAACTTTTCATCCCAAGAACAGATAAAGGCATCAAACAAAGCGATAGATGTAAGTGCATAAGCCTGGGCCGAACGGGTAACCGATTGATTTCGTTCCTGACAAGCTTGTTTGGTAATCATTAGCCAATGACCGCCCGGAGAAATTTTATGTACAAAATAATTGAGGTGACCAATATTAACCGATACATTCGGATTGTCATCCCAATATAGCGCAATCAGTTTTTGGGTTGTGTCGAGCTTTTTACCAATTTCATAAACCTCCATCATGTTCTTATGAAACATGGAATTTTTCTTACGGCTGTACACCAGCTTTTCTTTAGGAGAAAATTGTGCAGGCGATTGAAGCGTCATGGGTCTGATGGTATTCCAATGTGGTTCGATGGCCGGTGCATAATCGGCCGGAGTTGGCAGCCAGGTGCCCGGTTTATTTGTTATAGTAAAACGGGGCATGGCTCTCGATTGGCCGTAATTGTCTTTTTTAGCCCAAAGGATAATACTGTCGGCAACACTTCGGCCGTACAACAATGAGTTTTGGGTGGTTTCTTTGTCGCCATGTAACATCAATGAATCTACAAACGCCTTCCGCCAGTCTTCCAATTTATATTCGGAGCCAACGAGGTTTTGCCCTACATACGAGTAGGCAATACAGGCTGCAATAAAATTATCAACTTTGCCATTTTTTGGGGCATCAGGTATGGAGCCCAATCCGTTCAGTTTACTTGTTAAAGTTGTAAATGATGGATCATCCTGACGGATACATTCGTAAAAAGCAATATTGGGGTAACAATAAATACGGGCGGCAACCGGTGGTGTAAAAAAATCAACCATCACCGTATTTACTAAGAGCGAATTTAGCTGGTGTAATGTTTCAGCTTTATGCTGCGCTTTAAGATCGAATGACCCAAGAATGATTAATGCTGGTATAAAAAAGAAAAATGATGTGCGTAATGTTTTATTCATACTACGTTTAATTGATAAGTTATATCATCAAATTTAAAAAAAATAGAGGGGATATTCAATTTAAAGTACAAAACGGCTGTTAAAGAGCGGTTATTACTTTCCCGATTCGCAATTATCGGCAACAAAGGAGATGAAAAGCCTATATAAAACGACTATTGTAATGCAGGGTCTTTTTTTAACTGTTGGTCGAAAATAAAAGTGCCGCAAGGCACAAAAGCTGCTACAAAAGCTTTTAAAAACCATCCAAAACTTTTCTTGCAGGTTCCCATTACTTCAAACGCAAAATAAATAAAGGCAATGAAAAGGGCACCATGTACCCAGCCTGTAAACTTAACTGCCTCGGGGATATTAAAAATATATTTAAGTGGCATGGCTATCAGTAGTAAAACTAAAAAGGAAATTCCTTCTGCAATGCCAATCATCCTAAAGCGATGAACTAATTTTTGTTTGTTCATAAAATAGGCGTTCTTCAATAAATTTTATTAAACTTCCGAAGTTTAAAAAACTTTGGAAGTTTTGTATAATGGTTAATAATTTACAACTTGTTCAACAATGGATTCCGGTATTTCTCTCCATTCGTATTGCTGATTGCGCAGCTGCGGTTCAAAACCGGCTTCTCTAATGGCCGACTGTATGGTAGTGCTTGTAAAGCGATGTGGAGCACCAGCTGCACTTACCACATTCTCTTCAATCATGATGCTTCCAAAATCGTTGGCTCCTGCATTTAGACAAATTTGTGCTACTTGTTTACCTACAGTTAACCAGCTTGCCTGAATGTTTAAAACATTCGGTAACATAATTCGGCTAATGGCAATCATGCGTATATATTCTTCGGCGGTAGTTAAATTATGTACCCCACGAATTTTTGCCAGCAGGGTGTCTACATCCTGAAATGTCCAGGGGATGAACGCAAGGAAACCCTTTGCCTCAGCGGGTTTACGGCTTTGAACTTCCCTTATCTTAACTAAATGTTCAAAGCGCTCCTGTAATGTTTCCACATGACCAAACATCATGGTGGCAGAGGTAGTGATATTTAGTTTATGTGCCTCATGCATAATATCCAGCCATTCCTGTGCGCCGCATTTTCCTTTACTGATAAGGCGACGAACACGGTCGGTTAAAATTTCGGCTCCTGCTCCCGGTAAGCTATCCATACCAGCTTCTTTTAATGCCATCAGTACTTCACGGTGTGTACTTTTTTCTAACTTGGTTATATGGGCAATTTCCGGCGGGCCTAAAGTATGCAGTTTAATATTTGGGTACAGCGATTTCAATTCTTTAAAAAGGTTCACGTAAAAACTCAATCCCAGTTCGGGATGATGACCACCTTGCAATAGTAACTGATCGCCCCCAAATTTAATGGTCTCCTCAATCTTTGTTTTGTAAGTCTCTATGTCGGTAATGTATGCTTCGGCATGGCCGGGTATGCGGTAGAAATTACAAAATTTGCAATTGGCTATACAAACATTGGTGGTGTTCACATTCCTGTCTATCTGCCAGGTAACTTTACCATGGGGCACTTGTTTTTTTCTTAACTCGTCTGCAACAAACATTAGTTCGGTTAAAGCAGCATTTTCAAACATAAACATGCCTTCCTCTACAGTAAGAAATTCGAACCGGAGTGCCTTTTGATATAAATCAGTTAATACCATAAATTTCATTTGTGTAATAAATAACAAAAGTACATCCAATAGGTTGTAAATTAGACTAAGTGTAGCATGAGATATTTTTTTTGTATCATATTAGCTTTTGTATCATTTGCCAAGGCAGATGCACAGGAGCTTTTGCCAGAAAAGGAAGCGGAATTTATCACAAAATTTGGATTTAAGCAGTTTAGCGGAGGTGTTATGGTTTTGCAGGCTAGGTTTGGCGATATACCCGACACGTTAAATTTTATTTTAGATACCGGCAGTGGTGGCATTTCACTCGATTCCAGCACCTGCGCCGAGTTTAATATTGCCGTCACGGCTTCTGATACCACAATCACCGGCATAGGCGGCATAAGGAAGGTGGGATTTGTTTTCAATCAAAAACTCATACTTCCCGGTCTTACGGTAAAGCATCTGAATTTTCATGTAAATAATTATGAGGTTTTAAGCAGTGTGTATGGCGAAAAAGTTGACGGTATCATTGGCTACAGTTTTTTTAGCCGGTACATTGTAAAAATAAATTTCGACAGTAGTATAATAGAAATATATAAACCTGGTAAAATAAACTATCCGGTTGAGGGAACGTTGCTGCATCCGGCCTTTACCAATTTGCCTATTCAGTGGGTGAATATAAGAGACAAGAAAAGACTTGGATTTAATTTTTATTTTGATACCGGGGCAGGGCTTTGTTTACTAATGAGCGAAAAATTTGCAAAAGACAGCGGAATACTACTTAATAAAAGGCGACCGGTTATTACACAGGCCGAAGGCATGAGCGGCAAACTCCAGATGCGGCTCACACTCATTAGGGAAGTAAAAATAGGGCCTTATAAATTTAGACAGGTGCCGGTTTATTTGTATAAAGATGACTATAATGTAACCTCCTATCCTTTTACCGGCGGCCTTTTGGGCAACGATTTGTTGCGCAGGTTCAATATGGTATTTAATTACCCAAACCGAGAGATACATTTATTGCCCAACAGCCATTTTAATGAAAGCTTTGATTATGCTTATACAGGCCTGGGCATCTATTATATTAATGGTAAAATAGTAGTTGAAGATGTGATTGCCGATTCTCCAGCCGAAAAGGCCCATTTTAAGGTAAATGATGAAATTCTTGCTGTAAATAAAAATTTTTCGATGAACATGCAAGTTTATAAAGCAATGCTGCAAAAACCTTATGAGTCGGTAAGTGTATTAGTAAGAAGAGGTAGTATTTTGAAAGAACTAACCCTAAATACTGTCAGCATTCGATAAACATGTGTTTAGGTTTTATTCCCCTCCGTACATTTGCACATGATTCAGTTTGAAAAATTTGAAATAGCCAACGGTTTAAGAGTGTTGGTTCATCAGGATAAAAGCACGCCCATGGCGGTTGTTAATGTGCTGTACGATGTGGGTGCCCGTGATGAAAACCCTGCTCAGACCGGATTTGCTCATTTGTTTGAGCACCTCATGTTTGGCGGCAGCATCAATATTAAAGTGTACGATGAGCCCCTGCAGCTTGCCGGCGGCGAAAACAATGCCTTTACAACAAACGATCTCACCAACTATTATTGTCAGTTGCCGGCCGAAAATTTAGAGACGGCTTTTTGGCTGGAGAGTGATCGAATGCTTTCGCTGGCATTCAGCAAAAAAAGCCTGGAAGTGCAACGCAAAGTTGTTTGCGAAGAGTTTAAAGAGCACTATATCAATAAACCATATGGCGATGTGTGGCATAAACTGAGAGAACTTACTTACAAAGTGCATCCTTATAAATGGATGACGATAGGTGCAGACCTGAGTCATATCGAAAACGCTACGCTTGATGATGTGAAAGCATTTTTTAATAAACATTACAACCCGTCGAACGCGATACTTGTTGTTGCAGGAAATGTTACGGTGGAAGAAGTAAAACGGCTTTCCGAAAAATGGTTTGCACCCATTCCGGCTGGCGAAAAATATATTCGTAACCTACCCGTGGAGCCCAAGCAAACTGAAGCAAGATCAAACAATGTAAAGGCAAATGTGCCGCTTGATGCACTGTATAAATGCTGGCATATTTATCCCCGCAATGACATGCGCTATTACACTGCGGATTTGATAACCGAAATTTTAAGCGGCGGTGGATCTTCCCGTTTGTTTCAGGCATTGGTAAAAGAAAAACAATTGTTCAGCAATATCGCTTGTTACCATTTGGGCAGTACCGATGCCGGCTTGTTAACCATATCCGGCAAATTAGTTAAGGGTGTAAAAATGGAAGATGCAGAAGCGGCGGTTAATGAAGAACTGATAAAGCTGCAGCAGGATGGCATCAGCCAGCGTGAACTGGATAAGGTCATCAATAAAACCGAGAGCATGATTGCTTTTGAAGACATGAGTATTATGAACCGTGCTTCTAGTCTGGCCATGTACGAGTTGATGGGAGATGCCGATTTGATTAATAAGGAATTAGACAGGTACCGTGCGGTTACCGCCGATGAAATAAAAACAGAAAGTAAAATAATTTTTGATGCCAACAACAGTAACACCCTGTACTATTACTCTGATAATTAAATTGTAAATTTGAATAAAGACATTTTATGGGTACAATAAAAATAAATAAGGTAAAAAAAGACATAGAAACTCTTTCTTCCAGCCTTTCTTCATCTGATGCCCAGGCTATTTTTTATGATATTGTTTTTAAAAAGAAAGTAGAAGAAGGATTAAAGGAAGCCGACGAAGGAACCGTTTCAGATTGGAATGATTTCAAAAAAGAAATGCGCTCATGGTACAAATCAAAATAACTTCCAAAGCAAAAAATGATATTGCCGGAATTTATGATTATATCCTTCAGGATTCCTATAAAAATGCTGAACTGGTTGCAGAATCTATTGTTAAAAAAATCGACTCACTTAAACGCCAGCCTGACTTTGGAAAAATTGTAAAGGAATTTAGTAACCCCGCAATAAGAGAGCTTAAATTATTTAAATACAGAATTATATACAGGGTTAAAACTGCCCAGCTTGTAGAAATAATTACCATTCAACACAGCTCAAGACTATTAAACAACAATCCACATTTAAAAGATTTTTTTGAATAAGAACATGATAAACAGAAAAGCCGCACCCCATATAAAAGATGCTATCGAATTTAATTTACAGCTAAAACCTTATCAGCAGTTTATACTGGATAACGGTGTGCCGGTATATACTATAGATGCAGGCGCACAGGATGTGCTGCAGGTAGAACTGGTGTTTTGTGCCGGTAACTGGTTTGAACAGCAACATACCGTTGCATCGGCAACAAACAATTTATTAAAAAATGGCACTAGTAAAAAAAATGCTTTTCAGCTAAACGAAGAGTTTGAATATTATGGTGCATACTGTAACAGGGCCTGTTATAACGAAACCTCAGTTGTGTCACTTTCTGCTTTAGCCAAGCAAATACCAGCTTTGTTGCCGGTTGTAAGAGAAATGATTACCGACTCGATTTTTAGTGAAGAGGAGATAAATATTTACAAACAAAATTCTCGGCAGCGCTTAAGTGTGAGTTTGCAAAAAAGCGATTTTGTTGCCAACCGCCTGGTTGATGCTTATTTGTATGGCGAAGCGCATCCTTATGGCAAATACACTAACCTAGAGCATATTGATGCGCTGGAAAGTAATTTGCTAAAAGACCACTTTAAGCAATACTATCTTAACGGGCAGTGTATAATTTTTGTAAGCGGTAAACTGCCCGGCGATATTGAACAGATGATGAACAAGGCTTTTGGCGATTTGGCTTTAAAGCCATTCAAAAGTACATACTCAACTATCGAACAACTTCCTGCAACAGAAAAAAAATACCGGGTACAAAATGATGCCAACGGTGTGCAGGGCTCTATCCGTATTGCAAGGCCGTTCTTCAACCGCCAGCACCCCGATTTTATGAAAGTAATGGTGCTGAATACCTTGTTCGGCGGTTTTTTTGGCAGTAGACTCATGAGCAATATCAGAGAAGACAAAGGATACACATACGGCATACATAGCTATGTACAGAACCATATTCACGATTCAGCCTGGATGATAAGCACCGAAGCCGGCAAAGATGTTTGTGAAGCAACGATTGAAGAAGTGTATAAGGAAATGAAATTATTGAGAGAAGACTTAGTTGACGACGAGGAATTATTATTGGTACGTAATTATTTAATTGGCACAATCCTCGGCGACCTGGACGGTCCGTTTCATATCATGGGCCGTTGGAAGAACTTAATTCTGAATAATCTAACCGATGATTATTTTTACCGCTCCATAGAAACCATCAAAACCATTTCGGCAGAGGAGCTGAGGGAACTTGCAAAAAAATACTTAAATCCTGAACAATTTTACGAATTAGTTGTAATTTAATTTTATGAAAAAGTGGTTTTTTAAAGTACTGGTTTGCTCGGTAAATGTATTTGTACTTGCTTATATTTTGCCCGGCATTTCTATCGTTGATTTTTTTACGGCTGTTATTGTGGCAATAGTTTTATCACTGCTTGATGCCATTGTAAAACCTTTACTCATTTTATTTACATTACCTGCAACCATTTTAACGCTGGGTCTTTTTCTGTTCGTAATAAATGCCGCAATAATTTTACTTGATGCTTATTTTGTGCACGGTTTTAAAGTAGATAGTTTTTGGCATGCCCTTTTATTTGGCGCACTACTTTCTTTTTTCAACTCGCTGGTACATAAAAAAGCATTTCCCGATGAGAAGAAAGGCCCGGCCGGTCAATCTTAATTGATCTTCATATTAAAACGCTTGGCCTGTTCTTTAATAATTTTTTCCACTTCGGTTTCTAAATTGATTGCATTGTTCTTAGTTGCATTT
>JBKJPN010000126.1:0-2804 GCA_046595125.1 Ferruginibacter sp.
AACCGATGTATTGGAGTTCCGTTGTAAAAATATAGTAGGTGGTACCTGGACTTCTTGGATGTCGTATACTTCAGGCGCAAACATCAACACAACAGGAAAATTAGAAGTTGAGGTGAGGACCTATCGTACCGCAACAGGTACAAATTGTAACTCTACCATAGGAACCGCAACAGTGGTTAACTGGATGGTAAATGTGGGACCAACTTCAAGTAATAATAGAGGAACTCAAACCCTGCCATACGGAACGGCTATTGCTACCGTAGTAGTTACAGCAAATGACATTGATTCTGATGGTAGTGACCTGAACATTGACGGAGTTTCCTACGTTAAGGGTACTGGAAGTCCGGTCAATGGATTCCCATTAGGCTTAGGAATATTCCCGAATACGGTAGGTGCCAATACACGTACATGGAACGTAACAGGTTGTATAAAAGGAGAGGGTGTGGGTACTTATGTAGTAACCGTAAAAGTGAAAGATGAGTGCGGTGTGGTAAGCTCAACCTCCTTTACTGTGATTGTTACGCCGGGTAATGTATTGCCTGTAGCCGAAACCTTCTACACAGGTGCTTCCTTCTACTGGACTACTAGTTCCAGCAGTAGTACTGCAACCTTAACATTGGCAGCAACAATCAGAAACCAGGTAGCCAACTGCGGCGATATTACAACTGCAAGGATATCTTTCTTTGTTCGTAACGGAAGTACCCTTACACCGATTGGTGGAGCACAAAACCTGCCGGTTGGCCTGGTAAACCCGGCAGATCCATCAGTAGGAGCCGCCTCTGCCATTGTACAATACAATATTGGCAACAATACGGTACTGCCACTGGATATTGCAGTAAGGGTAACAGGTAATTTTTATAATAACACTTCTACTCTATTCGACAAACAGATCACTATTGCAGTTCCAACGCCGGGTGGTCGGATCGTTGGTGGTGGAACAGTTGATAACCTGACCTCTGGTGGATATTTGGGGGGCAGCTCAAGTAAGCTGACTGACTTTACTTTTGAGGTGAAATACAACAAGAGCCTGAGCAATCCGCAGGGCAGGGTGGAATTGTTTATCAGGAGCTGGAAAGACAAGGATGGTAACCTAGATAATGTGGAGCATACTTATAAAGTGAAGAGTACGGCTATTTCTGTACTTGCAGTTGGACAACCAACTCCTGCCTATGCTCAATTCGGCAGCAAGTCCAATCTGTCGGAAGTGCTTCCTGATGGCTCGTCAATAGGGCTCGAATCGGGTATAACATTAACCATGGACCTGTTTGATGCAGCTGGACTTACTACCAAGAAGGACTCTATAGGAATAACCTTATATCGCAAAAATGGCGGAATCTGGTATTCCAATAACTGGAGTACAACACAGGCACGTACGCTTCTGAAAGCCATAAATGATGGAGAGGAGGTTGTTAGTGGTAGTAATGGCTCATTTGCACCCAATAATATCATCACTCAAAACGAGGAGCCGCCAGTTAAATCAGTTGAGATTACAAAGCCTGCCGAGATTAACTGGAAGCCCGAACCTAAACCATTCAGTGTAATGGCTTATCCTAATCCGTCAGCGTCCGATTTCAATATCGTACTGGAGGGTGGCAATAACGAGAAGGTACAAATAGTAGTGTATGATATAAGCGGCAAACCGGTTAAAACCATCGAGCAAGCCTTTACCAAACAGCAGATTATTCGCCTTGGTGCCGACCTAAGACCGGGTACCTATCTGGCTGAAATTAGGCAAGGGAATAATGTGAGAACTTTAAAACTCATCAGGAATTAGTTCAGCAGTTTAAAAATCAACAAGGCCATCCGTTTTTGCGGATGGCCTTTTTTTTGAAAACCTGTTAAAATCCAATAGCAGCTTTTATATGAATCCCATACTTTTGCTTTTTACAAATGAATATGCAGATAACACCCGTAACAGATAAAATTACCGCACAGCAATTTATACAGGCCGCAGTTATCATCAATAAAAGCGACCCTAACTGGATACGTCCCTTAGATAAGGATATCAACGAAGTTTTTGATAAAGAAAAGAATAAAGCATTTCGTTTTGGCGAAGTGACCCGCTGGGTTTTAAAAGATGATGCAGGCAATTTAATTGGTCGCATTGCGGCTTTCATCAACAAAAAATACAAAAACAAAGGCGATGAGGTTCCTGTTGGAGGAATTGGATTTTTTGAATGTATTAATGATCAGGATGCAGCCGATTTGTTGTTTGATAATGCAAAGCATTGGCTTATTACAAAAGGAATGGAAGCGATGGATGGCCCCATTAATTTTGGCGAACGCGACCGCTGGTGGGGATTAATTACAGAAGGGTTTACGCCGCCTTTGTATTGCATGAATTATAATCAGCCTTATTACGTGCAGCTTCTCGAAAATTATGGGTTTAAAGTTTTTTACAACCAGATATGTTTTGCACTGGGTGCGCAAAAACCCCTTGCTCAAAAAACAATAGACAGGCACAAGGTTCACGAAGAAAATCCTGAGATTAGTTTTGAAACTATCAAAAAAAATAACCTGCCAAAATATGCGGCCGATTTTGCCGAAGTGTATAATAAAGCCTGGGCGGGCCACGGTGGTTTAAAACAAATGAATAAGGAACAGGTATTGCTTTTATTTAAAAAGATGAAACCTGTAATGGAAGAAAACCTGGTTTACTTTGCTTACCACAAAGGCACTGCTATTGCCATGTTTGTTAACCTGCCCGATATTAACCAGTATTTTAAACATTTTAATGGAAAATTTGGGTTGTTGCAAAAACTGGAGTTTTTATGGCGGCAAAAATTCAGAATGTCCACCAAGTT
>JBKJPN010000142.1:0-5364 GCA_046595125.1 Ferruginibacter sp.
TTTTATTTTATCAGTAAATTCTTTGGCAATTTTGTAATTCACATCGGCATCAACCAATGCACGGCGAATGTCTTTTACGGTATTAGCGATATTGAGGTCGGTAATACGGGCCTGACCTTTTATATTTTTAAAGGCTGCTTCTAATTTTTCACTTAATGAATTAAACATGAACGCTGATTGATTTGATTAATAATGATTTCGCAGATAGATGACTTCGTCATCTGGTATTTGCAAATCGCTTGTATTGTAAACTTGTATTTCCAAAATTTAATAATAAGCCAACTTCAATTTTAAATATTTTCAAATAATTAATGATTTGATTGTAGTACAGAGGCTCAACTTCTGTTACTGCTTTTAACTCAACAATTCCCCAATTATTCACCAGTAAATCCAACCGTCTTGAACCTACTTTTATTCCTTCATAATAAATATCTTTTTCAACTTCTGCTTCGCAGGATAATCCTGATTTTCTCAATTCAATCTGCAAACACCTGTTGTAAATAATTTCAGGAAATCCTGGCCCGATAACCCGGTGAACTTTCATAGCACATCCGATTATCTTACCTGTTAATTCCGAATGTATATACTCTTCCATTTACATAACTATTTTGCGAAGCAAAATTAATCAGCGAAATCAAATTTCATCAATTTAATCTGAGATATCTAAATTGTAAAGGCAGTATCAATTATCTGCTCCTGCTCTTTTTGATGTACTTTATTGTAGCCCGTAGCTGTTGCGGCGCTCAACTGACGGCTGATAATATAGAAATTGATATTTTTCAAATTCATTCTTAAGAATGTTGCTGCGCCCATGTTCAGCGGTTCTTCCTGTACCCAGTACCAAATAGCTTTACTGTATTTTTTGTACAACTCATCCAATTGCTTTTGCGGTATGGGGTGAATTTGCTCCAGTCTTACTATGGCAACATCTGTTCTATTTCCTGCCTGTCCGGCAGGCAAGTCTTTTTGCTGACGTTCAGCCAAATCGAAATAAATTTTACCGCTGCACATCAAAACTTTGGTAATGACAGAGGCATCTTTAATAGTTGCATCGTCAATCACTTCTTTAAATCCGCCACTGGTAAATTCTTCTCGAGTACTGTAACTGCCCGGGTGACGAAGGTTTGCCTTTGGTGAAAAAACCACCAATGGCTTACGGAACGACCATGCTAATTGACGACGAAGTAAATGGAAGAAATTTGCTGCAGTTGTAACATTTGACACTACAAAATTCAGTTCAGCACACATTTGTAAAAAGCGTTCCATTCTGGCACTACTATGCTCGGGGCCCTGCCCTTCGTAACCATGCGGCAACAACATGACCACCGAATTCATACGTTGCCATTTGGTTTCGGCCGCAGCTATAAACTGGTCGATGATGGTTTGTGCACCATTACAAAAATCGCCAAACTGAGCTTCCCAAATAACCAGTGCATTCGGATTGGCCATGGCATAGCCATATTCAAAACCCAGCACCGCATATTCACTCAACAAAGAATTATAAATTCTAAAAGGCGATTGTGTTTCAATAAAATGATTCAATCTGTTATACTCAGCGTTTGTATTTTCATCGTACAAAGCCGCATGACGATGACTGAAAGTGCCACGCTTCACATCCTGTCCGCTCATGCGTACATCTTTGCCCTCAACCAGCAAACTTCCATAAGCCATTAACTCGGCGGTTGCCCAGTCAATTTTATTTTCATCGCTGAATAATTTCAGTTTATCGCTTATCAGCTTTTCAACCTTACGCAACGGTTTAAAATCTGCAGGCCATTTCATCAAACCTTCAAACAATAATTTGAATTCATCGTTGCCAATGGCGGTAACCGGCGATGCATCAAAATCCTCGGCAGTTGCTCTACGCAGGCTTTTCCAAACCAATTCGGGTGGCTGATATTTATAAGGTAACGGATTTTGCTTCACTTCATCCAAACGCTCCTGCAAATCGGCCAGAAATTTCTGCTCCATTTCTTTTGCAAGTGCCTGTGCTTCCGGCTCCCCATTCTCCATTAAAAACTGTGTATAAACCTCTCTTGGGTTCAGGTGCTTATCAATAAGTGCATATAACTGCGGCTGCGTAAACTTAGGCTCATCGCCCTCGTTATGTCCGTGTTTGCGGTAGCAAACCATATCAATAAATATATCACTGTTAAATTCTTGGCGGTAAAGCGTTGCAATTTCGCAGGCTTTAACAACCGCTTCGGCATCATCGCCATTAATATGCAAAACAGGTGCATGCACCATGGCCGCAATGGAAGTACAATAATCCGAAGTACGGGCATCATCAAAATCAGTAGTGAACCCAATTTGATTATTAATAACAAAATGAATGGTGCCCCCCGTGTAATAACCGTCCAATCCACTCATTTGCAAAACCTCGTAAACGATTCCCTGGCCTGCAATGGAAGCATCGCCATGTATTAGTATTGGAAGAATTTTATCGTAGTCGCTATTATACAAAACATCAGCCTTACTTCTTGCAAAACCAATTACCAATGGGTCAACAGCTTCCAAGTGAGATGGGTTGGGCATTAATTTTAAATGAATTTTTTTACCATCAGCAGTTTCAACATCACTACCAAAACCCAGGTGATATTTAACATCGCCACTGCCCATGGTTGTATCCGGAATGCTATTTCCTTCAAACTCACTAAAAATTTGCTCATAGGTTTTACCCATAATATTAGCCAACACATTCAACCTTCCCCTGTGCGCCATTCCAATCACCACTTCTTCCACATCGTTGTTTGCCGAAATATTTATGATGGCATCCAATGCTGCAATTGCAGTCTCGCCGCCTTCTAATGAAAATCTTTTTTGACCAATATATTTTGTGTGCAAAAACTTTTCAAACATTACCCCTTCATTCAGTTTTTGCAAAATTCTTTTTTTCTGCGGAAGCGGAACCGGCTGTAGCAACGTGTTTTCCACAGCATTAAAAAGCCATTCTTGTCTTTTACGGTCGGTAATATAAGCAACCTGCACACCCACATGGCTTGTATAGCATTTATGCAAATGAGCCAGAATATCTTTAAGGCTTGCACTACGCATGCCAATCAGATTCCCTGCTTCAAAACCTGTATTTAAATCAGCGTCGCTTAAATTAAAATCAGCCAGACTAAGATTTGCATGGCGGTCTTTTCTTTCCCTGATGGGATTCGTTTTTGCAATTAAATGCCCTTTTCTGCGATAGGCTAATATCAACTTATACACCGAAAATTCCTTGTCGAGTTGACCAGAAGAAACTACCGTTCCATTTGTTGCTGCGCCATTTGAAGAACCTACAGCATTAGTAACGGCAAAATCAAAGCCTTCAAAAAACTTACGCATATCCACATCTACACTAGTTGGGTCTTTTACAAAATCATTGTATAGTCCCTCAATGTAACCGGGATGTGAATTGGTGATGTACTGGAAATCCTTCATAACAAAGTGAAATTATTTTTTTTGTACCAAGCCGCAGTACTATTAATAAGCTTCTTTGGCGCCAGCCTGCCGGCTAGGCAAGTCGCACTCTTATACTTCAGCTCTATATTGAGCTAAAATGGACTGCAAATATCGTTTAATTATGCGTTATTATTAGCGGAATTTGAAAGCATTTTTCCGCAAAGAGCGACAACGATGCCGCTGAGGATTACATATCCCGCAAAATAATAAAAGCCCGGTTGTAAAGTTGCTTTGGTACTTTCCATGGCATTGGCACCCAAAAAAGCTACAAAAATGCTGATGGCAAAAACATCGGCCATAGCCCATTTGCTGATGGCACTTACGAAACGTTGCCATTTACTATTGGGATTTTTAGCCAGCATTATATAAAATAAAATGCCAGATTTAATAAGCGGAACAATAATGCCAAAAATAAATATGAGGATAAAAGGCCAGTAATTAGCATCTTTCCAAAGCTTTTCCATCATGCCCAAAATGCTCCGTTTTTCGTTGAAAATATTAAAATCGATGATATAGTGAATGGATATATTAATATGTAAAATGTCAAGCATCCATCCAAAGCCTAGTAAAACCAATGAAATAATATGCAATGCCAGCAATAAATACCTGTTCATAAGACTAATTTTATCCGAAATAAAGCAGAAAATACAACTTTTAAAAATTATCCATTTTTAATTACTCATTTTTAATTGAAATCCCTATCTTTGCAGCCCAAAAAATAGATTTTACATGGCAAATCATGCAGCAACCAAGAAAGACGTTAGACAGAGTGCGAAGCGTAACGAACGTAACCGTTATTATGGTAAAACTACCCGTAACGCCATCCGTGATTTAAAGGCAAGTGAAAAGGCGGCTGCAACAGAAGCTTTCCCTAAAGTTGCTTCAATGATTGATAAATTAGCCAAGCGTGGTACAATCCATAAGAACAAAGCTTCTAATTTAAAGAGTAAGTTGGCTAAGCGTGTGAACGCCCAGGCAAAGTAATAAACTCTTTTATTATATTATTAAACCCGTGATATTTATATCAACGGGTTTTTTGTTTTTTGGGCGGTAGGCGCTTCACCCATTTTTATTTGTAGCTTAACGCAAAATTTAACCTGCATGAGAAAGATTTTCGTCCTTTCATTTAGTTTTTTCCTTTTCTATTCTACAGATGCACAACAATGCAGTTTTGAAAAAACAAACGGACTGGAAAGTGCCACTTATTTTGAAGCTATCGAATGGTATAAGAACTTAGATAAAATATCTAGCAAAGTTTTGGTAAAAGAAATGGGCATGACGGATGCCGGTTATCCATTGCACCTGGTTTTAGTTAGTAATGATGGCAAGTTTGATGCTGCACTGTGGCACAAACAAAACAAAGCTGTAATCCTCATCAACAATGGTATTCACCCCGGCGAGCCGGATGGCATTGATGCTAGTATGATGCTGGTGAGAGATATTGTAAATAATAAAATCAAACTGCCTAATAATGTGGCGCTGGCTTTTATTCCCGTGTATAATATTGGTGGATGTTTAAACCGTAATTCTTACTCAAGGGCAAATCAGGAAGGGCCAAAAGAATATGGCTTTAGAGGCAATGCACAAAACCTAGATTTGAACCGTGACTTTACAAAGAACGATAGCAAAAATACAAAGTCATTTACACAAATTTTTCATTGGCTTGACCCAGACATTTTAATTGACAACCATGTTAGTGATGGAGCGGATTACCAACACACCATGACGATGCTTACTACGCAGTATGATAAGTTGGGCGCTGGTTTAGGCGGATGGTTGAAAGATAAATTTGAGCCACAATTGTATAAAAGCATGACAGATAAAGGTTGGGATATGGTACCTTATGTGAGTTTCGAAACGGCAAGTCCGGATAGAGGAATGCTGATGTTTTATGATTCGCCGAGATACTCATCC
>JBKJPN010000190.1:0-2597 GCA_046595125.1 Ferruginibacter sp.
CATAATATTTGTTGAAATATTTTCTAATCTCCACCAGTGAGGGATTTTTTAAATGCTCAATAGTTCCAATGGTAGTTTGCAATCCGTAATTATGATTCTTAAATAATTCAGCAAACAATTTTTCAAAAACACGTCGTCCATCGCTATCCAGCCCCCGGTTCTTTTCTTCATAAACAGCTTCCAACTCTGTATGAAAAATTCTGAGTATCGGATTCCGGAAACGCTCCCCTTGCACAGCCAGGTATTTGTCAATAGCATTGGCAGGTACATCATCGGTATAAACTGTTTGCTCAAAAGAAGTAAAGGCGTTGGTGCCCTGTGCGCCCATGCTGCTCATCATCTTATCGTACTCATTGGCAATGGCGTATTTAGAAGCAACACCCGAAACAGAATCTATGCGATGATAAATTTCTTTCCGTTTTTCGGTATCGGTTGTTTTATTGTATAGTTCATACAGGTCATCAATTTTATCCAGCTCGGGTTTTTCTTTTGCCCAATTTAACGAACCGTATTTATCAGTTCCTTTAAACAACATATGCTCCAGATAATGCGCAAGTCCCGTGTTAGTTGCAGGGTCGGTTTTACTACCAGCTTTTGTAGCCACATAACACTGTATCCGCGGATCTTTATTGGTAGCACTTAAAATAACTGTAAGCCCGTTCTTTAAAGTATAAAACCTCGCCTTGGCAGGATCATTGGTTACATACTTATAGGTGTATCCACCCGAAGTGGCTTCCTTCCATTCGAATTTGCCGGTTTGTGCAAAAGCACTTAAAACAAATAAAAAACTCAGGGAAAATAAAACTGGTTTGATAAATCGCATAGTATTTGATTTGAAATTTTTAGAGTGCCAAATGTACAAACATTAGATATTACTAATCTACCGTTCGCAACATATTTACCTATACTTTTGCAAAAACAGCGCTTTATAATGAAGAAATTTCTCAAAATCCTTTTCCGATCAGTAATTGCCGTATTTATTCTGCTGAATGTGATAGTGGCATTTCATGCCTATAAGTTTACTCATTTTTATGATAATGGTTCCATCACCTTAAAAAAGAATGAAGAGAAATCGGGTTGGGATAAAGCCAAAGAAATACTTTTTGGTATTAATGCTGTAAAAAAGCATAATACGGTAACTGCAGACTCAAGTATTCGAACCATTTATTTAAAAACAAAAGACAGTTTAAAACTGGAGGCTTGGTATATACCAGTTGATAGTGCAATTGGCACCGTATGTCTTTTTCATGGGCACGGCGGCACTAAGTCTGGTGTATTTAAAGAGGCAGAAGAATATAGAAAACTGGGTTACAATACTTTGCTGCTTGATTTTAGGGCGCACGGCAACAGCGAAGGAAATACCTGTACCATTGGGTTTGATGAAACTGAAGATGTTAAATTGGCGTTTGATTATATTAAATCGAAAGGTGAAAAGAATATAGTTCTTTGGGGAATTTCAATGGGTGCATCTACAATCGTTAAAGCAATTAAAGATTACGACCTGCAGCCGCAGAAAGTAATTTTAGAAATGCCTTTTGGTACTATTGAAGATGCGGTTAAGGGCCGGGTTAAGATGATGGGACTGCCAGTACAACCTATATCCACCTTACTTACTTTTTGGGGAGGGACCGAACATGGCTTTTGGGCCTTTGGCATGAAACCTCAGGAGTTTGCAGAAAAAATTACTTGTCCAACATTATTGCAGTGGGGCAAAAACGACCCTCGGGTTAGTAAAAGCGAAGAAGATATTTTATTTAAAAATATTGCCTGTGCCAACAAAAAGTTTGTAGTGTATGAAAACAGCGGCCATGAGAGCCTCTGCAAAAAAGAAACAGATAAATGGATTAAAGAAGTTACTGAGTTTTTAAAATAATGCACCCAAAAAATATTTCCATACTCGATTACAGTTACGAACTACCTACTGAAAGGATTGCCTTGCATCCGCTTGCAGCAAGGGATTCATCCAAATTATTAATTTATAAGGAAGGAAATATTGAGCAAGATGTTTATAATAATATTGATAGCCATCTGCCAGCAGATAGTTTTCTAATTTTCAACAATACCAAAGTAATTAAAGCCCGCTTGCGGTTTCAAAAAAGCACCGGCGGCATTATTGAAATTTTTTGTTTGGAGCCGCATGAGGCAATCAATGAGTACAGCCATGTTATGAACAAGAAGGGTTCGGTAAAATGGAAATGCATGATTGGTGGTATAAGCAAGTGGAAGGAAACTGAAATAGAAAGGAATTGGGAGTTGGGTCCCGATAGCTATGGGGAGGGTACTGGGAAATTAAAGGCAAAACTAGTTGAGAAACTTAACGATGCCTATGTTGTTGAGTTTTTCTGGGCACCAGCTGATTTAAGTTTTGCAGAAGTATTGGAACAGTGTGGCGATATTCCACTGCCACCCTATATAAAAAGAAAAACAGAAGCGGAAGACATCGAACGCTATCAAACCATTTATGCCAGAGACGAAGGCTCTGTTGCGGCACCAACTGCCGGACTGCATTTTACTGAAAACATTTTTAAGAAGCTTGCCAAAAAAAATATTCAAACAGGTTTTGTAACTCTTCATGTAGGTGCTGGCACATTTAAACC
>JBKJPN010000001.1:0-17266 GCA_046595125.1 Ferruginibacter sp.
CATAGATGGCAGATTATACACGCCACAGGAAATTAGCGCCATGGTTTTGCAGAAAATGAAGAAAACTGCCGAAGATTACCTGGGTGCCGAAGTAACCGATGCGGTAATTACCGTGCCCGCTTACTTTAACGATGCCCAGCGCCAGGCCACCAAAGAAGCCGGCGAAATTGCAGGCCTTAATGTACGCCGTATTGTAAACGAGCCTACCGCCGCAGCACTTGCCTACGGATTGGATAAAGGCGGTAAAGACCACAAAATTGCCGTGTTCGATTTGGGTGGAGGTACATTCGATATCTCTGTACTTGAATTAGGCGATGGTGTGTTTGAAGTAAAATCTACAAATGGAGATACCCACCTGGGTGGTGATGATTTTGATAAAGTAATTATGGATTGGCTGGCCGATGAATTCAAAAATGATGAAGCCATCGACCTGCGCAAAGACCCAATGGCTTTGCAGCGTTTAAAAGAAGCGTCGGAAAAAGCCAAGGTTGAGTTATCATCGTCAACCGAAACAGAAATTAACTTGCCGTATGTAACGGCGGTTGATGGTGTGCCCAAACACTTAGTTAAAAAATTAACCCGTGCAAAATTTGAAGCACTAGCTGATAGTTTATTTGCCCGTTGCTTAAAGCCTTGCGAAGCAGCATTGAAAGATGCAGGTATGACCCCGGCCGATATTGAAGAAGTAATTATGGTAGGTGGTAGCAGTCGTATCCCTAAAGTGTTGGAGATAGTAGAAAAATTCTTTGGCAAAAAACCAAACCGTGGTGTTAACCCCGATGAGGTTGTTGCAGTGGGTGCAGCCATACAAGGTGCGGTATTAAGCGGCGATATTAAAGATGTATTGTTGCTAGATGTAACGCCACTTACGTTAGGTATTGAAACAGCCGGTGGAGTAATGACGCCACTGATTGAATCGAATACTACCATCCCGTCAAAGAAATCGCAAATATTTTCTACCTATGCCGATAACCAGCCTGGTGTGCAAATAAATGTATTGCAAGGCGAACGTTCTATGGCCAAGGATAATAAGAACCTGGGTATTTTTAACCTGGATGGTATTCCGCCGGCGCAACGTGGTGTACCGCAGATTGAAGTAATATTTGATATTGATGCCAACGGTATCCTGCACGTTACCGCCAAAGACAAAGGCACCGGTAAAGAACAAAAAATACGCAGTGAAAGCGGCAGCGGTTTAAGCAAAGAAGAAATTGAAAAGATGAAGAACGATGCCAAAGCCAATGAAGAAAGCGACAAAGCAGAAAAAGAAAAAGTAGAAAAAATAAACGCTGCCGACAGTCTTATTTTTCAAACAGATAAACAACTGAAGGAGTACGGTGAAAAAATACCGGCCGAAAAGAAAACTACTATTGAAACTTCTTTAGAAAAACTAAAAGAAGCGCACAAAGCACAGGATATTGCAGCCATTGATACGGCCATGACTGAACTAAACGCTGCCTGGACAGCTGCCAGTGAAGACATGTACAAAGCAACCCAAGAAGGTGCTGCAGGTGCAGAGCAAACCGGACCTGATATGGGAGATAATGGTGAGCAAGCAGCAGAAGCAAGTGATAGTAAAGTGGAAGATGTGCCTTTTGAGGAAGTGAAGTAAAAAATGTACGTGGTCTGACGTCCTCGTCTGACCATGTAAAAATATAGCCGTTCAGTAATGAGCGGCTTTTTTATTGACCAAGCTTTTAGTTCTTTGTGGTACTTCATAGGTAGTCCAGCAGATTCTTACCGCCATCGTTCCTCGCCCTCACTGGTCTCCTCCGCGGTGCTTCTGCCTAACCCCTGCCGACTTCTTTTATACTTATTATTTTCTTACGACGGTTAAGGATTAGCTGCAATGTAAGTTTGGGAATCTGTTTTACCCTGTTTTCGGCAATAATGCGGTAACTGTAATTCATCGTAACAAATACTTCTGCCCCGCTCTTAAAAGGGCGCCATTGTATGGATTGTATGTAATGCTTTTGTGCATCCGATGTTACCCAGTAACTTTTTATAAGATTGAGGATAGAATCTTTTGTCGGGTTTTCAATTTTATAAAACAGTTTGCATTCATTTAAATAGCTACTGTACCATGCTTCCAGTTTTCGTTGTTCGGAAAGTATGAAATAACTTTTGATGTACTGGAAGCGTTTATCAGAATCGGGTAAGTCTGTAAAAACAGTTGGCGCAGTATTTTTTGGCAAATGTCTGTTACAGTTTAGCAAAGAAAGTAAAACGCATATCCCGAAAACAGCACCAATAATTCTTTTCATTTGTATGAAGTTATGGTAAAATAAACGCTATTTTTTTTGCCACCGTAGACAGTTGCTGCTTGGTGATTAACCGCCTGCCATAACGCTGGTAAACCATCAGCATCTTTCGTTTATTTTTTAATAATTGTAGATCATCCATTAAGGCCCATCGGGCCGCCATTTTGGTAGCAAACAGCATCAGCGGTGTGTAAGCACCATCGGTGCGGCATTTAAAATATCACACCTACGGCGTTCTGGATTACAAGAATTTTATAGGCTATCAATATGTCAACACTACGAGACTTTAAAGCTGTTTAACCAGCAGCAAAAAGGAAGGTAAACCATAATCACTCTCCGGCATTGGTAACGCCAATTTTGCCGTCGTCGGCGTGCTTTCAACAAAAATTGCTAAAAAAGACCTCAATTAGGCAACTATTGTGAAATAATCTGTTGAATAAAATATTTCAATACCTTGGCACTGATAATGCCAAATGCAAATTTGATTGTATATTTATCGAGCCTTAATTTCTAAAAGTTCAAACTTATAAAGGTTTTCATTTTATTGGCTTTATACAAAATAAAATTGTCGAACCATGTCAGCTGATACACAAGCTTCGGTGGCAAATGCACAGACCGTCTGCCTTGTAAAGGACATACAGTTTTTTACCAACAAGGCTTTTTATAAATATAGATACAAGCCTTCTGTAAATAAATACCGTACCAGGTTTGAAGCAGGAGAGATCAAATATCTTTACTGGGATATTGAAGTCATTAACCTGTTATATCAAAAACAAAATAGCAGCGTTACCCTCAAAGTGCGTTGTACAGCACTAACTACACGCAAGGAAATGTACTCCGGCGAACAGACAGTTACTATTCAGTCTGCTGAACTTTCAACCTTAGAGACTAACTCCTGGGGTACAGGAGCAGACGACTATTGGATAGCAGATCAATACCTGTGGGAGATTCTTGTTGACAATGCGGTTGTGCTTTCTAAAACCATCATCATAGATAAAATTGGTGTAGTAACGAAGCAGGAAAATCCTTATTTTGATATGGTTGAAGTAAAGGTTTATCCGGGCTATTCCGATTATCGTGAAACCAAAGAAGGTTACCGTTACCTTACGCAGTTGCACGGGGCCGAAACCCAATACCTTGGCGTTGAACTGTCTTTAAAAAGAAAATTTCTCGATAGCAAAAGTTTAGAATTTAAGTTGAATGTTATTGACGTTTCTAATGGCTTTGTTACTGCAAGCGCAAAATATGATTCTTCTTTTGCGGCCAATCCGTCTCCGCCTATTGAATATTGTCGATTTAGTTATGGCTATGCCGAAGCAGGTTATTGGACTAACGGTACTTACATGCTCTACATCAACTTTATGGATGTAACCATTGCTTCGGCACAGTTTGCTGTAGGCGATTCTGAACAGGCGGGCACTTTGCAGCAGATAGATCAAAATGTTTTAAATCTATTAAAAAACAAAGCGGCAGAAAACCAGGAAAGCAGCTTGGAAGCTGCACTGGCGGAGCTGGATAAACTGGTGGGTATGACCAGTGTGAAAAAAAGCATAACAGAAAACATCGAATACCTGAAGTTTAATAAACTGCGCATGGAAAAGGGGTTTGCTGACGATGGACAAATTGGGCTTCACAGCGTTTTTACAGGTAACCCCGGCACCGGAAAAACTACGGTTGTTCGTTTACTTGGTAAAATATATAAAGCCATGGGCTTGCTCAGCAAAGGCCATGTAGTAGAAGCTACCAGGGCTGATCTGATTGGAGAATATATTGGCCACACGGCTCCTAAAGTGAAGGCCATGATAGATAAAGCAAGGGGTGGTATCCTTTTCCTTGACGAAGTGTATGCATTGTCACGGGGTGACGATTCCAGGGATTTTGGTGCAGAGGCCATTGAAATTATTATTAAAGAAATGAGCGATGGGCCTGGCAATATTGCGATCATTGGCGCTGGCTACCCTAACGAAGTAAATGTTTTTTTGAATTCCAATCCTGGGTTAAAATCGAGATTCAGCCTTCGATTTAATTTTGATGACTACCTGCCCGCCGAGCTGATGCAGATAGCTGCCGTAGCTCTTAAAAAAGAAGAAGCAACACTGAGTCCCGAGGCAACAGAAGAACTCAACGAAAGACTCACTAGTCTTTATCGCAGCCGCGACAGGAACTTTGGCAATGGACGGATGGTATTCGGTATTATTGATGAAGCAAAACGGTACATGGGTGTTCGTTTATTGAAACAGGGGAATCTAGAAAATCTTTCGCATGAAGAACTGAGTAAAATTGAGCTGCCCGACCTGCTGAAGGTTTTTGAACAAGAGCAAAAAAGCAAACTGGAGCTGCAAATCAATCAGGCTGAATTGGATGAAGTTATGCAAGAACTGGATAGCATGGTAGGGCTGCAGCAGATAAAACAGGAAGTGCATAATAAGATTGCCCTTGTGCAGTATTATATTGAAACTGGTAAAGATGTATTGAACAAGTTTTCGCTTCATGCCTTACTAACCGGTAATCCCGGTACGGGTAAAACAACCCTGGCAAGGTTGCTTGGCAAAATTTACAAAGCCCTTGGGCTGCTGGAACGTGGTCATGTAGTAGAAGTGGACCGGCAGAATTTAGTGGCAGCTTTTGTAGGCCAAACAGCAATGAAAACTGCCGAAGCTATAAAACAGGCAATGGGCGGTGTACTTTTTATTGATGAAGCTTACTCACTATCGGATAATGGAGATAATGATTTTGGCAGCGAGGCCATTGAAACGCTGCTGAAAATGATGGAAGATAATAGAGGAAAGTTTGCTGTTATTGCGGCGGGTTATCCTGATAATATGAACGAGTTTGTGCGTTCAAACCCGGGGCTCCAATCACGTTTTGATGCTACTTACGCCTTACCAGATTATAATTTTGAAGAGCTGTTTACCATAGCACAAAAGCTGTTGGCCTTGCATGAACTGGTATTACAACCAGAAGCTGCCCAGCACCTGAGTGGTTACCTACAGCGAGCCTGTGAAAACCGGGATAAGTTTTTTGGCAATGCCCGTTTTGTGCGGCAAACTGTAGAGGCTGTGGTAACAAAACAAAATCTTAGGATGGCTGCTATGCCCCGAGAACAAAGAAGCCAGGAAGTAATGCAGCAGGTATTACTGGAAGACGTGGCTCAATTGCAGGAAATTGAAAAAAATAAAAGGCCTGTAATTGGCTTTAAAACGTACAGTACATCGTAGATTAAAAATAATTATTTGACTAACCTGTCTGCCGTTAGGCAGGTTTTATCTGATTTTAAAACCAAATAAATATAAATGTATGCAACACATTCCTGCGTTACTGGCTGATAGTTTTGCCAAAGGGTATAACATTAAACTGCTGAATGAAGGTACGTATGTATGGGATTACCCTCTTGTGTATAACGATGGCAGTAAGAGACTGCAATTCGTATATCTTGGAGAAGTAACCCTGCTCGAAAAAGACTATCTCTATATCCGCAGCTTTGTAGCCGAGTTTAGTGATAAACTAAATGCCATGCAACTGCTGCGTGAAGCCGACTTTTGTAACACAAGTTGTGTATGCATCAAGGCGTACACCAAAGCAGACGGTACCCAGGTAGAAGGCGTGTATGTGCAAAGCATTTTTCCAGCAGAAATTGCATTACAAAATAAGCAGGCTTTTGCAGATGTAATACATGAAGTGGCTAACCGTGCAGATGCTATTGAAAAAAAATACCTAGGCGTGGATAATTAATAAATGAGCGAGGACTTGCAACAAATACATGGCTAGGGTTAACAGCCAATACAGAATGGTAATTAAAGTTGATAGTATATTTGTTAAAACAGAGGATACCTTCCGTTGCCCCACCGGCGAAAGTGTTCGGTATGGGTACTTGATGCCGTTTAAATTTGCCAGACTATGTCTTGATTTTGAAAAACGAGCGTTGAGATATTTTGCTGCAGCTTGGTCTTTAACCAGCTGCAATAATGCAGTTAAGCCCTTACGCCATAGTCTACGTATGCTTCACTCAAGCAGGAACAATTCACCAATCAAGCCCAACAAAGCACTCCGCCATGATTCTCGTGTCATACAATTCATTCTAGGCAACTGTTAGGCCAGGCATTTCTTGTTGCCGTTTATATCTGCGGTATGTCATGATTTTTACCATTAATTTCTGCTACTCATTTAGCTGCCCGGCAATAAATATTTCTTTAAGCAGGTGAAGTGTAAGGTATTCAGCGCTTTACATATTTTTAGTATAAACTGCAAGTGTAATTACCCAAAAAAATGGGGCAGTTTCACGCTATAAAATCAACTTTGTTATGTATACATTTATAAAGCATTAGTGTTGATGCTATAAACAATCTCCTATGAAAAAATTAATTATCCTTCTTGTCATTGTATCATTTATTGCATCTTGTTCACCATCTGTAACCATGAATCAGGCGGCCAACCGCAACTACAGGGGTTCACGTACTGTACGATAATATGGTTGTTGTTTTTTTGTTTGCTACTGCCTTATCGCTGCCGCTGCATTGTCTTCTACCAACAGCGATAAGGCAGTTAAACTGTTATTAACTCACTCACCAAAAAGCATACAGGCTTTACCTACAAAAAAACAGGCCAAACGAAAGTGCAAAAAAAACTCCACCTGCACTTAACTGAGCTCAAACAACGAAAAAACAAATGATGAATTGGTAATTTTCATAAATTGCAGCTGCTAAAAACGGCATCGGAGCAGAATTTAAAAAGTAAAAAGATTAAATGAAATACTTAAGAAAAACTTGGATTAGAGTTATTGTGAGTTTATTTGGAGGCGGAATGGTTACCGAAATAATCCATATTTAATCAGGCGACCCAAACAGACCAATTACAACAAACCTGTCTTTGCTCTATGGGCTGATTATTTATTTTATCCTTACCTACATTGTTAGAATCAATGAGCATAAAACTTTGTGATATTTTTTTTGCGATCCTAGGCTTTGCAACTGCCTATAATTAACTTCTTTATTTATGGAAATCATCTCCCGTTTCAACAAACATTCCGTTTTTAACAACAAAACTGTTTTTACCAACTTTTAAAATTTCACCTTCTTTTAATCCGGATAGATTGTACAAATCACTTTCCATTAAATGAACGGAGCCATTAGTTTTTCTTGCCAGGTTTAAATAATCAATATTCACATTAAACTCGGTGGCACCGCATACCACAATCCTTACCGGCTTGGTGAGGTGTTGCCACAGCACTTTGTCTTTTATAGCCGCCCAATTATCGGCAATCATCACTTGGAATTCGGTTGCGGGGAAAGCTTTCTCTGCCTGCAGCAAAGCCTCAATATTATTCTCGGGATAGTCGCCGCCACTGCCTTTTAACATGGTGCTTTTAAGTAAGTTTTCAACTTCAATATAACTATTGCATTTATTAAAATAAATGCCGCCGGTATTGCCTAGTTTTTTATCCTTATCAGGCATATTGTCACCATCGTTAAAAAATACAAAGTTTTTTGATAGGCTGCCAATGGGGTTTGTTTTTACCCATAATAAAAGTTGTGCGGTGTAAGTGTACATGCTGCCGGTAACATCTCCCACAATGGTTGTGTTTTCCCAATGTGTTCTATCAAGAATTTTTAAAATGGAAGTATCGGGTAGCTTATTTGTTTTTGTAACAATTATCGGCTTTTCAATAACGTTTGTTGGTTTCTGTGGAAGCACCGAATCCAGTTTAAACCACCTCGGGTAATATATTCGTATGAAAGTTGACCGCTTAAATTCTTTGTACTCGTCTTTGTTTATCAAGCCCTCTTCTAGGGCTTCTTTTGGTTCTCGGTTTACAAAAGAATCAAGCGGCATCTTTGTTGGTGTTTCGTTATCGGTAGATATAATGCCACCCCTGCCCACTTGTATATACCATATTCCATCTTGTAGTTTGCGTGGCCTTTTTCCATATAATTTTTCGAGTTCACTGTTTGTGTTGTCGTTTTTCTTTGCTACAGTTGCCGGTTTTACGGCAGGTAGTACAGAACCCGTTTTTACAATATCCTCCAGTTTAACAACTTCCTTTTTTGCATTTTCTACCGACTGCTTTGGTCTGAATTTTATAATTAAACCATGAAACATTGTCATGGCTTTTTCCCTTAGAGCACCATCGGTTTGCTGAAAAAAATTTACCTGCGCCAATTGACTTTGTTCAATAAAAGGGAAACGTTTTAAAAAAGAGGCAACCCTGCTTTTATTCAGCACTTGTAAAGATGCATTGATGGGGTAGTCAGTACAAGCAACATCAATAAAAATATCACCGGCAGTTAGTAAACCTGCTGTATCTCCAAATACCTGCAGAATATTAGAATAACCAAAAGGCATTTGTACAATAACCTGGCCCGCTTTCTTTATTTCTGCAGGCAAGTCATATTTTTCGATAAAAACAGTTTTTTGACAGAAACTTTTTGCTGATACCTGAAGAATAAAAAGGAGGAGAATATATTTTTGCATACAAGCCATAAATTCATAAGAAAATAGTGGGGCATTTGATCACGATGCAAGTTAATATTTTTACACAATGCACACAATTACTACATTTTTTCGCTAGCGCCATTTACCATGATTTTCGTTTTCTTTCTGAAAGTTACTTAATTCCCACATTTAACATCCTAATGCCTACATTTCAATATCTTTATTAATTGAAAAGACAAAGAAGTGCTATATCAGTATGATGAAAACCGGGCTTTATATTTTACTCATCTTTATTTCGCTTGTAAGTATGTGCGGTTCTTCCTTTGCCCAAGAAACACCTGATCAGAATGACACCTTCTTTCTTGCCAAGAAAAAAGGCCTGCTAGGCCGGTTTGGTAAAAGCATATCACGTACACCGCCCGATGATGCACCTGTAAAAGTGGAGAATCCTTTTTTAAAATTCAAAGGAAAAATCATTCGAAATATAGAAACCGTTGTGCTGGGTTTTGAGTATGATATTAACGACACTACCCAGATCAGTGATAATTTTGGCATACGGATAGGTAAAACATTTCATCGAAACACATCTGGAAAAGTAATAAGAAAAAATCTTTTTTTTAAAGAAGGAGATTTGCTGTTCCCGTATTTGTTGGCAGATAATGAAAGATATTTAAGAGCGCTTGCCTACACAAAAGATGCCCGGATAATTGTTGAATTTTCCGAAAACTCAAACGACTCGGTTGATGTACTGGTTTTAACCAAAGACATCTTTTCTATTGGTGGCAATTTGCAGATTAGCAGTAAAGAAAGGGGTAAGGGCGAAATAAGGGAAGAGAATTTTTTAGGTACCGGAAACCATTTCTTGGTAAGCGGTTATTACGAAAAAGGCAGGTATCCGCAAATTGGCTTTGGAAGTGAATTTATAGGACGTAATATTGGCGGGTCTTTCATTGACTTAGTTGCAGGTTATCAGAATTACCGAAATGCATTCAGCAGCGACCGAAACCAGGAAACTGTGTTTTATGCCCGGTTGGAAAAACCATTGGTTACCGCTTACATACCAAATACCGGCGCTTTAGAATGGAGTTACCAGCGAACACGGAATGTGTACGATTCCGACTCGATCTATAAAGCTGATATCCGGTACGCTTATTATAACTTAGATGCCTGGTATGGATACAGCCTAGATGCAAAACGCAGCCTATATGCCAATAAAGAAATAAGGGTGCACCGTTTTGTTGCGCTGCGGGGCTTTAAACAGTTTTTCAAGAATACACCCGATGTATCCAAAATAGTCTTTGATTATCGCTTTACTGATTTTAGCGGTGTACTAGGCTCACTCAATATCTTTAAACAAGTATTTTATAGGAGCAGTTTTATTTATGGTTTTGGCCTCAACGAAGATATACCTGAAGGTTTTAGTGCTGTCGCAACAGCAGGTTATGTTGAAAAGCGAGGTATTAAACGTCCGTACTCTGGTATTGGATTAAGTTTGGCTAATGTGAGAAAAAAAGGCAATTACAGCAGTTACACACTCCGAGCAGGCGGCTATTTTTTTAGACAGCGCTTTGAAGATATAGATTTTTTATTCGACATCAATCATTTTACTCGTCTGCGTAAATTAAGTAGAAATTGGTACAACCGAGTGTTTATTAATGCAGGTATTGCTGCGCAGGCTAACCCCGTATTAAATCCGCCGCTGTTTTTAAATAGCGAATTTGGCCTTCCTTATTTCAGCAATGGTAGCCTCAATTCTGATTTAAGAGCTACCTTAAAAACCGAATCTGTGTTTTACAATACCACAAAAATTTTAGGTTTCCGGTTTGCACCATTTATTTTTGCTGATGCCATTTTGTTGAAACCATCAAAATTAGACTTGAAGCACAGCGATATTTTTACTGCAATAGGCGGAGGTATAAGAACCCGCAATGAAAACCTGGTATTTGGTACTATTGAATTAAAAGGATATTATTTCCCCCGTACAAACGGCAACATGAATGTATTTAAGTTAGACCTAAACAGCGATATCCGATTTAAATTCAGAAGCAGTTTCATCAGTCGCCCCGATTTTGTTAATTCCAACTACTAAAAAGCCATCCGCATAGGGCGAATAACTACTGAAAATTTATTTGATTTGCTTACATCAGGTCGAGTGCAAGCGCAAAAAATGTAAAGTTGAAGGGTAATACCATCGATACATAGGATCCAAAAGGCGAGTACAACACAATAAAAAATAGCGCTACAGAAAGTAAAAATAATATCCAATAAAGTCCGGTTCTTTTTTTGGTTGTTTCCATTTTGTTTATTTTTTGCAAATATAAGGCAGAAGTTTTTATTGGGGGCTATTTAATGAAAAGGATTCTAATATTTTATTCAAAGGGTTTATATTGCTATTTTTAATAGAATCTAGGCATGATTTTACACTTTTATTTACGCTATTCAACCAATTACGGACAAAGTATTTTTGTATCTGGCAATCATGCTATACTGGGCGATGATGATGTTGCCTTAGCGTTCCCCCTACAATATCTTAACGACCAGCTATGGCATGGTTTTGTTGAAATTGACATAGCAAAGATTAACCAGCCTATTCAATATAAGTATATATTAAGACAAGATAAAGCAGAAGAACTCATAGAATTTGGCAACGACAGGATTATTGAAATTGAAAGTACAAAAGCTACAAAAATTCTTTTATTGGATACCTGGAATTACAGCGGCGAATTCGAAAACGCTTTTTATACAAAAGCCTTTCGGGAGGTTTTAATAAAAGAAAATCATACACCGGCAGCTATTGTAACGCCTTCAAAACCATTTACCCATGAATTTAAAATAAAAGCACCGCTGCTTGGTAAAGATGAAACTATCTGTATTGGCGGCTCTGCAAAAATTTTTAAAAACTGGGACAAAACAAAAACAAAACCCTTAGCCAAAACTGGTAACTGGTTTACCATAAAGCTTAATCTTGCCAAAGAAATTTTCCCCATCACCTATAAGTATGGTATTTATAATGCCCGTCTTAAAAAGTTTGTAAAATTTGAAGAAGGGAATAATAGGATTCTGTTAACCGAGCCGGCTGCGAAAACGCAGACAATAATTCACGACGGCTTTGCTAATCTGCAGAATATTGCCTGGAAAGGTGCTGGTGTTGCCATTCCGATTTTCAGCCTGCGCCGAAAAAACTGTTTTGGAGTAGGCGAGTTTACTGATCTCAATTTGCTGATTGATTGGGCTGCATTAACCGGCCTCAAGTTAATTCAGTTGTTGCCCATAAACGATACGATTAATACGCACAAGGATAAAGATTCTTATCCCTATTCGGCTATTTCGGCTTTTGCACTGCATCCCATGTATTTAAATGTTGAACAACTGGCAGAAGAGGAATACGCTGGTATTTTAAAGCCTTATGCAAAACAGCAAAAACAATTGAGCGGTAACGCAGTGCTGGACTATGAAGCGGTAATGCAGATAAAAACGGCAGTTATAAAAGCTTTGTATCAGGCGGAAAAAGAAGACTTTTTAAATGACATTAAATTCTTTGAATTCTTTGATGTGAACCGCCACTGGCTGGTTCCTTATGCTGCTTTTTCTTATTTGAGAGATACAAATAACACAGCTGATTTTGCCAGGTGGAAAACAAATGCGGTTTACAAAGAAGATGAAATCCAGGAACTGGTAAGTCCTTATCAAAAACATTACGATGGTATCGCTGTGCATTATTACACCCAGTATCATTTGCATTTGCAATTAAAAGAAGCAACAGCTTATGCACATAAAAAAGGCATTGTAATTAAGGGCGATATACCCATAGGCATTTGCCCAAACAGCGTAGATGCGTGGATGCAACCCGAACTTTTTAATTCGGATGAACAGGCTGGTGCACCGCCCGATGCCTTTACCGGTAAAGGGCAAAACTGGGGTTTTCCAACTTATAACTGGGAGAAAATGGCAGCCGATCATTTTAACTGGTGGAGGCAAAGGTTTGAGCAGATGTCGGAGTATTTTGATGCCTTTAGAATAGATCATATTCTTGGTTTTTTTCGCATCTGGAGTATACCTTCATCGCAGGTTGAAGGCGTAATGGGGCGTTTTGTACCCGCAGTACCGCTTACCATTAATGAATTTTTTAAACGGCGGATAAGTTTTACGATACATCGTTACGCTAGCCCGTTTATCAACGAAGCTATATTGAAGGAAGTATTTGGCAAGAAGACAGCTTTCGTTAAAAAAACGTTTTTTGAAGGTGATGCTTTCAAAGAAACATTCAATACCCAAAAAAAAGTTGAAGCCTATTTTGGAAAACAAAAAAATGCCGATGAAAATATTAGGCAGGGTTTGTACGACTTGTTGAGTAATGTTATTTTATTTCAAGAAGAAGCAAGTCATGGGCAGAAATTTCATTTTAGGATTGCGATGGAAGAAACCTCGTCGTTTAAAAACCTAGATGAACATTCGCAAAAAGAATTGAAGGAATTGTACATTAATTATTTTTATCACCGCCAGGATGAACTGTGGAAGAAAGAAGCCTTAAAAAAACTGCCCGAGCTGAAACAAAGCACCGACATGCTTGTTTGTGGCGAAGACTTAGGTATGGTGCCGCATTGTGTGCCGGAGTTGATGAAGCAACTGGGTATTCTTAGTCTAGAGATTCAACGAATGCCCAAGAAGACGGATGCGGAATTTTTTCATCCGAATGATGCACCGTACTTGAGTGTGGTAACACCATCAACACATGATATGAGTACAATACGTGGCTGGTGGGAAGAAGACGCTGAAAAAACAAAGCGCTATTACAATCATTTGATGGGGCAGGCTGGCGAACCACCAGTTTATTGCGAGCCAGATATTAACAAAGAGATTATTATACAGCATTTGTATTCGCCGGCCATGTGGGCCATTTTTCAATGGCAGGATTTGCTGGGCATTAGCAAAAAACTACGTAAAAAAAATCCAAGCGAAGAAAGAATCAATAATCCGGCAGATAATAATCATATTTGGAATTATAGGATGCATATTAATTTGGAGAATCTGGTAAAAGAAACTGAATTTAATGCAACACTACAATCACTGGTAACGGCAAGCGGCCGATAAATACATGATGAAACTGAATTACAAAACATATAATCTTCCTTTCAAACATCCATTCACAATCTCCAAGGGAACCAAAACGCATCAGCCAACATTAATAGTTGAGCTTGATTTTATGGGCATTAAAGGGTATGGCGAAGCGCCTGCCATCAGCTACTACAATATTTCGGTGGAGAAAATGGTGGAGGATATCGAGCGAAAAAAAATGTTCATCGAAAAATTTGCCTTTTCCGATCCTGAAAGATATTGGCACTACCTTCACCATTTACTTCCCGCCAACCCATTTCTGGTTTGTGCTTTGGATATGGCCGGCTGGGATATTTATGGTAAACTGAAAAGAAAACAGCTCCATCAGTTATGGGAATTGGACACAGCAACCGCACCCCTAACAGATTTTACTATTGGCATTGACAGTATTGAAAATATGGTTGCCAAAATGAATGAGCAACCCTGGCCTATTTATAAAATTAAAGTAGGAGTGGAAGGAGATATGGAAATGGTGAGCGCATTACGTAAGCATACCGATGCAGTTTTTAGAGTTGATGCAAATGCAGGATGGACACTAGAACAAGCACTGCAGAAAATCCCCTTACTAAAAGAACTTGGAGTTGAGTTTGTTGAACAGCCATTGGCAAAAGATGACTGGGAGGGAATGAAAATTCTTTTTGAAAAATCATCGCTGCCATTAATTGCCGATGAGAGCTGTGTAGCCGAAGCCGACGTGGAAAAATGTCACAATCATTTTCATGGTATCAATATAAAACTAACAAAATGTAGCGGTATTACGCCGGCACGGAGGATGATTGCTAAAGCAAAGGAACTACAAATGAAAGTTATGGTTGGCTGCATGAATGAGAGTTCGGTAGGTACGGCTGCTATTGCACAACTGGCTCCCATGCTGGATTATGTGGATATGGACGGCCCCTTATTGCTTGCAGCAGAAATTGCCGAATCTGTAAAATTTGATTCTGGAAAAATTCTGTTTAATGATTTGCCAGGTTTGGGGATTAAGTCCTTTAGCCTAGATGACGGCTTCTCAATGGCGTAAAATACTGGTAACCTGAGCAGTACTATCTATTCTTTTTTTTTGCCTGTTTTCAATGCGGTACAATCAGCCGGACAATATTATATTGCATTGACAAGCCAGTTGGCCAGCCTAGTAAGAGGCTGCTATTTTATCCGATTAAAAAAGAAAATAGAAAGTGATATTATTTAAAGAGCATGATTAAAGAAAAGCAAATGGCCATTACAACGAACAAGAAAGTATTAAATAAAATTAAAAGCCTTCAGGCAATTCAATCAGAAATAAAAAGCAACAAGGGTATTGCGTTGTCGGCTGATTGTGTGATTTTTGGTTTTGATGAGAATAAGCTGAAGGTGCTGCTGATACGGAGTGATTTTAAAAAATACTTGAATAAATGGACCTTGCTCGGCGACCTAGTGGGTATACTGGAAGACCCAGATGATGCGGCGTACCGCATTTTAAAGGAACGCACTGGTATGGATGATGTTTACCTGGAACAGGTGCATACCTTTGGTGATATTGCACGCCATCCGGCGGGGCGTGTGGTTACAATAGCTTATTGTTCGCTCATAAATGTGCAGCATCATAAATTAAAGAACCTGGATAATGAGCTCCATTGGCATGATGTGCAGCGCATTTCTGAATTGGCTTTTGATCATCATCAGATTATTCAAACCTGCTACCAGTGGCTGCAAAAAAGAATACAGGAACATCCGCTGGGTTTCAATCTGCTGCCCAAAAAATTTTCACTACGAGACCTGCAAAACCTTTATGAAGCCATACTAAATATAAAAATGGACAGACGTAATTTTCGTAAGAAATTTTTTGCCATGGATTTATTAATTGATGTAAAAGAAATGGAACAGTATGTTCCCCACCGCCCCGGCAAGTTGTATAAGTTCAATTTCGATAAATATGAAAAGAAAAAAAAGAAATGGATTGGTATTGATTTTTGAAGTTGTGCCTTGGGCATTATGCCGGTTAAATAAGATAGAGCGTACAGCATTTCCAAATTTTATTTGGCAAATTAAATTATCGGTCCTTACTTTGCATCAATAATGAAACAATTCGCACACATACATCATCATCATACATTGCCACCAGGTAAGCTATGCTGACGTATGTGTAACTAAACATATTCTCGACGGGCTTACTGAAAAGTAAGCCCGTTTTTTTATAAATTAAACTCAGAAAGGTAAAACATGTTAAAGATTGCAGTTCAAAAATCAGGAAGGTTGTATGATGAGTCAGTCAAACTCTTAAAGGAATGTGGCATTCAGTTAAATAACGGGCATAAAGAGCTAAAGACTGTTGCCGAGAATTTTCCACTGGAAGTTTATTTTTTAAGAGATGACGATATTCCACAGTATGTGTATGACGGTGTTGCCGACATTGGAATTGTAGGTGAAAATGTATTGCTTGAAAAAGCAAAAGATATCAATCTTGTTTATCGATTGGGGTTTGGTAAGTGCAGGTTGAGTATTGCTGTGCCCAAGACTATGTCATATCAATCAATTTCAGATTTAAACGGATTAAAGATAGCAACATCTTATGCTGGTATTCTTAAAAAGTATTTAAATGAAAAAGGAAGCAATGCAGAAATACATGAGATTAGTGGCTCGGTAGAAATTGCACCGGGCATAGGTTTGGCCGAAGCCATCTGCGACCTGGTGAGCAGCGGAAGTACACTTTTTACGAATGGCTTGAAGGAAGTGGAAGTGGTTTTGAAATCAGAAGCTGTACTGGCTGCAAATAAAAATTTATCTGAAGAGAACAAAGCGATACTGGAAAAGTTATTACTGCGTATCAACGCCGTTAAAACAGCAAAGAATAATAAATATATCATGCTGAACGCGCCTAACAGCCAGTTAAAGAATATTTTTTCTTTATTGCCCGGTATGAAAAGTCCAACGGTTGTGCCCCTGGCTGAAGAGGGTTGGAGCAGTGTACAAAGTGTGGTTAATGAAAATGATTTTTGGGAAGTAATTGAGAAATTGAAGGAGTATGAGGCAGAGGGAATATTAGTGTTGCCTATCGAAAAAATGATTGTTTAACCCCCCGTTCGCCCCCTAAAGGGGGAGCCTGACCGTGGCCACCTGTGATTTTGAAATTGTATTAAACTCCATAGGAGCGACGTATTGGTAGAAAATAAAAAGATTGATAATTAAAGCTCCGTAGGAGAGACATTTTTTAATATGAAAATTTATATAAACCCGGGTAAAAATATACGCCTGCAAATTTTGCAAAGGCCCGCTTTTGATTACAAGCAACTTGAATCAAAAGTCTCCGCTATCTTGGGTGAAATCAGCATAAACGGAGATGCCGCTGTAAAAAAATACACATCGCTATTTGATGGCGTGGATTTAAATGAGTTCAAAGTAACTTCCGAAGAAATTGCAGAAGCCATATTAGTTGTCGATGATAAACTAAAAGCAGCCATTGAACTTGCAAAAAACAATATCAC
>JBKJPN010000008.1:0-3727 GCA_046595125.1 Ferruginibacter sp.
GAATCGTTACGATTTTGATGATATGATTAATTGGGTAATCAATGTTTTTGAAGAACAAAAAAACATCCTCGCCAATTACCAGGAAAAATTTCAATACCTGTTGGTGGATGAATACCAGGATACCAGCGGCACACAAAACAAACTGGTGCAACTGCTCATCAACTATTGGGATAAGCCCAATGTGTTTGTGGTGGGCGATGATGACCAGAGCATTTATCGTTTTCAGGGAGCTAATGTGGAGAACATGCTTGACTTTGCAAACAGATATACCAAGGATTTGATGACTGTTGTATTAACCAGCAATTACCGGAGTACGCAGCCCATTCTGGATATTTCCAAAACGCTTATTAATAGAAATGATGAGCGCCTGGTAAAACAGATTGAAGGATTAAGCAAGGAACTTATCAGCAGCAGGAAAGAGCTGATGAAATTAAAAACGCATCCGGTTTTACGTGAATACAATTCGGCCAAAGAAGAAATGGCCGACATTACCAACCGTGTTTTTGATTTAATTGAACAGAAAGTTGAACCGGGCAGAATCGCCATTATCTATAAAGAAAACAAATACGGAGAGGAACTGGCAAATTATTTCAGGCTCAAGAAAATACCAATCTACACCAAAAGAGATATTAATCTTTTAGTAGACCCTTTTATCAATAAGATTATTCAGATTCTTCGATATCTTGATGCTGAACATGATATTCCATTTGGTGGAGATGAAATGTTGTTTGAAATTTTGCATTATGACTTTTATAACATCCCGCCCATCGAAATTGCTAAAATCACAGTAGAAGCAAACACCTTAAAACGCAAGGATGAGTCTTATTCTATTCGCAGACTTTTGAATGACAAGTCTAACATTTTGCCAAAAGACCTTTTTGACAAGGGCCTGAATGATAATATGACGCAATTTAGTAAAATGATAGAGCAATTAATTGCTGACGTCTCAAACTGTACATTATCTCAGCTAGTTGAAAATATCATACAAAAAGCAAACGTTCTGCAATATGTGGTTAAAAGTTCCAATACAGTTGTCTTGATGCAAATGCTAACATCTTTTTTTGATTTTGTAAAAAAAGAAAGCGCAAGAAATACCCAGCTAAAATTGAGAGAACTAATTATAATCTTCGATTTAATGTTGAAAGAAAAACTTCAATTATCGATGAACAAAGTTGCAGGAACCGACAAGGGTGTAAATCTCCTGACAACGCATGGCAGCAAGGGACTTGAATTTGAGTATGTTTTCTTTGCAGGCGTTAATGCATCTTTTTGGGAAAAGAAAAGAAAGCCCGGCGGTGGTTATAAATTTCCGGACACCATGTTTACATCGCAGCCAACACCGGCCGAAGATGAAGAATTACGCCGCCTGTTTTATGTGGCTTTAACCAGGGCAGAAAAACATTTGAGCATCTCCTACGCAAAATTCAAAAACGATGGCAAAGAACTGGAACCTTCCATGTTTATTGCAGAAATACTGGAAGAGCATGACTTGCCAATTGAAAAAATAAATTTAACTGAAGAGCAGCAGATGGAATTTGAATTGCTGAATTTTACGGAGCAGGCTCCCGAAATTGAGCAGGCCGAAGAAGATTTCATTACAACCATACTGGATAAATTTGTGATGAACGTAACGGCACTTAATGCCTATTTAAATTGTCCGCTTAATTTTTATTACCGCAATTTGATACGCATTCCCTCTGGTAAAAGTGAAACCTTGGAGTTTGGTTCGGCTATACACCATGCTTTGGAAAAACTCTTTCGCAAAATGCAGGACACTAAAACCGAATCCTTTCCATCAAAAGATGAAATGGTTGAAGACTTTAACTGGTACATGCGCAAACACCGGGAAAATTTTACCAAAGAAGCATTTGACAGACGGATGGAATACGGAGATGAAGTGTTGCGGAATTACTATGATAAATATATCAACAACTGGAATAATGTTGTAGCAGTTGAACGCAACATCCGGGGCATTGTGGTAAACAGCGTTCCCCTAAAAGGCAAACTGGATAAACTCGAATTCAATGGCAAGGAAGTAAATGTGGTTGATTATAAATCGGGTAATATAGATAATGCCTTACCCAAAATGAAAGGTCCTAGTGATAAAGAGCCCAATGGCGGTGATTACTGGCGACAGGCCGTCTTTTACAAAATACTCGTTGATAATTATGAACAGAAAGACTGGAAAGTCATCAGCACCGAATTTGATTTTATTGAGCCGGACAAAAAAGGCGAATACCGTAAAGAAAAGATTGTCATCAATCCGCAGGATGTAGAAACAGTAAAGCAGCAGCTTACCGAAGTATGGCATAAAATCCAGAATCGTGATTTTTATACCGGCTGCGGTAAAGAAGATTGTCACTGGTGTAATTTTGTAAAGAACAATAAGCTGGCAGTGGCTTTACACGATATAGAAGAGGAAGTGGAAGATTAATAAATCTATTTTTAGTATATTTGGATATACAACATCCTGCATGACAGCAATCAGAAAAAAATTGATAGAAGAGATTAACAGTGCATCCGAAAGTACTGTTAAAGAATTGTATAAACTGCACGTTTTGGTAAAATCAGAAAAAAATGACAGCCTAAACTGGAGAGCTTTAACCAATGACCAAAAAGATACAATAGAAACCGGTTTGGAGCAATTGCAAGCAGGCAAAGGAATCCCCGTAAAAAAAGCAACGGCACAGCTTACAAAAAAATATGGCCTCTCCTAAACCCATAATCATTTCTCCCCGGGCGCTTAAAGATTTGGATGAGACTTATGCATGGATTTTATACAAATTTGGTAAACCAACCCTACAAATTTTTCACAGCAAATGGGCTGCCTTTTTAAATTTAATTGCTTTACACCCAACAATCTTCCCATTTCTTACTAAAAGAAAAGGCCTCAGGAAGTATACATTATATAAGAGAAATCTCATTATTTATAAAAACAAAAGAACGCATATCGAAATTGTTGCCATATTTAACAGCTGGCAAAATCCACAAAGGCTAAATAAAATTTAAATGATGACCGAAAATCTTTCTTAATAATTTAAAGAGCCTAAGTTTGCACATTAATTCTGTTTAATGAAATTGAAACGATTTTTTTATTCACTTCTGATAATATCATTTGTCTGCGCTGTATCAACTGGAGGCAGCGGCTGCGGACAAATAGGTTTCCCCACCGGCGGACCCAAAGACAGTATTCCTCCACGGCTGGTAAATGCATCTCCTGCCTTAAAAAGTACCAATGTTACCGGCAATAAAATAACCTTAACCTTTAACGAGTATGTAGAAATAAGAGAAGCACAAACCAATGTGCTGATTTCTCCTTTTCCTAAAAAAACACCCTCAGTCGATTATAAATTAAAAACAGTTACAGTAAAATTAAAGGACACATTGATGCCCAACACCACCTATAGCATCAATTTTGGCAATGCTATTGTAGATATTAATGAAGGTAATCCGCTAAAAGACTTTACGTACGTTTTCTCCACCGGCAACCGTATCGACAGCTTTATGCTTACCGGTAAAGTAATGATTGCCGAAAGTGGAAACACCGACAGCACATTACTGGCATTACTTTACCGCAATGCCGATGATTCTGCAGTACAAAAAAGAAAGCCCGATTATATTGCACGCCTGCATGGCGACGGAAGTTTTTTATTTGCAAACTTACCCGCCGGAAATTTTAAAGTTTATGCACTAAAAGATGGCGATGGCAGCAAAACCTACAATGCTA
>JBKJPN010000084.1:0-2571 GCA_046595125.1 Ferruginibacter sp.
TCTTTTGATGATGTTTCGCATATATAATTATAAGCATCAATTTCGTCAGCTACCTGTTTTCTATCTCTGCCCTCGGCAAAAGGCGTTACTCCCCAATCAGGAATACTCAACACAAAAACACGGTAGGGTTTATTGGCTGCAAACTCAATAGCTTTTTGCAACAATTGTTCAAACTCAATTTTAAATTGATTGGCTGATCTGCCGCGGTATTGATTATTAACACCAATCAATAAAGAAACAATATCATAGCTTTCAAGTGATAGTACGCTCAATATCGCATTACTCAATTCATCCGTAGTCCAACCCGTTTCAGCAATAATTTCCGATGCATTAAATGCAAAGCCGGTCTTGCGCAACAGTTGCACTGTCTGGTTTGGAAAATTTTCCGCAAATGGAACCTGCTCACCAATTGTGTAGCTGTCGCCAAGTGCCAAATAGGTATAGTTAGCCATTTCTAAATAATTGATTACAAATGTATAGACAATATCTGACCCGTTATTTGTTAAAATATTCTTACAAATTGTAAGAATATTTTGTCTTAATGTAATAAATACATTACTTTTGATAAAACATCTTAATTATGACAACGCAATTATTATTACCAAACAGCTACAAAAAAATTGGCTGGATTATTTTAATCCCTGCTACTATATTAGGGCTTATCTTATGCTATTATGAATTCAGCGCTGACTGGTTGTGGTCTAAAGTATTTGCCCTTGCAAGTGAAGGATCAGAATTCCATTACAAATATTTCACTTTTACCAAAACCAATATTACCAACACGGTAATTGGTGGCTTATTCATTATTGGTGCTGTGCTGGTTGGTTTTTCAAAAGAAAAAAAAGAAGATGAATTTATTACAGAGCTACGCCTGTCTTCTTTATTATGGGCGGTTTTGGTAAGCTATATCCTCTTATTCATAGCTTTTATATTTGTATACGGGACACCCTTCCTGAATGTTATGGTTTATAATATGTTTACTGTACTCATTATTTTTATTGTGCGTTTTAACTACCTGATGCATAAAAACTCTAAAACCGTATTGGATGAAAAATAATATAAAAGTTGAAAGGGCGATAAAAGGTTTGACACAGGAAGATCTGGCCAACAAAGTCTCGGTAACCAGGCAAACCATCAATGCCATGGAAGCAAACAAATATGTGCCTTCAACTGTGCTTGCATTAAAAATAGCAAGGGAGTTTGGTAAGTCAGTAGAAGAAATATTCTTACTGGAGTCAACTGATTGATATTTTCTAAGCACTGGTTACTGCCAACCTGTTAATCCATCTTTTACATATCAGCAATGGTATGATTCCAATCAACCCAAAAGCACAGTCTATCAAAATATGAAAAATGGGTATTTGCCTGATGGGGCCGGCAATAAATGCCAAAGGAACAACCAGAATACAGGTGATAATCTGCCAGTCGATAATCCAAATATTTCTTACTGGGTCACGGTATAGTCCAATAAAAGACAAGGCAATCACAATATGTGCAAATGCAAGCCAGTCGTAACCATAGGCAAGAAAAGGATATTTTTCATTGCTATCAGCCAGGGCTGTATAGCATAACTGCAGCCAGTTTCCGAGTTTTTCGGGAAATAGTTCTTTGTATTGCATCAACCAGCGCAATTCTGTTTCGGCGGGCATGGCAGTTATACCGCTAAGAATTAAAGCACCCATAAAAAACAAAATGAGCAGCCTTATTTTGGATATCAGTTTCATTTGCAGGTTATTTTCTCAAAAATACTAAAGGCTTTGTTTAAAAAAGTTTTTAAACTGTCCTTACCCATCAATTTACAATCAGCTTCAGAAGCTTTATCTTTGCAGCCAACGATTTCAATTTATAACAATAATTTTATGGCTGCTAAAACAGATAATTTTCAATCTCCCGATTATTTTAATATAGATGAACTGCTGACCGATGAGCATAAACTCATCAGGGAAAGTGTTCGCAATTATGTGAAAAAAGAGATTTCCCCCATTATTGAGGATTATGCACAACGTGCAGAGTTTCCGAAACAGATTGTAAAGCAAATGGGAGATTTGGGATGTTTTGGGCCAACTGTGCCGGAGCAATACGGAGGCGGCGGATTGGATTATATCAGTTATGGATTGATGATGCAGGAACTGGAACGTGGCGATAGTGGTGTGCGTTCTACCGCCAGTGTGCAGGGCAGTCTGGTGATGTTTCCTATTTACCAATATGGCAGCGAAGAGCAACGAAATAAATATTTACCCAAGCTTGCCAGTGGCGAGTGGCTGGGTTGTTTTGGATTAACCGAGCCTAATCATGGCAGCGACCCAAGCGGTATGCTGAGCAATATTAAAGATGCCGGTGAACATGTAATTTTAAACGGCGCCAAAATGTGGATTAGCAATGCGCCGTTTTCGCAGGTAGCAGTTGTTTGGGCAAAGGATGAAGCAGGCGATATTAGAGGAATGATTTTAGAAAGAGGTATGGAAGGTTTCAGTACACCAACAACGCATGGCAAATGGAGTTTGCGTGCCAGCGCAACAGGCGAACTGGTTTTTGATAATGTAAAAATTCCGAAAGAAAATATTTTGCCCA
>JBKJPN010000194.1:0-12583 GCA_046595125.1 Ferruginibacter sp.
GCTAAAATTAGTAGAATGTCCCCGTGATGCTATGCAGGGCTGGCCGCACTTTATTCCAACCGAAAAAAAAATTGAGTACATTAATTCATTGTTAAAAGTCGGGTTTGATACCATTGACTTTGGCAGTTTTGTTTCGCCCAAGGCGATACCACAGATGGCTGATACGGGTGATGTAATTCGGAATTTGGTCCCGAAAGCTTTCGGGATGGGAGGAATTACAACCAAACTATTAGCAATTATTGCTAATGAAAGAGGTGCTACCGATGCAGTTGTTTATGATGAGATTTCATACCTAGGTTTTCCTTTCTCGGTTTCCGAAACTTTTCAAAAGCGAAACACCAATTCAACCATCGCCGAATCGTTGGGAAGGGTAGAGGAGATACAAAATCTTTGCATAAAAAATAAAAAAGAGTTGGTGGTTTATATTTCCATGGGTTTTGGTAATCCTTATGGAGATGTTTATAGTGATGAGATTGTTTTTGAGTGGGTGAATAAGCTGGTGGCGATGGATATAAAAATAATTTCACTGGCTGATACTGTTGGTGTAGCTACTAAAGAACAGGTGTTTAAAGTTACTAAATACCTGGTTGACTCGTTGCCCGAAATAGAGATAGGGGTACACTTGCACTCTACTCCAACAAACTGGAAAGAAAAAGTAGATGCTGCTTTGCGGGCCGGGTGTAAGCGTTTTGACGGCGCTTTAAAAGGTATTGGCGGTTGCCCTATGGCTGATGATGAACTGGTGGGCAATATGGATACTGAGTTAATGATTCCTTATTTTGAAAATCAAAAGCTGCTCAATAGTTTAGATAAAGAAGCTTTGATAAATTGCAGCCGTCTGGCTGGTGAAATTTTTATTTAACAACAAAAAATGTAAATCCCCCTTTAGGGGATAGGGGTATGAACTTTCATTTAGAATTTACGCCCAAACCTTTTGATTTAAAAATCAACCATCAACATAATTTAATGTTGATTGGCTCCTGCTTTACAGAACAAATTGGTACCAAACTGGCTAACCATAAATTTTCGGTGCTGGATAATCCCAACGGAATTTTGTTTAACCCGGTAAGCATCACCAAGTCCATAACCTCTTACATTGATAATAAACAATACGGTGAATCGGATTTGTTTTATCAAAACGAATGCTGGAACAGCTGGGAGCATCATAGTCGATTTTCAAATCCTGATAAAGAAAAATGTATAGCCAATATTAATAAATCGCAAACTGAAGCGTATGAGTTTTTAAAAAATGCTGATTGGTTGTTAATTACTTTAGGTTCGGCATTTGTGTATGAGTTAGAAAGTAATGAAGTTGTAGCCAATTGCCATAAAGTACCCACCGATAAATTTAAAAAACGACTCTTATCAATTGATGAAGTATTTACCGGATTGCAAACTATGATTGAAAAAGCAACAGCTTTTAATCCCGGTCTTAATATTATTTTTACCATCAGCCCAGTACGTCATTTACGGGATGGTTTTGTTGAAAACAACCGTAGCAAGGCAACTTTAATTCATGCAGTTCATCAACTCGTGGAAAAAAATACAGCATGCAAATATTTTCCTGCCTACGAATTAGTCATCGACGATTTACGTGATTATCGATTTTTTGCCGAGGATATGGTGCACCCGAATTATGCAGCCACCAATTATGTTTGGGAAAAATTTATTACAACCTGTATCGATGAACCATCGCAACAATTGATGAAAGAAATTGCGCTAATTGTTGCTGCAAAAAATCATAAGCCCTTCAATCCAACATCGGAACAACACAAAAAGTTTTTGCAGACAAACCTGCTGAAAGTAGAAAAGCTGCAACAGCAATTTCCTTATATAAATTTTAAAGAAGAGGCATCATATTTTATTTCTTGATGTCTAAGGTTCCCCCTTCAGGGGGCGGAGGGGGTATTTAATGTATCCTATCTCCCCTCAATTCCATCTCCTTCATCAGCCCCTTTTCATATTTCAACCATTCGGCCCAGCGATTTCTTACTGTTTTCTTATCAAGATAATGCTCGGCCAATGTTATAAATAAAGTGTAATGCCCGGCCTCACTTTCCATAAACTTGCGGTAAAAATTACGCATGTAAGCATCATCTAATCCTTCGCTTAATCTTTTAAAGCGTTCGCAACTGCGGGCTTCTATCAAAGCCATAATAAGCATCTGGTCTAAAAAACGTTCCATCGGACTGCCGTCTTTTTTCTGAAACTGCAACAGGCTGTTTACATAAACATCTTTTCGCTGCTTGCCCAGTTTTAGGTTACGCTTTTTAAGTTCTGCTATTACCATGCGAAAATGTCCCCATTCCTCCGTAACAATAGGGCTCAGTTCATCTACCAGTAATTCTTTTTCGGGATTTTTGGTAATAAGTGTAATGCAAGTGGTTGCCGCTTTCTGTTCGCAATAGGCATGGTCGGTTAAAATTTCTTCCAGTTCCAGTTCGGCCAGATTTACCCAGCGTGGATCAGTTGGCAATTGTAATCCCAGAATATTCTTTACATCGGTTGATACAGCATCCATAGGTACAAAAATAAAACAGCCTGACCGTAAAAGCCAAACTGTTTTATGTACTGCTTTATTGAAAAATTTATTGTTTTGTAACAGAAAATAATCCTACTCCCGAAGTTGTAGGGCTTAGGCCAATAGTGCCTACCATAACATTTGATGTAGCATTATATTTGGCTGACAATGTATAATTGGCGCTGCTTGAAAGGTACTTGTAAGTTGCTTTTACACTATCTTGTACGAGTTGCCAGGTCCCTGTAGCATTATCTATTGCAGTACTGTTATTACCTACGATATCAACTGATCCGTTTGCCTTGAATGTTAAAGTAAATGCATACTGGGGAGCTCCAGCCCCTGTTCCGTATTGTCCTGATCCGTTCCAGGTTCCTACGGGCGAACTATTGGCAGGTGGTGTAGTGTCATCCTTCTTACAAGACGAAAACAGGAATATCGCTAGCACAACTGGCATAAAAATTAAAAGACTCTTTTTCATAGTTGTTTTTTTTAGTTAAAATGATGAATTAAGGTGTTACAACCTATCGTAAACAAACATCGTACCATTGCAACTTCATGTGGGAATATGACAAAAAAAAGATTTAATATTATAAGACAACAGAAAAACTATAGCGATAAGTAGCAGCTTTATGATCTAATAAAACTTATTTTAGTATTTTACGCCAAATATCACGCTTATATGAGAATAGTGCCTTTTCTTGCTTCTGCAGTTGTCTGCTCGGGTTTAATAGTCGTTTTAAATACTAGCCTTGTTTTACCTGCCCCTTTGGGTAAATTGCTGAGTCCGCAGCAGGGTGTTTGGCAAAATGCCGAGCCTGCCTCAGCCAACTTTACGGCCAATCTTACCTTTTCAAATTTATCTGGTAAAGTAGATGTGTTTTTTGATGATAGATTAGTGCCGCACATTTTTGCTGAGCAAGAAAACGATGCCTATTTTGTACAAGGATTTTTGCATGCAAAATTTAGGCTTTGGCAAATGGAGTTGCAAACTTTTGCAGCCGGTGGCCGGGTAAGTGAAATACTGGGAGAAAAGGGATTGGAACATGACAGAGAGTTTAGGAGATTAGGAATGGTATATGCTGCAGAGATTGCGCTGAAAGAAGTTGAAAAAGACCCGGTTATTAAAGCAGAATGCGATGCTTATACCGCAGGTGTGAATGCATATATTGAAACATTAACCGAAAGCAGTTTACCCATCGAGTATAAGTTGATTGGGTATAAGCCGGAGAAGTGGGATAATTTAAAAACTTCGCTGTTTTTAAAATATATGAGTTTTGATTTAGCAGGACGTGATGAAGATTTTGAAATGACCAATACAAAAAGTTTTTTCAGTGCAGAAGATTTTCAAAAATTATTTCCTTCCATCCAAGATTCTTTAGACCCTATTATTCCAAAGGGAACACCGTTTCAACCGCAGAAAGTATTTCCGGTTGCACCTGCCAATGCCGATTCGCTTTATTTAAATAATCATGATCTGGCCATTACCGAAACCACCAAGCCCGATAGGGATAATGGGAGCAATAACTGGGCAGTGAGCGGTTCTAAAACAAAAAGTGGTGCACCAATTTTAGCCAGCGATCCGCATTTAGGATTAAATCTGCCTTCGTTGTGGTATGAGCTGCAGATATCTACGCCAACATTTAATGCTTATGGTGTAAGTTTTCCGGGAGCGCCAGGCGTTATTTTTGGATATAACGATAGTTGCGCTTATGGCTTTACTAATGGAGGCCGGGATGTAAGAGATTATTATGAAATAAAATTTAAAGATGACAGTCGCAACGAATATTTATTTAATGGCAGCTACCACCCAACTAAATTTAGAGTAGATACCATTAAAATAAAAGACAAGGCCAATTTTATAGATTCGGTTGCCTATGTACAACTGGGTAACAACTGGTGCCCGGTTATGTATGACAAATCTTTTTCGGGTGGAAAAAATACCAACAACAAAAATTATGCAGTACGTTGGAAAGCGCACGATGTTAGCAATGAGTTTAAAATATTCAATATGCTTAACCATTCAAATAATTATGCAGATTATTCTGCTGCGGTTACCAATTTGCAAACTCCCGGACAAAACTGTGTTTTTGCCAGCAAAGACGGAGATATTGCTGTGCGAACACAAGGCGATTGGCCAGCCAAATGGATGGGACAGGGCGATTTTGTAATGCCCGGCTTTGATAGCAGTTATTTATGGCAAGGTATGATACCGCAGGACGAAGTGCCTTATCAGTATAATCCAGAAAGAGGTTTTGTTAGCAGCGCAAACCAAAAGCCGGTTGATGATAAAACTTATCCTTATTATTTAGGAAGAAATTATCCTGAATACCGTGGCTTAACCATCAACAAACGACTTAGTGAAATGAAGGACATTACACCACAAGATATGATGGCGTTACAAACTGATAATTTTGATGCGGGTGCTGCCATGGCTAAGCCTTTCATCGTTGCTAATATGAAAGAAGCTTCTTTAAGCGTTGCTGCCAAAAAATACTTTGATATATTGAAAAACTGGAACTGCAGAAACGATGTGGGTACCGCAGGGGCAACGGTTTTTGACCGATTCTGGGATAATTTTGATGCAGTGGTATATGATGATGAATACAAAAACGCCCCCAAAGTTATTATGCGTCCTTTCTTCAGCACCCTGCTGGAAGAAGTATTAAAAGATTCGGCGTATAAATTTTTAGATGATATAACTACTGCCGAAAAAGAAACGCTGACTGACGCTGTAACTGCTGCTTTTAATAAAGCTGCAGTTGAGCTGCAAAAAATTGATTCGGCAGGTAACTTAAACTGGGATAAGCAAAAAGCAACCCGAATTAATCACCTGGCAAAACTAGAACCATTCGGTAGATTTAATTTATCAATTGGCGGTGGCATACGTAATATTAATGCAACTAAGGCTACACACGGTCCTAGCTGGCGAATGGTAGTCAGCTTAACTGATAAAACCGAAGCCTACGGTGTGTATCCCGGCGGACAAAGTGGTAACCCAGGCAGTAAATACTACGATAGTTTTGTAGATGAATGGGCAGCCGGAAAATACTATTTGTTGTGGATGATGACCAAAGAGGAAGTGGGGGATAAGCGTGTTATTGCGAAGATGAGCTTTGGGAGGAAATAGGCAATAAGACCGAACTAAAAACTAAGAATTAAAAACTAATCATTCAATATGAAATTTGTAATCTCTTTTATACTAACAGCGTTATTAAGTTTTGCGTTGTGCCTGTTTATGCCCTGGTGGAGTATTGCCATTGCAGCTTTTTTGGTAGCAGCTTTAATTCCACAAAAACCGGGTAAGGCATTTGCAACTGGCTTTAGCGCCTTGTTATTGTTGTGGGGCGGATTGAGTTTCTGGATTAGTACGAACAACGAACATATTCTAGCACATAAAGTATCGCAGCTTATTTTAAAAATAGATAACCCAATTATGCTGATAAGTATAACTGCATTAATCGGTGCACTGGTAGCGGGGTTTGCAGCACTGGCAGGTAGCTATCTGCGCAAATCTAAAGCATAACATAATTCGTAAATAAATTTAGGGTTTAGCTAACAAAATCGGCTTTACTTTTGTTGATACTCAAAACAGTTTATGCCCAAAGCTTTAGTTTTTCTTTTTTTGCTCATTTCCCAAACCTCATCTGCACAAAAAATTTACGGAACAGTTTTTTCGGCAACAGGCGATTTATTGCCCTATGCATCTGTAACCATAAAAGGCACATCGATTGGAGCTAGTGCCAACAACAATGCAAAATTCGCCATTAGCGTAACGCCAGGCACCTATAAAGTGGTTTGTCAACATATTGGATATACCACGCAGGAGAAAACAATTACCATAAAAAGAGATGATGAGGAATTGGCTTTTATACTCAGCAACCTGGAACTGGATATGACCGAAGTGGTGGTAAAAAGCGGCGAAGACCCAGCCTATGCTATTATAAGAGAAGCTATAAAAAAACGCCCATTTTACAACGAACAAGTAAAAGGATTTGAATGCGAGTTGTATACAAAGGACCTGATGAAACTTCGCAACCTGCCCAAGAAAATATTGGGTCGTAAAATAGCTGATGAGGACATAAAAGATATGGGGCTCGACTCTTCCCGCAAAGGAATCTTTTATCTTTCGGAATCGGTTGCCAACGTGTTTACTCAGCAGCCAGATAAATTTAAAATGGAAGTGGTGAGCAGCCGTGTAAGTGGTAGCGATGGCTTTGGATTTACCTTCCCTACGTTTATCAGCATGTATCAAAATAATGTGTCGGTTTTTTTAGACAGATTGAATCCCCGTGGATTTGTTTCGCCGATTGCGGATAATGCGTTAAGCATGTATCGATACAAATACCTCGGCAGTTTTTATGAGGATGGGAAAGAGATCAATAGCATACAAGTAATTCCACGCCGTACGTATGAGCCTGTTTTTTCGGGTACCATTAATATCACAGATGGCGATTGGCGCATTCACAGTCTGGATTTATTACTTACCAAAACTTCGCAACTGGAAATTGTAGATACACTCCACCTAACACAAATTCATGTGCCCGTAGGTAACGATGTGTGGCGGGTAAAAAATCAGTTGATACATTTTAGTTTTAAGCAGTTTGGTATTGATGCCATCGGCAATTTTGTATCGGTGTATTCGAATTATAAGATAAACCCAGTGTTTGCAAAAAAACGGTTCGACAATATTATTGTGAAATACGATACCGGAGTAAACAAGCGTCCTGTGACTTACTGGGACAGCATTAGGCCGGTGCCGCTGGAAGTAGAAGAGAAAAAAGATTATCGGGTTAAGGACAGTCTTTTTCTAATAAGTAAAGATTCGGCATTAAGTAAATCTTCCATCGATTCCTTGAATAAAAACCGGCCCAAGCTAAAGCCTTACGATATATTTTGGAAGGGCCTTCATCGCACCAAATACCTGACGGATGGTAATCGTGAATGGGGTATTGAATCATTGATTAAGGCGATGGAATACAACTCAGTTGAAGGCGTGGTATTGCAGTTTCAGCCTTATTACAATCAATATCTAAAAAAACTTAAAACCAATTTTAGTTTTGAGCCCAACCTACGGTATGGCTTAAATAACACACACTTAAACGCATGGGCCGATATTTATTTAAGAACAAGAGACTTGGATACCGACAGAAAATTAAAACGGCAAACCTGGACCATATCTGGCGGAAAAAGAGTGAGCCAGTTTAACAAGGCTATACCTATAACGGCGTTATCCAACACCATTAACACTTTTTTGTTTGGAGATAATTACATGAAGATTTACGAAAATTATTACGGTGCTGTTAACTTCAACAAACGATACGAAAGTGGATTTCGTTTTAACGTAGGGGCCTTGTACGAAGACAGAATTCCTTTAGAAAATACAAGTGAATATTATGTGTTTAAAAAGAAGGATACTGCCAATATAACGCCCAACTATCCCTACGAAAAAATACCGGCACAGTTTACGCCACACCAGGCATTTATCGTAAGTTTTGATGTAAGTATTAAGCCAGGGCAGCGGTATATTCAGTATCCCAATCGTAAAATGTCGCTAGGTTCAAAATACCCTACTTTTAGTTTCAGTTACAGTCATGGCTTTAAAGGTATTTTTGGCAGCGATGTTGATTTTGGAAAATGGAAGTTCAGTGTGAGCGACGATAAAAACTTTAAACTAGCTGGCTTGTTGAAATACAAAGTAGGAATGGGTGGTTTCATCAATGTCAGCAAAGTGTATATACAGGACTATCAGCACTTTAACGGTAACCGCACATTGCCTGCTTCTGAGTATGTGAACAGTTTTCAACTGGCAAATTATTATGGCAACAGTACAACCAGTTCGTTCTATACCTATGGCCACCTAGAGCACCATTTTAACGGGCTGCTCACTAATAAGATTCCGCTGTTTAAGCGCCTTAACTGGAACCTGGTTGCCGGTGGCAATACGTTTTATGTAAATGGAAAAAATAATTACGTGGAAGTTTTTGCTGGCCTTGAAAATATTTTAAAGCTTTTTAGAATTGATTTTGTGATGGCATACGAAAATGGCAGAAAAGGAACAACCGCCATCAGAATTGGGCGGGGCGGTATTTTGGGCGCAGGTTCAAGAAACAATAACCGCAGCAGTAGGGCCAGCATCCGGCTGTAATTATTTTATTATCAATATCTTTGCTCCTCAATTTGGTTTGCCTGCAAGCATCCAATTCGCCGAAAGGCGTATTTCCCAATCAAAACGGGATCAAATTTCAAACCTGGTCTGACGCCCTCGTCTGACCAACAAACAGCAAATCAGATAACATCGTCTGAATAACAGAAAATGGCCATATTACACAACCGCATTTCACAAGCGGAACTTAAAAAATTATTGTACGCCGAAACGGAGCATCGTACAACCATTTCTTTTTACCAGTATTTTCAGGTAGATGACACAAAACTATTTAGGGATGAAATGTACACAGCATTAAATACACTAAAAGTATTTGGCCGCATATACATTGCAACCGAAGGCATTAATGCACAGATAAGTGTGCCCGACAGTAATGTGGATGCGTTTAAAAATTATCTAAATACGATTGATTCTTTAAAAGGAATTCGCTTGAATATTGCTGTGGATGATGACGGAAAGTCTTTTTGGGTTTTAAAAATAAAAGTAAGAGAGAAGATTGTCGCCGATGGTATTTCCGACCCCGGTTTTAGTATGCAAAACAAAGGTAGTTATGTAAATGCTGCACAGATGAATGATTTGCTGCAGGATGAAAATACAGTGGTGATTGATATGCGCAACCATTACGAATACGAAGTTGGCCATTTTGTAAAAGCCATTGAAATACCCAGCGATACTTTCCGTGAGCAGCTACCTATGGCGGTTGATATGATGCAGGATAAAAAAGACAAGAACATCATCATGTACTGCACGGGCGGAATTCGCTGCGAAAAAGCAAGCGCCTACATGAAGCATCATGGTTTTGAGCATGTGTATCATTTAGAAGGAGGCATCATCAACTATGCCCGACAGGCAAAAGCCGCGGTACTTGAAACCAAATTTATAGGAAAGAACTTTGTATTTGATGACAGGCTGGGAGAGCGTATTACCGAAGACATTATTGCAAAATGCCACCAGTGCGGTAAACCTGCCGATACCCATACAAACTGCTTAAATGATGGCTGCCATTTATTATTTATACAGTGCGATGATTGTGCAAAACAATTTGATGGTTGCTGTACGGTCGAATGCCAAACGGTTTATAATTTACCCATGGAGGAACAAAAAAAAATACGCAAGGGAATTGATAAAGGGATGATGGTTTTTAATAAGAGTAAAAAAAGGTTGAGGCCGAGGTTGGGGGAGGAGTAAATATATTTTATGGATAGAAGTTGGTCAGGCGACCTACCACGGCCAAAACAAGAATTGATAGTTTATTAAGCGCCCGTCAACGCCATGTTCAAACTTCTGAAGTTTTTAAAACTTTGGAAGTTTTTTAGGATACCCATCAATTAAATCAGTTTCCCCAACTCCTCATTAATCAATCCCTCCGTTTCGGCATCACTCAACTCCACTGGTACAAATTTTTCGCCAATAATTTTTTCGTATAGTTCAATGTAGCGGCTGCTGATGGTTTGTATCCATTCATCACTCATGTTGGGTACGGTTTGTCCATCCTTGCCCATAAAATTATTTTCAATGAGCCACTCACGTACAAACTCTTTGCTTAATTGTTTTTGTCTCCCGATAGCTATCGGGACTCCGGCTGTTTGTCGTGCTTCAAAACCATCGGCATAAAAATAACGGGAGCTGTCCGGAGTATGAATTTCATCCATTAAAATAATCTCATCACCTATCTTTCCAAACTCATATTTGGTATCAACCAAAATTAAACCTTGTTTGGCGGCAATTTGTTTGCCTCTTTCAAATAGCTGCAGGGCATATTTACATAGGGTATCCCATTCGGCAGCGGTAGCCAATCCATTTGCAATAATGGCCTGGGCCGATATGTCTTCATCGTGTCCTTCGGCTGCTTTGGTGCTGGGGGTGATGATGGGGTTGGGGAAATAGTCATTTTCCTTCATGCCGTGGGGCAGGGTTACACCGCAAAGCACCGTTTGTCCCGATGAGTAGGTGCGCCAGGCATGTCCGGTTAAATTGCCTCGTACCACCATTTCAATAGCAAAAGGCAGGCATTTTTTACCAATGCTTACGTTGGGCGCTGGTACCGAGATGAGCCAGTTTGGGCAAATGTCTTTGGTTGCATTCAGCATAAATGCGGCTATCTGGTTTAACACCTGTCCCTTAAAGGGTATTGGCCGAGGCAGAATAACATCGAAGGCAGATATTCTATTACTTGCCAGCATTACTAAATAATTGTTGTTTATTGAATAAACATCTCTTACTTTGCCTTTGTAAAAGCCGGATTGCTGCTTAAAATGGAACGATTTCATCTTGCTAAATTACCATCAACCTGTTTAATACAAATGAATAATACAGCACTAATTATTAACAACCCTGTAAAATAAATTTTTCAGGTAGAAAATAACGTGCTTAATTTGCGTTAATATTTAAAACCAAAAAACGAGATATGAGAAAAATTACAAGCTATTTGGTTGCATTTTTATTGGCTAATATCATTACGATAGGCGCCTTTGCACAAAATGTAACTATTAACGGCCATGTTAAAAATAGCAATACCAACGAAGGTTCGGGTGCTGTTTCGGTTATTGTTAAAGGAGAAGACGTAGGTACTTTTACAGATGATAAAGGAGCCTTTAGAATAACTGTTAAGAAATTACCAGTTACACTTTTAATTTCATCGGTAGGCTACGAATTGCAGGAAGTTACTGTAACCAGTGCCAGCAAAGATATTGAAGTCGCATTTAAGCCCAGCAATCTTTTGGGTCAGGAAGTAGTAGTGGCAGCCAATAGGGTTCCACAAAAAATTCTTGAGTCTCCGGTTTCTATTGAAAGAGTAAGTGCGGCTAATATCCGCAATGCGCCAGTAAGTAGTTATTACGATGTGGTGTCTACCCTTAAAGGTGTTGACGTAACCACTTCTTCGCTAACCTTCAAAACGCCTACTACCCGTGGTTTTAACAGTAGCGGTAACACCCGTTTTAATCAGTTGGTTGATGGTATGGATAATCAGGCACCGGGCCTTAATTTTTCGGTTGCGTCTATCATCGGTTTAAGCGAACTGGATGTTGATAATATGGAATTGTTGTCGGGTGCATCATCGGCCCTTTACGGTGCTGGTGGTATGAACGGTACTTTATTGATAAACAGTAAGAGTCCGTTTAAATACCAGGGTTTATCTGTTTTGGTTAAAGAAGGTATCATGCACACCGGAAGTCAAAGTCAGCGTGCTGCATCGCCTTATCATAACTGGACCATGCGCTGGGGAAAGAAAGTGTCTGAGAAATTTGCGTTTAAGATTAATGCAGAGATGATACAGGCTAAAGATTGGCAGGGCAGCGATTACCGCAATTATGCACGTGCTGCAACTGGTGGTAGCGTAAAAGCTGGCGACAGGGCTAGTGATCCTAACTACGATGGTATTAATGTTTATGGAGATGAAACAACTGCTGAAATAAGAAGTGCAGTTTTAAATGCTATTGGGGCAACGGCAGCGCCATTCCTCAAAAACTTTATCGATACTTTAAATGGTGGAGCACCAATTAATGTTTCCCGTACCGGTTATACCGAAAAAGAAGTAACTAATCCTAACACAGTTAACTTTAAGTTAAGCGGATCTTTGCATTATAAAGTTACCAAACACACCGAAGCTGTTTTTGCAGCTTATTGGGGTACTGGTAATACGGTTTACACTGGTAGCGAAAGATATTCTTTAAAAGATTTTAAAATGGGCCAGTATAAACTGGAACTGAACAACAGATACTGGAATTTCCGTGCATACACCACGCAGGAAAATGCAGGAGAATCTTACAACACAACTGTAGCCACCCGTTTGTTTAACGAAAGCTGGAAGCCAAGTGGTGGCGCAACTGGTTGGTTCTCTCAGTATTCACAAACATATTTGGGTGCACGTTTAGCTGGTATGACGGATGCGAATGCTC
>JBKJPN010000217.1:0-17314 GCA_046595125.1 Ferruginibacter sp.
CAGGAAGATAGCCGGGCCAATCGCCCAGCGCAGGGCCAGATATACGATGCCTATGTAAAGCGCTGTTTTAAAAACGGTGCCATGGATTTTGACGACCTGCTGATGAAAATGTATATCCTGCTGAAGAATTTTCCGGAGTCGCTGAGCAAATACCAGCGCAAGTTTAAATACATTATGATTGATGAGTATCAAGATACCAACACGGCTCAGTACGAAATCATTAAGTTGCTGGGTGCCATGCATGAAAATGTTTGCGTGGTGGGAGATGATGCACAAAGTATTTACAGTTTCCGTGGCGCCACCATCGAAAATATTTTACAATTTCAAAAAGATTACGACGAAGTAAAAGTGGTGAAGCTGGAACAGAATTACCGCAGTACACAAAACATTTTACACGTTGCCAACGAAATTATCGCAAACAACAAAGGTCAGATTGAAAAGAAATTATTTACCATTAATGCTGAGGGAGAAAAGATTTCCCTTGTACGCACTATGACGGATAATGACGAAGGAAAAATGGTAGCCGATACCATCCAGGAACAAAAACTTCGCAATCATTATTACAATAAAGATTTTGCCATTCTGTACCGCACTAATGCCCAGAGTCGAAGCTTTGAGGAAGCCCTTCGCCGCATGGGCATTGCCTACCGCATTTACGGCGGCATGAGTTTTTACCAGCGCAAGGAAGTAAAAGATTTTATTGCTTATTTAAGACTGGTTGTTAATCCAAAAGATGAAGAAGCATTAAAACGCATTATCAACTTTCCGGCAAGAGGCATTGGTAAAACAACTGTAGATAAAGCAGTGTTATTTGCCAATGAAAATAACCTCACCATGTGGGACATTATCAGCAATGCAGGTATGTACGGCTACCGCAGCGGTACGCTGGAAAGCATTGATAATTTTGTTACGATGATAAAAATGTTCCGCAGCGAACTGGAAAAAAAGAATGCTTATGACCTGGCGATAATTGTTGGCAAGAGTACCAACATTGTTAAAGAATTGTTCAACGACAAAACCACCGAGGGCTTAGCCCGGTACGAAAACGTGCAGGAATTATTAAACTCAATAAAAGAATTTACCGAAACACCATCGAACGAAGAAGATGGCGAAGTGGGCGATAAAAGTCTGGGTGCTTATCTGCAGCAAATCGTTTTATTAACCGATGCAGATGATGATAAAGAAAATGCAGACGTAGTAAAACTAATGACCATTCATGCTGCTAAAGGTTTGGAGTTTCCTGTAGTGTTTGTAGGCGGACTGGAAGAAACGCTTTTTCCAAACGCCATGTCAATTAATACAAGAGAGGAACTGGAAGAAGAGCGTCGTTTATTTTATGTTGCCATCACAAGGGCAAAAAACAGATTATGGCTGAGTTACTCTAATGCACGATACCGATTTGGGCAGTTACAGCAAAATGACCCCAGTCGTTTTTTAGAAGAGATATCAGAAGACTATGTAGATAAGAGTTATGCAGGTGGCGCTACTAGCGGCAATGGTTGGAATCAGGGTGGAGCAAGGGAGCGCATGCAAAAGAATTTCGGCGGCGGTGGCGGATGGAATGCAGCCCAACGTGCCGAAAAAAAATACGGTGCTCCTTCTCCAGCAAAAAAACCGGTCGAAACATTTTACTCAAAGCCAGCAACTAACAAAGCGATAGAACATACGCCAACCGAAAATTTTGAACCCAGCGATACCAGTAATTTACAAGTAGGAGCAAAAGTAGAACACATGAAATTTGGTTTTGGCGAGGTGATGAAAATGGAAGGCGCTGCACATAACCCTATTGCTACAGTAAATTTTGATTTAAACGGAGAGAAGAAGATAATGTTGAATTATGCCAAACTGAGAATTGTAGAATAAATTATCCCGCTGAATTCGCAAACGACGCAGATGAAGATATTTTCTGGGTATTCAGCGACATCTGCTGGCAACCTTTCTTTGCGAAATCCGAAAAATATCCCTTTTAACAGCCTTTTCAAACCAAAACAGCCTAATTCTTGTTAGTTTTGTAGTTGAATTTTTAAATACAGTATTATGATTAAGACAGGAAACCCGGTTATCAGCATTTATACCGAAATGACGCCCAACCCCGAAACGATGAAGTTTGTGGCCAACAAGTTGTTATACCCCGGCAAGAGCATCGACTTTGCTGATGAAGCAAGTGCAAAGCCATCTCCATTGGCGCAGCAATTATTTACATTCCCTTTTATAAAAGCAGTTTTTATAGCCAGTAATTTTATTACCCTTACCAAAACCAGCGATACCGAAGACTGGCAGGATGTGATTCCTTCCATCAAACAATTTTTAAAAGAATATTTAGAAGAAGGAAAAGTGGTAGTGAACGATGATGAAGTGGCGGCAATGAAAACCGAAAGCAGCAATACAGTTCATGCAGATGATGATGATGTGGTAAAGCGCATTAAAGAACTTTTGGAAAACTATGTGAAGCCAGCTGTTGAAATGGATGGTGGAGCTATTCAATTTAAAAGCTACGAAGATGGAAAAGTAAATCTAATGATGCAGGGAAGTTGCAGCGGTTGTCCGTCTTCAATGATTACGCTAAAAGCTGGAATTGAAGGAATGATGAAGCGGATGATACCAGAAGTGAAAGAAGTAGTTGCCGAGGCCGAATAATTATTAATTTTTTTTATAAGAAAAGCTCTTCAGATTTGAAGGGCTTTTTTTATTTTCCGTTAATATGCAAGTCACTTTTTTGTCAAAACAGAATTTTATTTTCCACACAATTATTTCCCGAAATCCTTACCAGCTATAGCTTTCAAAAAAACGCAGCCTGTGTGTATAAAAATAATTTACTGCCGTTGGCACAATTTTTGAAAATTATTTGGCGGAAACAAATTATCATAAATTAAAACCGTTTATTATGAAATCGCAACTATTAAAGTTTACAGCTATGGTTATAGCAGTAGCATCTATGCAAACCGTATCGGCACAATTAAATGTGGGCGTTACAAATAGTACACAATCGGCAGTTAATGTAGCAACCAACAGCGCAGCTATTACCAATGCTGCAAGCAATACGGCTGCAACAGCGGCTGCAACCACCAACGCAACAATTGGTAAAGCACAGTCGGCAAGCGCAAAAACCGCAGCTAGTGTAAAAACACAGGCCAACAATACAGTCAATGATGCAAAAACCACTAGTGCTAGTGCAGATGTAAAAGCAAATAGCAATACGAGCGCTAACACAAACAGTGCAACAAATATTAACGGTACCAATGCCGACGGAACATTAAAAAGCACAATACAGTCGGATGTTGATGCAGATGCTTCGGTGAATGAAAATGTAACCGGCAAGCTTAAAATCCGTGCTGGCGAAACAAAAGAAGCCGCGGTAACTACTACAAGCGAAGCAAAGCAATCAGCTAAGGCAGAAACAAAACAATCGGCTAGGGAAGCAAAAAGAGCTGCAAAGAATGCTGCTCAGGCTAAAAATAGCGCTTCGGTTGATGCTGATGTAAAAACAGATACAAAAGTAAATACAAAGACAGGTAAGCAATAAACAACAAGAACACCTGTAGCAGTTTTGTTGCAGGTGTTTTTTATTTTTTCCAAATAACACAGCTATGAAGTCAGTAAAAAATATTTTAATTTTCTTTTTCCTCATAGTCTTTTCTCAAAAAACTTTTGCGCAGGATTCATTGCCTCCTGTTCCGCAGCCGGTGGTAGAAAAGAAAGAAAAAACCAGCTTAACGCTCAGCACTAATTTTGCGTCGAAGCTTCATTTTTATGGCCGTACAGATAGTTTAAAAAGTACCGCTTTAATACCCAATATTTTTTTACAATTTGGAAATGGAATTTATTTAAGCTCGTCTTTCATATTTATCAATAACAGTCAGCAAACTTTTAATTATGCGGCTACTGTAGCAGGTGCTGGTTTTAATTTTGGAAAACGCAAAGGCATTTCGGGCAGTATTTATGCTGATAAGTTTTTTTACGCAAATGAAAAATTGGTGCAGTCGTCACAACAAGGACAGGCAGGGTTCAAGTTGTCGCACCTTAACAAAATGCTGGATGTAAACCTGGCTGCCAGCACGGTTTTCTCTAATAAGTCAGATTATTTTGCATCTCTGGGTGTTGACCATATCTTTTTATTTAAACGCAAAAAATCGGTGTTTGTAATTATGCCAACTGTTACCGCCAACGCTGGAACACAAAACTTTACGAACAGCTATTACAAAACAAGATATGTTGGCGGAATACCGGTAGGACAGGAGCAGGTTACAGAAAATAGTAAGAAATTTAATTTACTGAGTTACGATCTAAGCTTACCGATTGCCTATGCATACAAAAAATTAATTGTAAGTGTTACGCCCGGTTATGTAATTCCACAAAGTATAATTAAAGTTGCAGGTAGGCCTGATCTTTCCGAAAATGCATCCAATCTTTTTTATGGCAACATTGGCATAGCAATCAAGTTTGGAAAAAAATAAACCCCGTTTTTATTAAGAAAACAGAAAACTGGCCCCGAGCGTTAACGCTTGGGGCTTTATCTTTGTTTAACTGAAAAGAGATGAGAAAATTTTTACCTGCCCATATTATTATTGTAATAACATCTCTGACTTTTATGTGCAGCTGTTCAGTCAGTAACAATCCACAGCGCAGAGAAATTAAACTGCTCCAAAAAGGAATCATTAAAGACGATACCAGTTTTGTTTATCAACTTCCTTATGAAGAAAACAAATCTCATTTATTGGTTCAGGGGTACTTCAGTAACTACACACATAAACACCGGGCTGCGCTAGACTTTAAGATGAAAAAAGGCACAAAAATCTGTGCTGCAAGAGGCGGTAAAGTTGTTGGCGTAAAAGAAGATGGTAATAAAGGCGGAACAAATGTAAAATACCGGCCCGATGGAAATTATATCATTATTGAGCATGAAGACAGCTCCCGTACAGGCTATTGGCATTTAAAATATAACAGCGTTTTTGTAAAACTAGGCGACATTGTTACTCAAGGGCAGGTAATTGGCCTTAGTGGAAGAACCGGTTATTCTTATTTTCCTCACCTGCATTTTATTGTATGGAAACCTGATAAGAAAGGTAAATGGAAACAAATCGGCACCCGTTTTCAAACGCAAAATGGAATCCGCTATCTTCGGCCATTGAGAATCTATCGTAATAAAAAAACAACTGATTGAGTGTAGCAGAAATTTACCAGCAGTTTATGCTCGATATGCAACATACCAGTTGGTATGAATATGTTGCTGTGTTTGCCGGCATTGCCAGCGTTTGGTACAGTCGTGCCGAAAATATTTTGGTTTATCCCGTAGGGCTTATCAATACCATCATCTACATCTATATAAGTTTTGAAGGCCACCTGCTGGGCGAAGCCACGGTGAATTTCTATTACACTGTCATGAGCATTTCGGGCTGGTACATGTGGAGCCGCAAAGACTTGCGAAAAGAAATTATATTACATATTTCTTTTTCTGATAAAAAAGATTGGTTACAACAAATTGCATTCTTTCTGTTTTTTTATATGAGCATTTTTGCAGCACTTACTTATTTTAAGTCAGCGTTTTTTGATGGCGTAATTCCTTGGGCCGACGCCTTGGCATCTGCAGCAGCTTTTACTGGCATGTGGCTGATGGTTAAAAAGAAAGTAGAAAGCTGGTATTGGTGGTTAATCACCAATCTTGCTTCTATACCTTTATATTTTGTGAAACACTATGTTTTTACCAGTGTGTATTATTTAATACTTTTGGTGATGTCTGTTTATGGTTTAGTTGAATGGCGAAAAAAAGCCCGTCTGACCGAACGAGCAGGCAATCCAACAAAATGAGCTACTGCAAAGCAATCAATAATATGAAGCCTAATGAACAGCCTGTTCATAAAATCTACCATGATACCCAGTATGGTTTTCCTATTGATGATGATAATGAATTGTTTTGCAGATTGATACTGGAGATAAACCAAGCTGGCCTAAGTTGGACCACCATTTTAAACAAACAGGATGGATTTAGAAAAGCCTACCACAACTTCAACATAAAAAAAGTTGCGGCTTACAAAGAAAAAGATTTTGACAGGCTGATGAATGATGCGGGTATCATTCGCAACAGATTAAAAATTAATGCCGCTATCGAAAATGCTAAAACCATTCTTACCCTGCAAAAGGAATTTGGTTCTTTTAAAAACTGGCTGGCACATCATCACCCAAAAACAAGAGAGGAGTGGACCAAGCTTTTTAAAACCAACTTTAAATTTACCGGCGGCGAAATTGTAAACGAGTTTATTGTAAGTACTGGCTACCTGGCTGGCGCACATGACAGCAGCTGTCCGATTAATAAAAAAATTTTGAAAGCAAAACCTATGTGGCATGAGAAATAGAAAAACATGGCTGTTTATAAAAGCAGTATTAATTATACTATTTACCCTTTTTATCTTTTCATTTCCAACACAGGAGCCCTTTAGAAAATGGTTGAGGTTTGGTATGCTGATTATTTTTGTGGTAAGTTTTATTAGAGATTTAAACAACTACAGAAAAAACAATGGTTAAAAAAATTGTAATTATAGGACCCGAATCAACCGGCAAAAGCACACTGTGCAAACAGCTTGCAACGCATTACAAAACGAGTTGGGTTGAGGAATATGCCCGTGAATATCTTTTAAAAAACGGCACCCAGTATACTTTTGAAAATTTACTTGACATAGCCAAAGGCCAAATAACTGGTGAAGAGCTCGTAAACAAATCTGCAATCAACAATCTAAAATCTGCAATCTTCATTGATACCGATATGCATGTTATGAAAGTTTGGTGCGAATTTGTTTTTGAAAGATGCCATCACTGGATACTGAACCGCATTGCCGAAAGAAAATACGACCTCTATCTTCTTTGTAACATTGATTTGCCCTGGGTTGCAGATGAATTAAGAGAATATCCCGATCTGGTAAGGCGTCAAAAACTATATCATCATTATAAAGAGTTGCTAGTAAACCAACCGGTACCTTGGGTTGAGATTAGCGGGAATTATGACGAACGTTTACAAAAAGCAATCAATGCAACTGATGGCTTCATCTGATTATCGCTTGCACATCGGGATCGCCAGCTAAATTATTCATGTTTCTTAAAATTGTGTTGGCCCTGCCTGCCACATAAACACTCAAAGGTTTTACCGATAACCTTTTAGGGCTGGGCAAGCAGGCCGCAATTTGTGCGGCCTCTAACCTGGTTAAATCTTTAGCCTCTTTGTTAAAATATTCTTTTGCCGCTGCCTGTACCCCAAAAACGCCACGGCCCATTTCGGCAATATTCAAATAGCGTTCCAGTATGGTGCGTTTTGTCCAGGCTTGTTCTATAGAAAAAGTAAAAAACACTTCCATTCCTTTACGAAAAAAACCGCCGCCCTGAAACAAGAAAACATTTTTTGCCGTTTGCTGGCTGATGGTGCTGCCGCCTCTTTGTTTTGTGGGATGCCGCTTATTGTATTTCATGGCTACTTTAATGGCCTTTAAATCAAACCCGTCGTGATCTGGAAAAAGCTGGTCTTCACTGGCAATTACAGCCAGCTTTATGTTTGGCCCCATGTCGTCGTAAGCAATATAATCTCGGCTTAGGCCATTGCCTTGTACCAGGCTAGCTAACTGTGTAAACGTAACAGGTGGGTTAAAAACCATTCCGTAAAACAAGTAAAGGGTTGATGAAATATAGGCTATGAAAAATGCTTCCTTTAAAATAACAGCAACTCTTTTTATTCCCACTATTTTGCGAAGCCAGAAATAATAGACCAATCCGGTAACAAAAAATACACCGCAAACAATCAACATTTTTGTTTGCAGGTTTGCAATGGCAAAACCAACAACAGAAAATTTTTGAACAATAAAAAACAGGAACCAGCTTATATGAACAACGAAGACCCAGAAAAATATCTTCTTTAAAATTACCCAGATTTTTTTCATTGAAACTAAATGTTTGAAGCTTTAAATATATTCAGACTGACCAGTAAAATCATTTCTTTTCGTTACTCATATTCATGTAAACCAGTTTATACTTTTTGCCAATCATCATCGTATTGCCGTGTTTTTTTCCTTTAATCATAAAATACCCGAGTGTTCCAAGAGCTATTGAACTAAGCAACAAAGTGGGGCTGAATTTTTCTCTGTCGGCAAGGTATACAACGCCGCTGCCTACCGCAATCAATGCTCCGCCACCAAACAGCGCAGCACCACTGCCTTTTACATTAAAGTTTGTTTTTTCGGCTTTTCCAATGGCAACAATCTGGTTGTAATGATATTTATATCGGTAGCTGCCCACGGTATCAATTATATAGGTGCCGATATTGGTAGGCAGGTACCTAACAATGAATTGCTGTAGAAATAAAGTATCCTCTTTCATTCCCTGGATTAATGCATCAATATAAGCACCACTTTCTACGGTCAATTGTATGTTCATGCCGCTGTAATAGGTGGCAACGGTTTTGTTATTCTTTTTCAGCATGATAAAATCGGCCTGCTGTGCCATGGCCGGTGCAGTAATGCAAAGTAGTATGGGCAGCAGTAGTTTCATTTTACAAGATTACTAAGGGTTACCATTTAAAACAGCCAAAGCCTGTTAATTTTTTACCAATGTATAAATGATACCAGCCAGAATCAAAGCGCCAAAAACAAGATATAAAACACCCGACGCCCTATTGATAATAAGAATTACCCGGTCGCTTAATTTTTTGCCAATATAACCGGCGCCCATTACTTTACCAACATCTGCAATCATATTTACACCCATACAGGTTGAGAAAATAATAATGCGGTCGTAAAAAGAATACACCGAAGCCAGCGAAGCAGCCATAATCACCCAAAAAGAAATTACGGCAGGGTTCAATGTATTAATAATAAAGCCCGAACTCATGATAGCAAAGTAGTTTGTTCTTTTTTTGCCCGTAGGTGTGATTTCGTCACCAGCTATTTTAACATGTTCACGTTGGTAGCGGGGCTCTACTTTTTTAATAAAGGCAAAATAAATACCCATGCCAAATAAAAAAATGCAGCCCGCAATACCAATGGGTATTTTAAAATCAAGCAGGGTTTTTATGGCTTCGCTGAAACCGTTGCTGAGTACAATCCAAATCAGGTCGCTAATCCAAACGCCAACAATAAAACTAAAACCTCCCCGCCGGCCATGATTGATACTTTGCTTGATTATGGTAAATATTACCGGCCCCACCGAAAATATGAGTAGTAAACTTATCGCCAGTCCTTTTATAAAAGCTTCAACCATTCGTTAAATTTAAGAAACGATCTTAAGAAAAAGAATTTCATTTATTAATTGCTTCCCTTATGAGATCCTGCTTTAAGATTCATTTAACAGTTTGCCGGCAATCCTTGAAAGTTTTTTTCGTTCAATAAAATAAACCCCTTTTATGAATACATGGCTACAACTGAATACGGCACAGCATTTGCGAAGTTGTAATTAAGTACCAATACGCTGCTTTCTTTTCGTCAACCCAAAAACAAATCAATTGAAAGCAAGAGTAAAAACATCCGCCATTGTATTATTTTCTGTTTTATTTATTATCAATAAAACCAGTGCCCAGTTTTATAAAGACATGAGTGTTGGCCTTAACGGAGGCTTTTATTTTTACCAGGGCGACCTTACGCCCGAACGATTTGGTTCCTCTAAAACCATACAGCCGGGTATTTCGCTATTTGCTAAAAAACCCATTAATCATTTTTTAGCCGCAAGAATACACATGAGCTTTGCTCGACTTGTTGGCGATGAAAGCCGTTACAGTAAACCAGATTACAGGCAGCAGCGGAATTTTAAATTCAGCACACCGGTTAAGGAGTTTTCGGCACAGCTGGTTTGGAATGTATTGGGCAGAAATTATGAAGACCGCGGTATCATGCCTTATGTTTTTTCGGGCGCTGGTATTTCTTTGTTGTCTGTTAAAAAAGACTACAGCACAATGAACTCAGTAATTTTTCACAGTGGAACTGAAGTAATTGCGGGGCTTGCTATTGACAATGCGCATGGCACACCTCGTTCCGTATTCTCGGTTCCTGTTGGTATTGGGGCAGAGTACCCCATATCCGACCGGTTCTCTGTAAATATTGAAACATCGTACCGATTTATTTTTACTGATTACTTGGATGGATTCAGTCAGTCGGCAAATCCAAAATTGAACGACCACTATCATAGCACTTCGGCCGGTATCATTTATAAATTTGGAACAAGAGATAAGGGGATTGGTTGCCCGGTGGTGAAGCTTTAGGCCAGGTTTTCGTCCATTAAAAAGTTCTGCCAGTCTTCCAACATTTTACCTTTAAGCACACGGGGGAATTTGTGCTGGCCACCTTCTTTGCCTTTCATTTTCATAAATTTCATGAAAGTGTCTTCAGTAAGAACCTTAACCATCACATCTTTCAACGCATGGCGACGCTCCACCTCGTAGTCATCATTCAGTTCTTTCAATCGATTATCAATACGGGTTTTCAATTCTTCGGCATCAACCGTATCTTTTGTGGCCACATACCACTGGTGAGCAAAAAAGGTACCATGCGGCACTCCGGCAACTGTAAATTCCGGTATATAGATATTCATATTATCAGCCACAATTTCAATGGCTTTGTTCATATTATCTACACTCAAATGCTCCCCAACCATACTTAAAAAATGTTTAGTGCGGCCTGTGATAATAATCTCACTTCTCTCTCGGTCAACCAGCCGTACCGTATCGCCAATGGCATAGCGCCAAGCCCCAGCATTAGTGCTGATGAGGATGGAATAATCTTTATTCTCCTCAATTTCATGTATCATATACGCCTCCGGTTCTTCCACCATATTTCCTTCGCTGTCAAAATTTTTCTGATCAAAAGGAACAAACTCAAAGAATACGTTATTATTCAATGCAAGGTGCATGCCTGCAGCATCCTGCCGGTTTTGATAAGCTAAAAACCCTTCGCTTGCTAGGTAGGTTTCTATATAAATAAGTGGCTTGCCTAGTATTTTATTAAAACCTCTTTTATAAGGTTCCATGGCTACACCACCGTGTACGTAAAAAGCAAGGTTAGGCCACATTTCATGAATATTCTTTAGCTCATACTTTTCAATAATTTTCTCCATGCACAACTGTAACCAGGCAGGTACACCAACAATAAAACCAATATCCCAATTGGGTGCGTTGTTTACTACTTCCTCCAATTTTTTGGCCCAGTCTTTTTCTTTGGCAATTTTTTTACCCGGTTTATACAATCCCAAACCTTGAAACCAGAATGGAATATTTTTTTGCTGAATACCACTCAGATCACCGGCAAAATAAGTTGGTCCTTTTTGCAACTGGGTGCTGCCGCCTAAAATCAACCAGCCCTTACCAACAGAACTCTTAGGCACTTTGGTATAACGGGTTAAGCTCAACAACTGGTTAAAACTGGTAACCGTATTGCTTCTAATCAGATCTTTTGTAATGGGGATATATTTGCTGGTAGCATCGCTGGTGCCACTGCTGAGCGCAAAATATTTTACAACACCCGGCCAGCAAACATCGGGGCTTCCTTCCTTGGCTTTGTACCACCAGGCATCATAAATCTTATTGTAATCAAAAGTGGGTACGTTTTGCTGAAATTTTTTACCGGGGTGATTGCTCATTAACACATCATCAAAGCGATATCGCTGGCCAAACTCGGTAAACCTTGCTTTTTTTAAAAGTTTTTTCAGCACTTTAATTTGCTGACTGCGTGGGTTGCTTACAGGAATATTGAGCGCCCGGGCAATAGACTTAGGAAGCTTAATATCAAATAGAGGCATTAGCAGTTATAAAGGTTAAAGAAGCAAAGATAAACAAAAAGCCCCTAGGCCCCCTCTATCTCCCCCAGTGGGGGAGGAAATCCCAAAGATGTAAGCGAAGAGGAAAATTTCTATTCGTTTCTATTACTATACAAAAAGATTCATTGATTTAAAAAACAGCCCTATTCCAGTTCCCTCTCCTTGGGAGAGTGGTTGGGGTGAGGCTGGCTGGAACTGTCCTCTGTTTACCAAATAATAACTAAATTCGCTACCTACTAAAAAAACGAAGTTATATGAAGAAGCTATTTATTATGATTGTGTTTTCAATCAGTTTGTTTAAGGCACAGGCCGATGAAGGCATGTGGCTGCCGATGTTACTTGGTAAGCAAGTGTACGCCGATATGGTTAAGAAAGGATTGAAACTTACAGCAGAGCAATTGTACTCTGTCAATAAATCATCAATTAAAGACGCTATTTTAATTTTTGGAGGCGGTTGTACAGGCGAAATTGTAAGTAGCCAAGGTTTGATCTTTACCAATCACCATTGCGGCTATTCTGCTATTTCGGGTGCCAGCACCGTTGAACATAATTACTTGCGGGATGGTTTTTATGCATACAATAAGGGCCAGGAATTACAGAGCAAATTAACGGTGCAGTTTTTAGATCGCATTGTGGATGTTACCAAAGAAGTAGAAGATGCATTGAAAGGGTTAAGCTATGAGGAAAGAAGTAAAAAAATAACCGAAGTTTATAAATCAATTACCGATAAGGTTGCTGATAAAGAAAATGAATTGGCTGGCAGAGTGTACAGCATGTTTAAAGGCAACCAGCACATCATGTATGTGTACAAAACCTATCGTGATATACGTTTGGTAGGTGCGCCTCCTGAGAGTGTAGGTAAATTTGGCGGCGATACTGATAACTGGGAGTGGCCACGTCATACCGGAGATTTTTCAGTCTTCCGTGTATACACCAGCAAAGACGGCAAGCCAGTTGAATACAACAAAGACAATGTTCCCTTAAAGCCAAAGCACTATTTACCGGTAAGTATTAAAGGTTTTAAAGATGGTGACTTCGCTATGATATACGGCTACCCCGGTGGGACCAACCGTTACGAAACCAGCTATGGTATTAAGTTGAAAAACGAAATTGAGAATCCTTCTTTAGTAGGCTTACGTGACATACGTTTAAAATACATGCATGAGCAAATGATTAAAGACCCAGCCGTAAAGTTAAAGCTTGCAGATAATTATGCAGGTGTTGCCAATTACTGGAAATTTTTTGATGGCGAAACCAAGCAACTGATCAAATACAAAGTGTATGACCAGAAGCAGACTTACGAAAATAAATTCTCAGCATGGGCGAAAGGAAAGCCGGAGTATGAAAATATACTTTCAGATTATGCAAAGAATTATTCCAACTGGACACCCTACAGCAAAATGCGCCAGTATCTGAATGAAGGAATTATGGGTTCGCCATTGGCCGGAGCTGCTTCACGTTTAAGAACTTTAGAAGACAAACTGATTGCTAGCAACACAACCGCTGCCGATCTTAAAAAAGCTTTAGATGCAGCGACTGCAATAAGAGCCGATTTTAAAGAGGGTGAAGACCTGCCTAGTGATGAGAAAATACTGGCGGCAACAGCCATGATGTTTTACAACGATGTAGATAAAAATCAGCACCCTATCGGTTTTTACGAGGGCATTAAAGCTACCTATGGCAGCCTGAACGAAGAGGCTACCTTTAAAAAATGGGCACATGATGTGTTTGCAAAAACTATGATGCTCGATGATGCCAAATGGGCTGCTTTTGTTGCTACTCCAACAGCTGTTGCGCTGCAAGAAGACATGGCTTTTTCTTATGCATCAGCCTTTTTAAAAAATTACCTCAGTAAGTATTCAACCTTATTTGCCGATTTTCGTAACAAGAATGACGAACTGGGAAGGCTTTACATGAAAGGCATTATGGAGATGAACCCGGCAGCAGTTAATAAAATGTATCCCGATGCAAATTTCAGCATGCGGGTAAGTTATGGCAGTGTAAAAAGTTACCGCCCACGTGATGGTGTGTTTTACGATTATGTAACTACCAGCAAAGGTATTCTTGAAAAATATGTTGCCGGCGATTATGAGTTTGATTTACCAACCAAACAAATAGAGCTGTTGAAGAAAAGAGATTTTGGACAGTACATTGATAAAAGCCGCAACGACCTGGTGATTGGTTTTATTACCACCAACGACATTACAGGTGGTAACAGCGGCAGTCCGGTAATGGATGGCAGCGGTAATTTAATTGGCCTAGCTTTCGATGGTAACTACGAAGCCCTTAGCCATAAGATTGCTTTTGACAAAGACCTTAACCGCACCATTAATGTGGATGTGCGTTATGTACTTTGGTGCATTGATAAACTTGGCGGCGCTAAGAATATTATTGATGAATTAACTTTAGTAAGATAATCATCGCATGAAAATTATTTAAACCGTTCAGTCATTGGCTGAACGGTTTTTTTATACCTTCACGCCATGTCAATACTCAATATAGAATTTAAAGCCGCCACAAACAAACTTGCGGAGCTGGAAGCCTTGCTGCAACAACAAAGCCCATTGTTCATTGGCGAAGACCATCAAATTGATACCTATTTTAATGTGGCAAAGGGTAGATTAAAACTAAGAGAGGGTAATATTGAAAACGCATTAATACATTATGAACGGGAAGATTTTGCAGGGGCAAAATCGAGTCATGTTTTATTATATCAGCATCAACCAGATAAAACACTCAAAGAAATTCTTATTAAAACCCTCGGTACAAAAGTTGTTGTTGATAAGTGGCGGAAGATTTATTTCATTGACAATGTAAAATTCCATTTTGATACGGTTGAAGGATTGGGAACTTTTATAGAAGTAGAAGCCATTGATAAAGACGGTAGAATTGGCAAAGACAAATTGCAGGCACAGTGCGATAAGTATGCTGCGTTGTTTAATATTGCTAAAGAGGATTTTGCTTCTGTTTCTTACAGCGATATGATTTTGAAACTACAATCCACTTAATTATTGTTTGTCCCACAGAGTCACAAAGTACACAAAATTTTTTCTTTGTGTACTTAGCGGCTTTGTGGGCAAAATTCTTCCCTACCTTTGCCCCATGGCAGAAGACTTAACAATTATAGAAGGCAACAAAGCCGAAATCTATCAATCATTAATTCCTCAAATAAAAGGTTTGTTGGAAGGTGAGCCCGACCTTATTGCTAATCTGGCAAATGTTTCAGCAGCATTGAAAGAACAGTTTGGTTGGCTATGGGTTGGTTTTTATTTGGTAAAGCCCGATTCTAAAAACAGTAACGAAGTTGAGCTCGTTCTTGGACCATTCCAGGGACCGGTTGCCTGCACCAGAATTAAAAAAGGAAGAGGTGTTTGTGGTGCGGTTTGGCAAAATGCCGAAACGCTGATAGTGCCTGACGTAGAAAAATTCCCGGGGCATATTGCTTGTAGCAGTTTATCAAAATCCGAAATTGTAATTCCGCTGATTAAAGACGGCGAAGTTGTTGGCGTTTTGGATGTAGATAGCGACGAGCTTGACCAGTTTGACGAAACTGATAAAAAATATCTTGAAAAAATTGTCGCACAAATCCAACTATCGTAAAAGTATTATACTTACTTAGGCTCTAAGTTCCCCCTTTAGGGGGCGGAGGGGGTGTATCTTTCCAGCCCCACAAATACCTACAAGCGTAAGTTCTATACGGGCTCCATTTTTTTGATACAACTAACATTTTTTCTTTCATTGCCTTTTTATCAGTTGAATCAATTTTATACAATTTGCAAATGGCTTGTTGTATTCCCAAATCGTCCACTGCAAAAACATCTTCTCTGCCTAGCGTAAACATTAGTATCATTTCCACCGTCCATTGCCCTACACCTTTTATTTGGGTAAGATATTTGATTACCTCTTCATTGCTCATTTTATACAGCATGGCATCTGTTACCTTTTCTTCAATAAAAAAATTGCAGACATTAATTACATAATTTGCTTTGGCATTGCTTAAGCCAATACTACGTAACGTTTCAAAAGGTGTCGCTGCAATTTCCTTAACTGTTGGGTTTTTAGTTTTATATAATGCTAAAAAACGTCGGTGAAAAACATCGGCCACTTTAGTACTCAACTGCTGGCTCATAATAGAGTTGCACAAATGCAAGTACACGTTTTTTCTTTTTGTCAATACAAATGGTTCCTGTAGCTCGAGAATTTTTTTGAACTTTTTGTCTTTTGACAGGTGTATTATATGTTCCATAAATATTAACCACTAAGGCACTAAGACACAAAGTTTCACAAAGAACGCTTCGTGGTTCTTAGTGCCTTCTTGTCTTAGTGGTTTAAAAAATCATTCTAGTCCCCAGCTCATCTCCCCGCCTTTCTCATCCTTCAAATTAATACCTGCAGCGGCAAGCTGGTTGCGTATTTTATCGCTGGTTGCAAAGTCTTTTTTAGTTTTGGCTTCTTTTCTTATCTCTATTAGCAAATCCATAACACTGCTTAATACTTCGTTATTGGCAGCATCATTCCTTAACCCAAAAATATCTTCCAGGTAAGCTTTAAACTTTTCCTGAAGTAAAGCTAACGTTGCAGCAGATATCGCATCAGCATTTATCAGCCCGTCTTTTATCGAATTAATAACCGGTACCAGCTCAAACATACTGCCCAATACTTTTGCTGTATTAAAATCATCATTCATAAACTCATCAAATTCGCTAATGAGTTTATTCACTTTTGCATCCAGCTCTGCATCCGTTGCCAGTAGCCCTTCACTTGCTGTTAAGTGTTTCAACACTTCATAAGCATCCCACAAACGTTTAAATCCTTTTTCAGATGCTTGCAAAGCTTCATTACTAAAATCAAGCGTACTGCGGTAATGCGTTTGCAACATAAAGAACCTTACCGTCATGGGTGCATAAGCTTTTTCTAACAGCGGATGATTGCCTGTAAATAATTCTTCAGGCAAAAATCCATTGCCCAAAGATTTACTCATGCGGGTTCCATTAACGGTAAGCATGTTTGTATGCATCCAAATGTTTGCAGGGCTCGTATGATAGCAAGCCTGGCTTTGCGCAATCTCATTGGTATGATGCGTTGCAGCAAGGTCCATACCACCGCCGTGTATGTCAAATTTCTTTCCTAAATATTTTTCACTCATGGCAGAGCATTCAATATGCCAGCCCGGAAAACCCATTCCCCAGGGACTTGGCCACTGCATCAAATGCTCCGGCTTTGCTTTTATCCATAAAGCAAAATCAAGGCGGCCGCGTTTTTCATCCTGTCCGCCAAGCTCTCTCGTACCCTCCAACAAGTCATCCATTTTGCGATTGGTCAAAATTCCGTAAGGCTGTTCTTTGTTGTATTTTTCTACATCAAAATAAACAGTGCCGTTCACTTCGTAAGCATATCCATTAGCAATAATCTGCTTGGCAATTTCAATCTGCTCGGCAATATGGCCGGTGGCGGTTGGCTCAATAGATGGCGGTAAATTGTTCAATAATTGCATAACATGCCTGAAGCCCAAGGTGTATTTCTGCACAATTTCCAT
>JBKJPN010000113.1:0-9123 GCA_046595125.1 Ferruginibacter sp.
TTATTATACCCCCAATAAAAATAAGTGCTTACAGAATTTCCTATTTGGTCTGAGTGTATGTGATATTAAATTCGTGGCCGATTTATTTTGTTTCGTTTGCTTTTAAAACCCGTAAAAAATTTCCACCCAGAATTTTATTGATGTCTTTTTTGCTGTATCCTTTTTCAACCAATGCTTTTGTTATTAAAGGATAGGTTGTTACGTCATCTAATTGTTGGGGTGTGAGATTAATTCCATCAAAGTCGGAGCCTAGGCCAACGTAATCAACACCAACTAATTTGATGATGTATTCGATATGATCTATAAGCATAGATAAGGGTGGCCTCATAGATTCTGCTTCTGCTGCATATTTTTTATAAAGCTGATCCATCATATACCATTCATCCAAGCCGCTTTTTAAAAGGGAATCAGCTTCTGCTTTATGGATTTTGAAAAAAGCAGCTTCCTTTCTGTCAAAACTGCTGTCGATAAATCCCGGGTGAAAATTTACCTGTATCACACCGCCATTTTTAGCAATAGCTTTTATCTGGTTATCTTTTAAATTACGGCGGCTATGCACCAATGTGTACACCGAACTATGTGAAGCAATGATTGGTTTTGTAGTTAATTTAATTACATCCCAAAATGTCTGGTCACCAACATGGCTCACATCTATCATCATTCCCAATTCATTCATTCGCCTTACAACCTGTTTACCAAAATCGGTAAGACCTTTGTGTGGCAAAGCTTTGCCGCTGGTTTCATCTGCTGCGCTTGTCGCCCAGGACGGAGCAATGTTGTGCGTTAAGGTTAAATACCTGGCACCACGTTTATATAATGCTTCTAATTTAGTGAGTTCATCTTCTATCATGTGGCCACCTTCCACTCCAAACATGGCGGCTATCTTATGTTGCTTTAATGCTTTTATTAATTCGGCGTAATTGGCAACTTTTACAATCTTATTAGGGTTACGTGCCACCACTGCATCCAAACTGTCCATTTCCCGGTTGGCATAGGCATAAGCATTTTTCAGTCCGCCATCACAATACACAGAAAAGATCTGTACATCCAGCCCGCCTTTTTTCCAACGGGCAAGGTCACTATGTGTTTTGCCGGTAAGATCCTGGTCAAACACTATTCCCCTGTCTGCAGCCTGCATCAGGATGTCGTTGTGTGTATCAACAACAATTGCTTTGTTGTGTATTTTTTGGTAAGATTGTGCATGTATCTGTTGTGTAAAAAGAAAGCTGAAGAAGAATAATTTTATTTTCATTTTTTTGTTTTTTTGTTTTTTGCCGGAAAGACGGGGAGGCGGCAATTTGATTTTGTAACGCCTTACCGTCTTTCCGGCATATTTTTTATTTTGCATTCCGATTGGTAAAAAAACTCTTCGATTATTTTATTCACTTACGGGCGTCTCCATATAAAATGCTTCCAGCCATTTGCCTCCCTGTTTAATGTAAGTGGCAGCTGCCCTCACTTTGGTCAGCTTACTGTTGCCACAAACGCCATCCTGTATGGCTATATAGGTTAAAACAACTGTTTTTTTATTTAACACGACAAACGTAAAGTCTGCAAGAGAAACTGTTTTTACATCACAATCCGTTGCTGTTGATTTTACCACTTGTGCTTTATTGCTGATGCCGCCTGAACTGACAGATAAAAAATTGTCAGTTGTATTTATTTTAAACCATGCTGCATTTTTATTTTTCCAGGCTTCCCATCCTGATTTTTCTAATGCAATGATCTGCTCTTTTAGTTTTTCAAAGTTTGATGCTTTTGTTTGGCTAAAAACATTTGAAAAGAATGTAACCGTACTAAACAATAGAACCAGGATGGATGTTTTCAATGTTTATTTATTTTTAGTGTTACTCAATCAGGATATGGAACAGCGTTTTATACCTGCCTTGCATCTAAACCAAAAGTATTTTGCACAGCATTGTACCAATCCTCATCTGTAGCAGCATTCCAGTCTACATATTCTTCGTCTGTCATAGATGCCCGCCATTGCAAAAAGGGTATTGCATCGGGCCCAACCGGATGGCGTAAAATCCAACTGTCGCTTTCTGCTATTTCTAAAATCTTCTCTGCCACCATGGATGGCTGTGTAGGTGTTTTAAGTGATGCTGCAAAAAGACCGGCAAAACGTTTTGACTGCGGATAAATAGAAGCATCACTTGTACTGATGTCGTTGGCCATTTGTGTATTAATAATTCCAGGTTCCACAATAGCTACCCTGATATTATGTGGTTTTACTTCCTGGGCCAGAGCCTCACTCACCGCTTCCAGTGCAAACTTGCTGGCAGAATAAGCACCCAGTGGTGTATTTGAAATATGGCCTGCAATGGAAGCGACATTAATAATGCAGCCACTGCAATTCTTGCGCATTAAAGGCAGCAAAGCCTTTGTGCATCGGAGTACACCAAAATAATTAGTCTCCATCACCGATTTAAAATCTTCCATTGTCATTTCTTCAATAGAACCGTGACGCTCAATACCTGCGTTATTTACCAACACATCAATGGTCCCATTCTCCTTAAGTATGTTATCAATGCAATGCATGACTGATTCATCGGAGTCTACATCCATTGCAGCGATGGTTATAGACAGGGATTCGTCTTTTATCTTTTGCTTGAAGGCTGCAGCCATATCCGGATTACGCATAGTGGCAAAAACTTTATAACCTGCGGCAGCAAATACCAAAGCCGTTTCCAACCCAATGCCTTTGCTTGTTCCTGTAATAATTACTGATTTCATCTGTTGAGTTTTAGTATTTTAAAAATTAATTTAACCTGTCCATTCCTTCAATCACTCGGTACGGGGTTTTAAAAAATTCATTAATGTTTTCGTTAAACTGTTTACTGTAATTAATGGGTGTTGCATGACCCGAGTTGGGAATGATCCACAGGTAAGATTTCGATATGTTTTCTGCAATTAGCATTGTATGCCTTGGCAGCAGGGCATCGTGGTCGCCACCAATTACAAGGGTAGGGCATTTGATGGTATGCAGTTGTTGCAAGGTTATGTTTGGCTCCCTCGTCATCATCTCCAGCAGTTTGTATTGATTTTTTATTTCGGGAGTTTGTTTTACCGTTTTCAAAGAATCAACCAGGCTGCCAAGCCAGTTAAAAAGGGAAGGCTCAACTGCAGATGAATCGGGCCATAGGTTGGCGCCGGTAACTGCAAGTTTTTTTACTTTCTCGGGATGGCGTATGGCCAACAGTAAACCATTGATGCCGCCATCGCTCCAGCCAATTACAAAGCAGGAATCGAGTTTGAGATGGTTGAGCAATGCATTCAGATCATCAGCCATCAGGTTATAATCCAATGAATCGCCGGCATCAACCGATTTTCCCTGCGCCCTGCTGTCGGCAAGTATCACTTTATATTCTTTTGAGAAGTAAGGAATCTGTTTGCTGAAATCTTTGATGCTGCCGCCATTACCATGAATGATAAGCAAGGGTGCACCACTGCCGTAGGTTTCGTAATACATATTGAAACCACGTGTTTTAAACTGCTGGCCTGCTTTTGGGTTGTTACCATAGTCAGGTTCGGTTTGAGCATACACAAATCCTGTAAGGATTATTGCTGCAATGGTAATGATGAAATGCTTTTGCATATTGGTAAAGTTTAGATATACATGATATGGTTTGATGAGCATATTATTTTTATATAATTTACTTACCTGTATTGTTACTGAAATCAAACCGCTTGTATTCCGATTCATCCGGTGGACCTGATGTAACTTGTAAGAATGGTTTACCTGAAAGTGTCATGATGACTGAACCAAAAGTAAACCCTCCATTTTTAGGTGCACGGCAAACAGGATTGTTACTATCATCTTTTGACCGTAATGTTTCTTTTATCAAAACATCATCAATTACTGAGTTTTCAGCAATCCTGTTTTTAACTGCAGTTAACCGGATAGTACTGTTATTTTCTGCGGGTTTGTCCGCCAACGTCGGGTCATATTTCTTATACCATTCTTTTACATCATTATTTACCAATGGGTGATTGGTATGGTATATGGTTCCATTGGCATTGTTTGGATTAAACCTTACTGTTTTATTGGCCGAAGCTTCAAAATCAAAAACCTCATCTTTAATACCGATGATATAATTCTGACCGGAAGCATGCGGCACGGTTTGAATAAAATTCAGCAACTCATTTTTATCAGTACTGTTAAGAATGCGTCTTACAATAAATGCAACAGGTAGGCCTGTGGTAGAAGCTTTCAGCTGCATCAGCGTATTCATGCAGGCACCAATTCCTTTTTCGTTCATGCCGTTTAATGCAATAATGCCCGGATGTGTTAAAATAAACTGTTCGGGCCTTGTGCCGGTTCTTGACAAGCGGATCAAAATCTGGTAGCCATCTGTGTAGCTTTCAATGTCCATATTTTGAGCAATATAAGCCGGATGGTTTTTTGTGGCTGGCACACCCATACCACTGCAATGATGATTGGCAAGATTATTTTGATACACCCAGAATTCATCCAGTAAATTAAAAACCATGATATCGTTCAGTTGCTGTGCCGAGCCATCAGCAATGCCCTTTACTTCTTCGTAAAGCTCAGGCGTATATTTTTTTATGGCATCGGTAAACCTGGCGTATTCATTAAATTCTTTAATGGCGAGGTCTGCATCTTTACCAAGTGCCTTTGCGGTGTTGGCCTTCATCAGGGACACTAATTCGCCTATTTCCTTTTTCAACAATTTACCATGTTGCAAACCCAATTGGTAACCGGTTTCAGTAAAATTGATTTCTCTTATCTCTCCTCTTTTTTGAGCTGTAGATTGTCCGCAGACGGAGAATGAAATCAACAAAAAACAAAATGCAAGTAATCTTGTCATGATTTTGGGGTTTAATTTATTTTGCAATTAAACTTTTTATGATACTGTCTTCCACAGCCGCCTTAATTTTTATAACAGCATCTAACTGATCATTTGGTACCATGGTTGATAAAATGTATTGCTGTACTTTCCAATTATCGCCTTGTTTGACAAGCACACCCGACCCGCGACAAATTTTCATTTGTGTATTCAACAGTTCATCAAACCAGGCAAGGCTGCCGGTTTTATCAAAATAGATATGCCTTTCCATGGCGGTAAAATCCCAGGCGCTGCCTTTATCAAAAATGGGTTTGGCCCATGCCATAAATGCAGATTTATCCCAGCGTTCTGTTGCATCGGTACCAGTGAAAATGGCATCATCGGTATAAAAATTAAAATAAGCGTTAAAGTCGGCTTTCGCTGCTGCCCTGTTAAAGGAATCGAGCATAGTGGTTATTGATTTTTGTTCGGCTGATGTATCAATTGATGGAGCTGCAACTGTTTTTGTTTCGGAATTGCAGGAAAGCAAGCAGGCCGTATTTGCCAGCGCAAACAGTAGAATTAATTTTTTCATATTATTGATTTAGCATTAAATAAATGAAACAATTGCAGGTCGCAAGCTGGTAGCCTACAAATATTTTCTGTAAAAATTAGTTGCTTACTTGTGGGAGCAGCGGTGTTGGTTAATTATTGAACAAAATAGCTATTTGATTTTACATATCCTAACTTCCGTAAATCAATTTGTTCATATAACGAACTTTAGCGGGTACACTGTGTTGTTTGCAATAGGCGGTAAAAAATCGGTGTTGTTGCAGAAATGCAATTTCGGTTTTGTCCCAAGCTTCCTTTGTCAATTCGGGATTTAATGTTTTTAATTCCTTGTACAGATTATTTGCTTGTGGAGCTGCTTGGTGGGTACCTAGGTACTCCATATCGGCATCGGCGATAATTTCTTCTAGTTTATTGGTTGGTGCATGGGGAATCTTTGTGGCCATAATCATGCTGCATATAGCATTAATCTCTCCATCTGTATAACCAAAAGCCGGTAAAGACTCTTTTGCCAGCCTGCAGCTTTCTTCTTCATGATTTTTATATGTATTGATATACCCGATATCATGCCATAAAGCGGCAGCATTTAGCAGCCTTAATTCAGCATCAGTACAATTCTCATGTTTCCCAATTTCAACGGCTTTATCAATTACATACAGGGTATGTTCATAATTATGATAATAATAAGTGTCAGGGATTTTGGATTTTAATAAATTGATTACAAAATCAACCATCTCTTGTTTAATGTGCATGTGCCTTTGCTTTTAAAATGCCCCCCGACGCTTCTTTTATGCTATTAACATAAATGAACGCCTTGGGGTCAATATCTTTTATAGAATCATGGATCTGCTTTATTTCTAAACGGGTAACAATGGTAACTATTATCTCACAATCTGTTTTTGTTTCAAAACTATCTGGCAGGTAGCCGCGTTCGCCTTTATAAACAGTAATCCCTTTGCCGAGATCGTTTACCAAAAAATTTTTGACATCATCTTCTTTTGCCGACACAATATTCATGGCGGTAAATTCTTCAATACCATCAACCACATAGTTAGTGGCCCTAGTTGCTGTAAAATAAGTGATGATGGAATACATAGCCGTTTCAATTCCAAACTGCAATGCCGCAACAGCAAAGATTACACTATTGATGAGCATGATGATTTCGCTGTTTGAAAATCCAACTTTTCGGCGGGTAAAAACAGCTATTACTTCGGCACCGTCAATAACACCGCCGCCTCTTATAACCAGGCCAACACCAGAGCCCATTAATATACCACCAAATATGGCGATCAATAACTTATCCTTGGTAATTGGATTGATGTCAACAAAAAATAAACCGAATGCTAGAATAATTACGGCGATGATTGTTTGAACAGCAAATGTTTTTCCGATGTTCCTATAGCCCAGGTACACAAACCCAAGGTTTAGGGCTATAACTAAAAAACTGATATTGATATGAAAAATTTCGTGGAGTAAAATTGAAACACCAGTAACTCCGCCATCGAGGAATTTATTGGGTATCATAAAACCTTTCATAGCTAAAACCGCCAGACTGCTGCCCGCAAGAAGGTAAATAAAGTTTTTAATGTTTAATACATGTTTCCAGTCAACTTTGTCTGCCTTGTACTTTCTGCTAGCCATTAATCATCGTTGGTTTGAGTTACTAATTTAGGATAGTATTTCCATTTGTCCTTATATAATTTTAATCCGTATCGGCTTCTAATTTTTCAATTGTCTTCTTTGCGGCTGCCAATCGTATAAGTTTATTCTTCTCCACCAGTTTGGCAGTTGCCCATTTTTCCAGTCGATGATGCAATGGTACCAGCAATGCAGCAATGCAAACCAATGCCAGTAACATCAGCACCGGCGAGTGGTGTGTAACTCTTTCTAAAAAGGGATGTAACAACAGGTTGAGGAATTCAAAAACAATCAGTAAAGCAATTACGCCCAAAAACTCAATCATTTTTGTATTGGTAATAAAACTTCGGCTTAGTAATAAAAAAATAATGATGAAGCTAATGATGCCGAATGCAATTAAAGCATATTGGATGTTTTGTTTGCGTTCATCATTAACCTTAATTTTTTCTGCTGCCAGTTCCAGTTGCCGCAGATCTTCGTCAAAAGTCATTAGCTGTATTTGCTGATTTATTTTATTGCTGGCCACTGAATCATTTGCTATTTTATAAATGTTAGCATATTTCAGTGTACTGTCGCAATTGCTTTTTTCATACATTTCGGTAAGCATTTTTGCAGGTTTTACACTCATAAAAAAGAAAGGAGTATGTTGTATAACATCCAACCCTTTTTTGGCATAAAATATAGAGCTGTCAAGTTGTTTCATTTTTTGAAAATGTTCTGCCAGTCCCGTATAGGCAAAACTTAATTGCCTTGTTTTTTTGACATTTCCTGCTTCCTGAACAGCCATATTAAAATAGCTAACAGCCAAAGAGGCATTTCCCATTTTGCTATGTACGCTGCCTAAATTCCAGAGTACATAGGCAACATCCACTTTATTGATTTGTATGCTTGCTTCATAGGCTCTTTGTAAAAACGACAAAGCAGAATCCAGTTTGTTCAAGTTCAGATAACAAACACCCATATTCATCACGGGCCATATTTTTATGATTTCGCTTTTCCCTTTGGCAGCATCAACTGAAGCTTCAGAATATATCTTAAATGCATTTTCCCATTCCTCACGGTCACGATAGGTATGTGCCATTTGATTTTTTATCATCGCAAGTATAGAAAAGTTACCTGCTTTTTCTGCCAGTACCAATCCTTTTTGCTGCACTTGCAGTGCCCTTATCGGGTTTCCACTAATACGATAGCCTGTACCTAAAAAACAATATGCCGATGCTTCCATTATAATGTCTTTGTTTTCCTGGGCCCGTGTAAGCAATGCCTGTCCGGTTTGGATTAGGAGATAAGGATCTCTGTCAAGTCCCGTATTCCAAATACTAATGATTAAATCTACTTTTTTGTCATCTTCACTTTCAACAGCAATTTTTTGCAGTATTGAATCAACGTTCAGCTTTTGTGAAAAAGCAGGAGTTGCTAAAAGGCAAACGATGAGGAGAGAGAGTAGTATTTTTTTCATAACCTTTATGCTGATTATATTTTGAAACGTATTGCTGTAGGCTTTTAACTTCATTTGATACGTGTTGAATGCAGATGTTTTACCTTCCACAGTTTTCTTTCTTTATCTAAAATTACTGTTTCCAGCCAATTTATAGTTACCTGTTTGCCATCCCTGGTTATTGCTGATTCAAGACGATAGGTAACCCATGCGGTAGTTTTGTCTACAATGGTATTGACGAAATCAAAAGTGTTGGTACGTTTAAAATCTGCCGCCTGGTTTTGCGTAATGGCTTTCAGGATTAGGGTATCTATTGTCCATGACTGGCCATATTCATATAATGTAATATCTGCGGTGCAATAATTCTTTAAGCTGACAGAATCGCGGTTGGATAATGCATCGAACATTTTTACAACAGTTTGCCGTATCGCATCCTGGCTTTTTGTTAGCGGCTTCTGGGCATTCACCAAAGCTGAAATTGAAAAAGCTATACAAAGGAGTGCGTATTTTTTCATTTTATTCTGTTATATTTTTTCAGCACATCTATCACCAGTTTGTGCGGCAGGCCATAAGCTTTATTGCCATTAATACCTTCCATGGTTTCAGCAGCTACCATCGCATTGATGATGGCTTCTTCCGTTGCCTGTATGGTAGCTTCAAATAATGGATTGATTTCGTCGTTTGGCA
>JBKJPN010000182.1:0-14835 GCA_046595125.1 Ferruginibacter sp.
TTGCATTTTTCTTTTTGTATTTAATGATGTTTTATTAATGGTATCTGCCGGCATTACAGTTCCTGATGACAGGGGCTGCTGATACATGTTTTTTAATGAATCAAAGTCTTGCATAACTGTTGTAGATTTCTGTTAGTTGTTTTTTAATACGAAAGATCTTTACCCTCAAATTATTTTCTGTTATTCCGGAAATCACTGCAATCTCATCATATGGCTTGTCTTCCAAAACCAATGAAATAATAAAGCGATCGGTTTCCGCCAGTCGACTAATACTTTTATATAACAATTGCACATCCTGCTCAATGTTGCTTTCTGGGTCGGCAGGCGGTATAAAATCACTGTTCTCAATATCGATGGTTGCTGGTTTCTTTTTCCTTAAATAACTCAGGCAAGTGTTCACTGCTATGCGGTATATCCAGGTGCTCCATTTCGCTTCTGCCCTAAAATCTTTCATATTGTTCCAAACCGAAATAAATGTCTCCTGTAACAGGTCTTTGGCCAGCGCCTCATCGCCGGTGTATCCGAGGCATAGTTTCTTAATGCCGGTTGCATATTGATTGTATAACTCAGTAAATTGTTCTTGCTGATTCATATGGTAACAAACGATTGGTATCAAATATAAAACTGTTGGTGTTTTAACTACTGTGTTTATTTTAGAAATTGATCTAATTCATTATAAAACCAGGTGGGCTGATCATACATAATAAAATGTTTACTGTCTGCAACATGAATAACAGCCTTGGGCAATTGTGTAAACTGTTGCCCTATTAACTCATAGCTTTTTTCTTTGGTTTCGTAAATACTACCTAGCACCAGCACGGGTGAACTAATACTTGCAATTTCTTTCCGAAGGTCCGTGGTTGCCAACTCAATCAACGCCAATCCCAATGTACGGCGATTGCTGCGATATTGCCATGTAGCAATTTCCCTTGCTCTTGCGGTATCGTTTACCTGCCAAAATAGTGCTTTTGCTGTGTTATCAATAAAGCCGCTGTCGGGCAGACTTTCAAAATTCTTTACGGCAGCTTCGGGATTGTACATGGGATTTTTCTTCAGGGAATCTGCGTTCGCATTAGGGTCGGATAGTGCAGAAAGAAAAGGCATTCCATCTACGCAAACCAGTTTACCAAACAATTGTGGTGCGGTACTACTAACCCATAAGCCCATAAACGAACCCATGCTATGACCGATGATGATAGGTTTAAACAGTTTTTTCGCCTGCACATATTGGATGATTTCGTTGCGAACTGTTTTTAAGATAGGCGTGTCGATAGGTGCAACGCCTGCAAAACCTGCAATGGTAAGTACATGGCATTCATAGCGGTCTTTTAAATGTGCTACTGTTTCCTTCCAAACATCGCCACTGCAACTAAAGCCAGGTATGAGTATGATGGGCTGTCCGTTGCCGGTTACAGACACGGTAAAAGCTCTTGAGGCAGCCTGGCTAAAACTAAGTTGCATAATGAGGTTACATGCTAAAAATAAAATGATTTTTTTCATAACTGTGTTTCGATTTTTTTGCGTTTACAGTTATTGGATGCAGGAAGGGGGAAATTATTACAGGCTAAGCAAAATAAATTTTAAAGATTATCAGTTTGTAGATAAAAATCCATACACTGGCAGGCACAAGGAGCTAGCGGATATACAAGGCGGTAAACGAGCGATGGCGTACTTGCCTGCCGGCAGGCAGGTCTGTGCCCACCAATACTCTTACAAAATAAAAAAGTCAAACCTTACATTATAATAACTTACCTGTACCGATTGATATTTTTATTTAAACAACTCTGGGTGCTGCTTATTAAAATCTGTTGCATCCTGGTAAGCCTTGGCAACAGCCAGCAGCGTGGCCTCATCATACAGTTTGCCAATAAGGGTTATGCTAGAGGGCATGCCCCGTTTATTTATTCCTGTTGGGAAAATGACTGCCGGATGACCAGTAAGGTTGGTTATGGATAACTGGTTACCGCCGTAAGTAGGACAAATAAAGACATCATAATTTTTGATTACTTCATTTACCCGCTGCATCAACAGGTACCGGTGTCGGTATGCATTTATATATTCCACAGCCGGAATAAAACGTGCTGTACGAAACTGGTTTGGCCAGGCGCCCTTACCCTGTCTAGTAAGCATATCATCCATATTGCTTCGGGTAAATTCATCAAACTGGGCAGCACATTCGGCGCTAATAATAATTCCTACAATATCAAAATTATAAACAGTTGAATCAGGAAAATCAACAGGTATTAATGTAGCTCCCAGTTTGCGGTACACATCCAGCACCTTTAGTTCATTGCCAAGGGTATCTCCCCTGTTAAAATAATTCTTTGCGTAGGCAATTTTCATTTTTGAAAGATTGGCTTTGCCCGTATAATTGAAAGGCATGTTTACGGCACATTGATCAACAGCATCTGTTCCATGCAGGTAATTAAAAACCACAGCTGCATCTTCGGCGCTACGACAAATGGGTCCCACTTTATCAAGGCTGTAACTGAGTGCCATGGCTCCTGTACGGCTGATACTCCCGAATGTAGGTCGCAAACTGCTGGCGCCACATTCATTGGATGGAGAGATGATGGAGCCCAAGGTTTCGGTACCGATGGCAAAGGGAACCAGACCGGCAACCGTAGCCGCCGCGGAACCAGCCGAGGAGCCACTAGAACCCCTTTTTAAATTCCAGGGATTTCTTGTTCTGCCGCCATACCAATAATCACCCATGGCTAAAGCCCCCAGCGTAAATTTGACTACCAAAACGGCGCCTGCCTGTTTCAATTGTTTATAAACAAAAGCATCTTCATCAATCACCTGGTCTTTAAAAGGTGCTGCGCCCCAGGTGGTTTTTGTTCCTTTTACTGCAAACAGGTCTTTTAATCCATAAGGAATACCATGCAGCGGACCACGGTATTTACCGGCAGCTATTTCGGCATCGGCCTGCATGGCTTCTTGCATGGCAATATCTTCGGTAAGCGAAATAACACATTGCAAAGTGTCGCCGTATTTTTTCAGCCGTTCAATAAAGAACTTAGTGAGTTGCACCGAACTTATTTTTTTATTTTTTATAAGCGATGCTAATTGCAATATGGAATAAAAAGCCAGGTCGTTTGTATTGATTGGTACAACAACGTTGCCTGTTATGTTCCAGTTAACCGGGTTTTGTTTATGATTGAACCGCATACCCGGCAAAACCGGACTTTGCCAGGTGCTTAATGGCACACTGTTATCCAGTTTAAATTGGCGCATTTTTCCGTATTCATGCTGATTGTCTTTAACATTATCAAATAATGAATCTCTTTCGGCATTCGTAAACTGCAGACCTAATACCCGTTCGGCGGCCGGGATATCCCGTTTAGTGAGCGTATCCTGCGCAACAGCCAAAGCAGGCATAATAATAAGCAGCAAGGGAAAAAAATATTTCATATAAAAGGCTTTTGAAGGTTAAGTTACTGAATTAAAGTAAAGCAGGTATTTTGAAAGGAGATTAGAACATCTATTGTCTTCAATTACCACAGATATTCAGCAATCGGTGTTAGCGAGCCATGTGGGAAATAATGCGCCTTAATTTAATAAGCCCCCGATGAATCGGGGGCTTATTAAGTACTAGTCAACTTTAAAATTTATTCACCATGCGGGATGTTGTTTTACCGCCTAGTGTCATCTTTAAAATATATGTTCCTTTTTGTAGTCTGCTCATATCTACTTGCAGATTTTGCTCGCCGGCAGCAAGGTTAACAGGTCTTACAACCATCACCCTTCCATTAATTTCCTGTATTTCGATACTGCTTTGCTGTGCCGATACCGCACTTACTTTTACATTTAAGATACCGTGCACCGGGTTTGGATATAGAGTAAAATATGAAACCGGTATATTACTGCGGTCAACCACTTTAATATCGGTAAAACTTACCTTGCCTTGTTTGTCTTTTTGCAGCAAGCGGTAGTATGCAACGCCAGCCAAAGGCTGCATATCAGAGATGCCGTAATTGGCAATATCATCGGCTGCACCCTTTCCATTTACACTGCCAATAGTAATGTACGATCTGCCTTCGTTGTCTGAACGCTCTATATCAAAAACCTGATTCTTTTCTTCATTTTCGGTAGTCCATTTTAAAACTACACGGTTCTCTTCATTTATCGTAAAGAATGATGTGATACTGTTATTGCTGTAGAACGCTGCATCGTTGCGACTGTACCAGATGGGCGATGTTACAATACGTGAGCCATCGCTTTCAACAATATCTAGATAATAATAACGCTGGCTCAGGTTGGCTAATCCGTTATCGATATAACTAAAAGAGCCGTTGGTACTGCTGGTAAGGGTTGTTGCCACTACACTGCTGCCCGGCACTCCAAACATTACCGTTACAGATGTTACCGGGTTTGAGGTAATGCTTCCAAAACTGATATTAGGCGCTCCTGCCTGAGTAATAATGCTGCCCATGGCCTCATTGTTTACGGTAAAAGTTATTTTGGCAGCACAATCCTGCGATGCATAAAAACGCATCTTACGCATACCATCAAGCAAACTGCTTTCGGATAATGTAGGTGCCATTACGACCAGTCTCGACTTAGTGGTACGGCCAAAAGTAAAGTTATGATTGTCATGGTCCATAGTTGGGCCAAGGTGATAACCTTTCGACAGCATATTTTTATAGTAACTCAAGTATGAGAAAGATGTACCCGGATCCGAATAAGTAATATTGGTAGAAAAGGCCGGACCGCTTTCAACTGCAGTACCAACAATGGCATCGTCGGCCGCTATATCAAAACTGCCGTTCAGCACATTATTATAATCTGTTGAATTGGGGTGTGCAAGTGTTGCAAATGCATTTGCGCCGTGGCGATTAATAATATCAAATAAACCACCTGCACCCGTGTATACACTTTTAGGTACATAAATCTGGTATTCACCGGGGTCCCATCCTATCAGCGAATCTACGCCGTAAACGATCACGTGTCCGCCGCCGCTGATAACGCCCCACTCCATGCCATACATGCCTACAAAGTTAGAAGTAGTTGCTGCGGCTGCCTGTGTACGGCCGGGTTGCCAGTCGGCCAGGTGCATACCCGCCGCAATATGGTTATGTTCGCTAAGGCCAAGAAAATCGAAACACAAAGAATTTTTCGCAAACGCATAATCATCAGCGGGTATTAATGTTGGTGTGTCTTTATTACCATCGGAATAGCTGCTGTGTGCATGTAAATTACCATAGTAAAAATTGAGAGGTCCGGGTGGCGGGCTTACATTCGAGTTGCCCGAAAGCTGTTCTTTATTATCATTTAAACCCGTACTACTGAAATTGATTAGTGCGCTGTAATTGGTATTTACAGTTGATGGTATAAACCTTGCATAAACTGTTTGCCCGAACTGCGCTTCGGCCAGGGTATAATTTAGCGAGGCAGAAAACGCAATGCCATCTTTTGAAATTTCAAATCCGGCAGGAGAAGTAAGTACTAATGCTGCAGTTAAATTAGAAGTTGTATAAGTAAAGCTCTGGTTAGCCGATACAGAGCCAGCAGCTACAAATCCATAATCAAGCGATGCAGGAATTACTGATACAGTTGCTGCCGGTTGTGCGGCCGTGGTAAACGACCAAGTGGCGGAACCGGTAATACCTGCAAAACTGTTACCTGCCAAATCTTTAAAGGCACCGGCTGTTATCTCCACATAATAAGCAGTTGAATAAGCAAGGCCACTAAAAGGAATGGAAGCTGCCACTCCACTAACAGTTACAGAAGCCGATGTTACAGCAGTAGTGTTGATGATGCTGCCATCGCTTGTTCTCTTAACTACAATATTTCCTGTGGTACCTTTTTGAATGTTCTCATTAAAATTGATAACAAGATTACCGTTTAAGGCAACACCCGTTGAACCATTAAGCGGATTCAAAGAAGCAATGGCAGGAGGCGTTAGATCACCAGCATTTAATTGCACCGAAAAATCATCGATAGACAATCCATCGTCGGCGCCACTTGCATCGGCATCATTCCACCTTAACCAAAAAATACCATTAGCAGGAATGCTAACACCAGTAATTACTGTTGATTTTATAGATCTGTTTGCAGCAGCATTTCCATCCAATGCTCCTACGGTAGATGTAGATGGTGAAATAAAATCCAGCGTATTATTATCAACCCAAGTGCCGGTACTAAGACTGGTGGCGGTTAAGCTATATTGAAAATCCAGCTGGTCTGTTCGTCCGGTGGCTCCGCAACGCCATTGCTCGCCTGTGTACGAAAGCGTTATGGAAGTAATCGTTTGCCCGGTACTGTTTTTAATCTGCACCCCTAAAGTAGACACCAATGAGCCAGAACGCAATGTTCCAAACGCTCTTTCTGTATTAGTTCCGGTTCCATAACTGTAGGTATCTCCGGTACTACTTGCTCCTGCATTGGTTGTGTAGGTTGTATTTGCATTGGTACCTGTTTCCAAAAACGTCCAACCAGTTGGTACTGTTGAGGATGTTCCCGAAGTTGCTTTCAGGGTATTAAAATTCTGTGTGTAGGTAGTTGCTGTTGATGTGATGATTACTTGTGCCGAAGCTGACAAAGTAAGCATTAAAACCATTAACAGCATGCACACCTTAGGCGTAAGGACGATGGCTTTTTTCATAATATTAGTTTTTTGAAGCAGTAAGAAACTATTATTAATCAAGAGTAAATAAAATATTTATACACATGGCGTGTATTTCTGTATAAATACAATTGGTTCTATGTAGAAATAGAAAAGCAACTACACGTTGCCTAAACCATGCATTACATTTTTTTACCCCTATGGTTGGGTTTATTCCTGTCGATAGTTCCGATAGTTATCGGCACTGACCAGTGCATATCAGTGTATGGTATATTTCTACTAATAACACATAGTGCTCAAATAATCAATCGTAAAAAATTTAAAGTATGCTTTCCACTTTTCGCCACTGGTTAGTTTACAACAACAATATCCATCACCTGCAGTTTATCTGCACTTTCCCATCGGTAGCGTATAGTATAACCTTTAGCAGTATAGGTTTTTAAACGAAAGGGTATTTTAACCGTACAAGTAACATTACCGCCCTCCATGGCGCCGCCAACTTTTTTTAAAAGCGTTTCTTTTATTTTTATTTCATTATACGCCGTATCATACACCCAAAAATAATCCTTGCCTTGCATCATGCTTATTACATCTGTGCCGTCAATTTTCGAAATATCGATGTTTAGGTAGGCCATCTTGGGCTCAGTTTTCACCGCTGTATCAATCGAAAAAGCCAGGCTCTTCGCTTTAACGCCGGCAACCATAAAGACAGTACCAGGTGGCGATTTAATTGTCTGCACCGATTTGGTGAGATAGATTATTTCTTTGGGATACGAAATACTGATTGGATAATCAAGTCTTAATTGTTTTTTACCTTTCAGGTCAAATATCCGTAGCTTAACAGTTGCTTTGGAATTGGGTTGTAAAACCCCTTCGGCAATACCAAATTTCAAACTTATTTCTTTTAATTCTTTGGGTGTAAAACCTTTGGTTTCATTTTGAAATAAAAGATTGGGGATATGCCTCAGCACCTCTCCTTTTGAAGATACCAAGGAATACTCAGCACCAATAAAAACATTTTTTTTCTTGTCGGCAATAAAACCTGTGGGTTGCAAAAGACTTATTTCGATTTCCCTGCTTACTGGTATCCTGCCTCCGTAAACCTGCTCTCCGCTTATTTTAACTGCAATTGTATTAGACCATATTCCCTCGTTATAAAATTGAATACCGGTTAAAGGTAGCATGCCTTTTTTTTGAGCCATGCAAATAGTTGCACATAAAAAATAACTAACTGCAGTAATCAATAATGGCTTAAACAAAATGTGCATGTTTTTTTAAAGATAAGGTGCATTTCGTTAACATAACCAGAGAGGCCCACTGGCAGATAGACAGGGTGGTAAATAAACAAGGTCGGCCACGGCAGATACTGTTTAATACTGTTACAAAATAAAACAGCCAACCCTTTGCCGCCGTGGGTTGGTTTATTGCCGACACTTGGGCATCAACCAACGACGTATCAGAGTTTCGCATGTTTTCACTAACGACACGTACTGCCAAAATAATCAGCAGAAAACTAGTACTAACAAACTCCTCGTTTTTCACTGCTTTTCGAAGCTCAAACGAGAAGTTTTCCGTTTAATTTTTTATTTAGTCTTTTTTGCTGTTGCCTCTTATTAAGGCCACAAACAACAAAATAAACACAGCACCGCCAACAACCCAAACCCAGGGCTGCATATACCATTGCTGGGTATCTTTATTTACATTGATATCTACCTCTATTTTTTTTTCCTGGCAAAAGGCAAGAACCGCAAAAAGCAAGCTGATACATACAGCATAAAATTGTTTAACTAGTTGTGTCTTTTTCATTTCATTTTTTTTGGTTAAAGATCTTTTTTATTAAATATTTCAGCTGCTTTAGTCTGCAATTTCACTTTCGAATCAACTTAGTCTGCTGCTTCATCTTTAACTTCTCCATCAGAAAAACTGCCGCCAATAGCATGCATTAAACTCGATATAGGTCCTTCCATTTTATGAATCTGGTCGTCCAGTGTATTGTCTTGTAGCAGCACACCCATATGCAAGGCAGGCGGCAAATAAGACAAAATATCGTTTCGCTGTGCAGTAAAAAACTCTTTTACATCATGTGCTGTTGCTATGTCGGACAGGTTTTCCTTCATAATTTCAACCGCACTGTTTGCAATGCTGTTCATTTTTGTTGACGCATTTTCTTTGGTAGAAGAAGAATAGGCGACTACTTTTTCAACAACTTCATTTGCAGTGTCGGTAAAAATAGTATTTACCCATGCGGCAGCGTCGGCCTGATGAAGCATTTTTTCAGCGTTTTCGTCCGTTCGGCTAAACACGTACAACCCCGTTAATACCGATGTTATGGCGGCCTGGCTAAAATGCTGCTCATCTGAAGTACCATCGGGCATAATCAGTTCCTGCGTACTTGGGTCAATTTTATGTAACGGGGGATAACCCATTTTTACCTGAACTAGCTCTAAAAGATTTACTGACATATGTTTAAATTTATTTTTTATGGATGAGTTGCTGCAAGCAAAATATGGGCTGCATATGCTTAAATACCTCACTCGCCGGATTCTTGTTTCTTCCTAGTAAAGATGAATACTTTTAATGTTTGCTAACTTACATAACCCTAAAAAATTGTTGTATAATTCACAGGTTTTGATTCGGCGGGTTCAATAACTAAAACACAGAAGCCAACGGCTGCCCCATATGACAGAAAAGACATTAAAGGCTTATATTTATGTTATGCAAACAGAAGACCTTAACGAACTCCCGCCATGGGAAGATGACTTTAATGATGACAACGATGATGGTGAAGGCTGGAAACCCAACCCCACCCGTGATGCCTGTAAGGCCATGTACCAACAATGGAATACTGTGGTGACTGTTTTGAAAGCTGCATTCGACAGTTTAAAAGAACCCAAAACAGCAGATGATTTACTGAGCCAAGAAATGCTGGAAGACCATATGGGCCGCCTGCTAGGCGATGCATATGAAGTAGCCGTAAAAATAAGAAGCTCAGAAGCGGGTGGCTTGTATATTATCCGTATGGAAAATGCTGCTATCATCCGTAAAAATGCACAGTACATTAAAATATCAACCAATCATTTTTTAATTAACGAAAGCATGGAGGCACAACATATCAGTATCATCAGGAGTGAAATTGATAAATTTAAAGACTTGTTTAAAGCTTGGGTAGCCAGTTTTAAAAAAGACGATTGCGATGACGAATGGGGATTGTTTATTTAGTAATCAGTTCCACGGTTACTTATTCTCCAACCTTGGCGATGCATCATTAACTTTCAACTTTAGTTCCTAATTTCATCTCATGGAAGAAAAAGACAGCATACTTACAGATATCGTAAGCCATGAAATTGAGGCAAACCGATTTCAAAAATTCTTGGCTACTGCAGTAGATATTGTAGCCAGCATTCTATTGGTATTGATAATGTATAAAATCTTACCGAGAGAAATACTATTCAAAATAATGGAGTCATCAACTGTAAGCAGGTATATTTTTGTTATTGTATTGATGGAAGCATACCGGCTTATTTTAATTTTTGCATTTGGCAGAACTTTGGGCATGATGGTTTGCAAGGTAAAGTACCTGAATGCCCATTTGCTTCCTTTAACAAACAAAGAAAAACTAATAGCATCTGTTGCCACACGAACAAACGCTATCAGATATTACAAAGTATAGCCGGTTACAAAGTCATATTCCTCGTTCGTAACAACAACATGTAAAGTGCCAGTATAAAATATGCTTAATACTGAAGGAGCTTTTATTAAATCCGCCGGCATACTAGCCACTATTTATTTTGAAAAGAAATAGATTCTGTTTGATTAATAAGCGCCGATTAAATTAATTGAGGCATGCTGCGTTCAACTATTGTACTCGTCATTACCCTTTTATCTTCCTACGAAGAAAAATCTGCGAATATAAAACTCAACATAAATTTTACCTACACACCCATCCTTTATTTCAACAGTCTGAAGACCGTATTCTTCAGCAAAAGAGACAGGCGGAGTAAGTTTCTTGAAAAAAATTAGTCACAAAGTTTTAATGCATCGGCACTACGGTTGGCAATTTGAATTTTATTTATTTTCCCCGCTTTGTTATAATAAAGCACTAGCGTGCCGTACCCCATTTGAAATGCATCCCAGTTAATATCTTTTATTTTGGGATGCCCCAAAATACCAAACAGACTTGCACGGCTTGCACCCATTAATGCCGGAGTAATTTTTCCTTTGAATTTTTCACCAATTTCTACATACCGCCTGTCGGTATAAAAACTAATATCCCGATCCATGTAAAAAACACCGCCACAGGCTGAATCGGTATCTTTTATTCTTAGGTCTGAGTAACAAGGAAGCGCTTCCTGAATTTCGGCAATAGCAGATTTAGGAAACAAATCATTTACTGTACCGGCTAAAATATCTACCTCAAAAGGCGGACAAATCTTTGTTGTTTTTAACTGGCTAAACACTGCTACGCTGCTGAAAACAATCGCAACCATCAAAAAAAATCTTTTCATATTCATTTGTTTAAGTTACATCAATAAACCGAATACTGCTCCAGCAAATATCCTGCTAGGATTTAGCTATCAGCTTTCCAATAGCAATTTCTCCCAATCCTAATTCTAACAATTTCTTCACTTTTCAAGTATTAGCTTTAAGTATTAATCACCTAACCTAAAACTTTATACAATGAAACAAGCCACCCTGTTCCTTGCTTTAAGCATTAGTATTTTACCCTTAACTAGTTTTGTTAACAGTACAAACATTGCCAGCAAAATAAATAGCACCAATACCCTTAACCTGCAACCCGAGCCTAGCACCGAAAAGATGACAGCGGTTACTTTCCGTGCCCAGGATTTCTGTCGTGTTGAGTTAAAAGATTTTGAATTTGATGTAAACTTTGAACTGGTAAGTGCTACTGTGTATTTTTCGGGCACCAATTTTAGAACCGTTGAAACTGGCACCATCAACAGCAAAAATTTAAAGCCAATTAAAAAATATATGGATCGATGTGCACCCGGCTCAATCGTAATTTTCGACAATGTAAAAGTAATTGGTCCGGATAATATGTTACGTACCATACCCGGCACCACTATTATGCTGCATTGATCTGTTTGAAAATATTTTGTAAAGGCAGCCTTTGAACAAAGGCTGCTTCTTTTAATCGTTAACCCTTAACTTTACAGCAAACAAATAATACTTATGACCATTCAATTTAACGCCGACAATAATTTAACCGTACATGAAAGCTTTCGTGATAAATTAGACGAAATGCTTAATATCGAACTAAACCGTTTTGATGAATTTATTACCCGCCTTGAAGTGCATCTATCGGATGAGAACGGCGGTAAACCCGGACAGGATGATAAGAAATGCCTGTTGGAAGCCCGTGTTAAAGGGAAAGACCCAATTGCCGTTACGGCCTATGCAGCAAATTATGAATTGGCAGTAGCCGACGCGGCGGAAAAATTAAAGAAGGCACTGGATAAAATGGTTGATAAGATGCAGAGCCACTAATACTGCTATTACATTCATTGTTGTAAAATAACCTGTAATTTGTTTGCTGAAGTATTTTGATTCCATACATGAATTGTTGGGATATACAGATATCTACCTGATTGATCAGATCATGAAGGACAGGTACAAACTAACTGATACTATACTGGATGCCGGTTGCGGAGATGGCAGAAATATGCACTGGTTTTTACAAAACAATATTGCCATTTTTGGCATCGACAAAAACCATCTAGCTATCAGTCAGCTACAGGAAAAATATAACAACCACCCAGAAGAAACCTTTGTTGTTTCAGATTTGGAATTTATCCCCTTCCCCGATTCCTGTTTTAATCATATCATCTGTAGCGCTGTATTGCATTTTGCAAATAGTACAAGCCAGTTCCACCATATAATTAAAGAAATAGTAAGGATACTAAAACCCGGCGGCAGTTTATTTATTCGCATGACATCAGACATTGGAATAGAAGCCAACATTAAACTTATTGGCGAAGGAATCTTCTTTATCCCCGATGGCACCAAAAGATTTCTTTTAACCCGACCGTTATTGGAAGAACTGATGCAGCTAAACAACCTTCATTTAATAGAGCCGTTAAAAACTGTTAACGTAAATGATGAACGGTGCATGAGTACGCTCCTCTTGCAGAAAAATGAGGTCTAAAAATATTCACCTAAGTCCCCAAAATACTTTGTATTTTACTAAATCAAAATTGATAAAATTAAATAAACCTTGTTTTATGAAATTTATTTATTTGATCTTAGTTGCCGCGGCAGCTTTTTTAACAGCGGCTGCATTTCGTTCCGTAATTCACCCTGCTAACTCACTCACTGCATTAGAAATTGTTACAGCAAAGAAAAAATTCAGCATACGCTGTTCACCGCTGTATGTTCCATCTGCCGATGATGAAATTCCGTTGTTAACTGGTTGGGGAAATTACAGCTGGAAAATTTCAACAACATCCGATAGTGCACAAATATTCTTTAATCAGGGTATTAATATGTATTATGCTTTTCACATTATAGAATCTAGGGCATCCTTTGATAAAGCTACCAGATTTGACCCCAACTGTGCCATGGCCTGGTGGGGAAAAGCGCTTGCGTTTGGCCCCAATATCAACGATTTTGAATACAACCGTCCTTCGGAAGCGTTTTCTTCAGCTGCCAAATCAAATGAATTAAAAAACAAGGGAACAGCCGTAGAACAATCATTGATTGAAGCAATGGCTGTTAGATACAGCGCCGACACAGCAGCCAATCAAAGCAAACTGAATGTACTGTACAAAGATGCTATGAGCAAGGCTTTTACAAAATTTAAGGCAGATGAAAATGTTAGCACATTATATGCAGATGCCCTGATGCTGTTACACCCATGGGATTTATATAATCATGACTTTTCACCCAAGGCCTGGACTCCAGAAATCGTGTCAGTTCTACAATATAGTCTATCAATAAATCCAAAACAACCAGGTGCTAATCATTATTTAATACATGCGGTAGAAGCTTCTGCTAAACCCCAAGATGCGTTGAAAAGTGCAGACTTTTTAGCCTCGGCAATGCCTTATGTATCGCATCTTACGCACATGCCCTCGCATGTTTATATCCGAACCGGTAACTATGCAAAAGGCATTACTTTAAATGATGACGCGGTTACTGGCTATAATAAATACTTAGGTTATTTTCCTCCTACAGCAGAAAATAGTATGTTGTACGACCTACATAATGTACATATGAAACTAAACTGTGCACAAATGGCTGGCAATTACAAAATAGCCATGGCGGCATCTGTTGATGTACAGCAAAAGATTCCAGGCTTTTACTTGTCCCTACCCGGATCACTGGGAAATTATGTACAGTATGTTCATCAATCTCCATTATTTACCCAAATAAGGTTTGGTAAATGGCATGATATCTTAAACGAACCGGTTGTTGACTCGCTTACTTTCACGCCGGTACTACAACATTTTGGTAGAGGAATTGCTTTTGCCAGAATGGGGAATATTTCATCAGCCAGTAAAGAATTGGAACTGATGACGACAAAAATGAAAGAACCTTCTTTAAAAGAACCCTTGGCGCCTTTTAATGCAGCATATGATTGTGCTGTAATTGCAAGATGTATTTTAGAAGGAGTAATAGCAGAAGAACAAAAGGATTTTAAAACTGCCATTTCGCATTTTGAAAAAGCTGTAACAGCCGAAGACAATTTGATATACAATGAACCACGTGACTGGCTGTTGCCAGCCCGGCAATACCTGGGTAATGCGCTGATAGAATCAGGTAACTATACCAAAGCTATGACTGTGTTTAACGCCGACCTCGTTATTAATCCCAATAATGGATGGGCATTAACAGGAATGGTAACCTGTTATAAAGCCTTAAATAACAAACCAGCCGCAGCTGCTGCACAAAAAAGATTAAACAATGCCTGGCTGCTGAGAGATATTCCTGTTAAAACTGCAGTATTTTAATTTACATTTGCGTCAAATTTTATTTCCTATGAAGCAAATGTCTGTTTTTATATTGTCTGTGCTTTTAGCAGGGATGGCTTTTGGTCAAACCAATATTAAATTAGATGAAGTAAGTGAACATACCGGCGACAGTGTTACTGTTTGTGGACTGGTAGCAGATTTGCGCTATTTTGAAAATGCTAAAAATCAACCTACACTTTTAAATATTGGAGCCGCTTTCCCCGATAACAAACTTACTGCTGTTATTTGGGGCGATGTTCGGAAAGAGTTTAAACAATCGGTTGATGATTTTAAAGGCAA
>JBKJPN010000146.1:0-15791 GCA_046595125.1 Ferruginibacter sp.
CCAGGCTCGAACTGGCCACCTATAGCTTGGAAGGCTATCGCTCTACCAAATGAGCTACTTCCGCTTGTACAATGTGCTAATTAGCTAATTCGATAATTTGCTAATGAAGGCACATCAAAATTTAAAAGAACTTCTCAATTAGCACATTAGCATATTGGTTAATTAGCAAATTGTATTGTGGGCAGAGTAGGGTTCGAACCTACGTACACTTACGTGAACAGATTTACAGTCTGTCGCCTTTAACCACTCGGCCATCTGCCCATAAAATACCGAATTTGAACTATTTATCAAAATGATTAAATTCAAATTAACCGAGCCGAAAACTGGAGTCGAACCAGCGACCTACTGATTACAAATCAGTTGCTCTACCAACTGAGCTATTTCGGCATTTTTTAAGTTCCTGCTTCCTGCTTAAACCAGCGACCTTCCCGATATCAATCGGGATGCTCTGCCAACTAAGCTATTTCGGCATTACTGTAAAGAACTGATTTTCAAAAAAAATAGGCAATAATCTGCTACCCTTTTTTTTGGGAAGGCAAAGGTAAGTGAAAATGATTAATAGCAAAACTTTGAAATGATTTTTTTTAGCCAGATTTGCCAAAATGTGAATAAAGGAATAAAAAAAGTCCTCCGGACGGCCGGAGGACTTAATATTTAAGGCGTTTTTTTAAGCCGCCTGTTTCTCTTTTTGTCTTTTAATTTGGGTGATAACAGCATCCATTGCTGAATCAAAACTTTCTTCAAATGATTTTGACGACTGCTTTACAAAAAACTCGTATTGTGGAATAAGCACCTTTATCTCAGCCACTTTGTCTTTGATATTGTGTACAACATTGTCAAGTTTTAAATACACATCAACTTTGGTAATTCGGTCGTGAAACTGCGATAACTTAGAAATTTTCTTTTCGATATAGGTTACTAATTTGGAATCTGCATCAAAGTGCACTGTTTGAATGTTTACGTTCATAACTTCTGATTTAATCCCGATAGTTATCGGGGGGTGAAAAATGAAAGAAATAATTTGGGTAAAAATATCAAGTCATAGGCAATTATTGAGAAGAAGGTTTTATAGGTTTTATTGTAAAATGAAGTTAAGATATTAACCTTAGTTTACAAAAAACTAATTGGTAATAATTTTCTAAAAATATAACGCACAAAAGTTGGAAAATATTACTGCATTATTAATCATTTAATTAGTTAGGCTTTGGGATGCGCCTTTTTATGAATATCCTTTAACTTCTCTATGGTGTTGTGGGTATATATTTGAGTAGCGGCCAAGCTGCTGTGGCCCAGCAGCTCTTTTACGGCATTTAAATCGGCGCCGCCGTTCATTAAATGTGTAGCAAAGGAATGGCGCAGTACGTGCGGACTCTTCTTTTCGATGGTTGTAACCAGGCTTAAATACTTGTTTACTGCATTATAAATATACCTGGGATACATTTTTTTACCACTGCTGGTTACCAACAAAAACGTGGTATCAACCACTTCAAATATTTTCTTTTTTTCGGCCATATAATCCATCATCTGGCTCATCAACTGATTGCTTACTGGAATAATACGCTCCTTGTTACCTTTTCCTAAAACCTTTATGGTACCGTTGCTTTTTGAAATATAGATTTCTTTTAACCCTGCCAATTCGGCCTGGCGCATGCCGGTATTGTACAATAACTCAATCAGCAGCTTTTGGGTTTTGCCATCCCAGTCGTTGGTAAATTCAACATATTGCAGCAGGGTTTCAATATCTTTTTTATCAACAAACTGCGGTAGTCGCTTATTTACCTTGGGCGAAATAATGGTAGCCATGGGGCTTACTGTAATGGTTTGCTGCCGCAGCTGGTATTTAAAAAATGATTTAAGGGCCGATATTTTGCGGTTAATGGATTTCGACTCCATCCCTTCCTGTTTAAGCTGCGCCAGCCAGGATCTTACAAATGTGGGCTTAATTTCGGCCAACGATATTTCGCCAAACTGCGCATGCAAAAAGCCGAAAAATGATTTGAGGTCGTTCTGGTAGGAAACAACTGTATGCTGTGAATATCTTTTTTGAAATGTAAGATAATCCAGAAAATGTTGTACGGTATGTTCGGCGGTTGGGGGCATAAAAAAACTGATACCTAAAGTTATAAAAACTAGGTATCAGTTAACTATATTGCTGATTTAAATATCTTAGTCGTACTTACCTGCAGAAACCTGCTCTTTGTAAATGGCTTTCAGTACTTCTTTCCTGCGACGGATAGATGGCTTAATGAAAGCCTGTCTTTCTCTTAATTGTAACAGCACTTTGCTTTTCTCAAATTTCTTTTTGTACTTTTTGAGTGCTTTGTCGATGTTTTCGCAGTCTTTAGAATCAATTATTAACATAAATTATATACCTCCTTTAGGTGAATTTTTCCCTGCCTTATCGTTAGACAGGGGCGCAAAGATAGCCGAAAAAATTAAAAAATGAAATTCTTTACAACAAAATCCGAAATTTGACGAATGTTTACCGGAATAATAGAAAATACAGGCACCATTAAAGATATCATTGAAAAGGGCAGTAATAAAAGTTTTTGGGTGCAGTCGCCTCTATGGAACGAGTTAAAAGTTGACCAAAGCCTGAGCCACAACGGCGTTTGCCTAACTGTGGAAGAAATTAAAGACAATATGCACCGGGTTACCGCCATTGATGAAACGCTACTTAAAACTAATTTAGGTGACTGGAAAACAGGCGATTTAATTAACCTGGAACGCTGCCTTCAAATGAATGGCCGATTGGATGGGCATATTGTACAGGGGCACGTGGATTGTACGGCAGTTTGCAACAACATTATTAAAAAAGAAGGTAGCTGGGAGTTTAGCTTTAGTTTTCCAGAAGCATTTGCAAGTAATATCATTGAAAAAGGCTCGATCACCATTAACGGCATCAGCCTTACTTGTTTTAACATTACCACTACAGCTTTTACCGTTGCCATCATTCCTTATACTTTTGAACATACTAATATGCAGCAATTGAAGGTTGGTAATAAAGTGAATATTGAATGGGATGTGATTGGGAAGTATGTGGGGAGGATGCTACAAACGAATTCAAATGCAAACAAATAATTTTTGCCTGCCGAAACTAAACTAGAAGTTAAACAGAGAATTCCACAACTGGATGGATTAAGGGGCATAGCTATTTTAATGGTTATCTGCTACCATTATTTCCCTGGTATATTACTTTTCAATTTTGGCTGGACGGGTGTTGACCTTTTCTTTGTTCTGTCTGGATTTCTTATTACAGGACGTTTAGTGCCTTTTCTTGACGACAAGAAATTATTATTGAAATTTTATAAAAATCGTTTTTTAAGAATTGTCCCACTCTATGTTGGTTTTCTGATAATTTTCTTTACTGCTTGGTTCTTATTTAGCGGCTCTAAAAATTTAAATCAGTATCCTTTTTATACTAATCATTGGTGGAACTATTTTCTATTTATTCAAAACTGGGTTTATATAGCCACCTTGACTCAGGTAAAAACACATTTGTTGCATTTATGGTCGGTTGCCGTTGAAGAACAGATTTATTTATTATTTCCGCTCTTTCTCTTTTTATTGAAGAAAAACACAGCTAACATATTTAAAGCTATTTTAGGAATACTCGCTGTAATACTGGTTTGCAGAATTCTTTGGGTTGCTTTTTCATTTTCGGATGACCAATACATGAACCTATTTTACAACTCATTTTTCAGATTAGACACTTTTCTAATTGGTGCAGCTATTTATTTTATGTATCATAAAATTGTTCAGGTACGAAATTTTCAGAGTATTATAAAATGGTTATCTATATTAAGTGCTATAATCCTGGCACTCAAAATACTGCTAACCGGAGATGTTGAAAAAACAAATACGTTTACAGCAACCATTGGATATACACTAATAGCTTTACTATTTGGAGGATTATTACTTCTTACACTTGTGAAGAAAAATAAAATGTTGAACTATTTAACCAGCTTAAGGTTTATAAGATTTACAGGTAAAATATCTTATGGATTATATATCATTCATTGGCCATTATTTTTATTTGGATTCGGCTTGGTTAATAAAATTTTTGGGGTTCTCAATGTACCTGTATCTGAGCAAACTATATACATAGTAAATATCCTGGTGTGTTTGCCCACTTCATATTTAATCATCTTCCTAAGTTTTAAATATTATGAATCATACTTTCTTAAAAAGAAAGCATCATCAGGTATTAAGCAGATTATTGTTGACGAGAAAATTTATTAGTTAGATTGAACACTCCCCCGGCCCCCAATATCAATACAAAAGGAAAAACCGGGCTTATAAAACGGTTGGCCCAATCATCGCAGGTAAAAAATATGGCGGTAGCCGACAGCAAAATATAGAGTATAGAAAACAACCAACCATAATTAAAAGGCTTTGCAGGCTTTTTGAAAACTCCAATGAGCATAAACGGATACAGCAGGGTAAAACATAGCAACAGCAGGTTATTCAGCCAACTGTAATAGCTGCGGTACATACCAAAAAAATAACCCAGTTTTTTAAAGCCGGTTTCAATAAAATTACTAATGCCAACTTCATCCTTTATTACAGTAAATGCTTTAACCAGGCCAGCCCGGTTAAACTCCGTGTAAGCAGTATCGGCATTTGTTTCAGGTACCTGGCAAATCACTTCCATCCTTTTAATCGAATCAGGATTTACAAAAGCAGTTAGAGGCGAATTGAGTAATGTTAACACTGCAGCAATTCCTGCAATAACAAAGCTGTAAAACAGCAGCTTTTGTTTACGCTTGTGCAGCCAAATCAGCAGTACAAAAAAAGCCGTCATCGCAAATATCACCCCTGTTGGTCTCGAAAAAACTACTAGTAACAGCATCAAAATAAAAGAAATCCAGTACGTCCGACTAGGAGTTTGCAACAGCCTGTAAAAGATATAAATGCCAATGACCAACAAACTGGTATGCAGTCCATCGGAGTACAAATAAAAATTCCATTTTTGAATTGGATAACAAAGCAGGTAGATTACAAAGAAGATAAAAGCCAGATTTTTTTGATTCCAAAATCCCAACAGAAGTTTATACAAGCAAAGGGCGGCAACAAGCGATACGACGATTTGAACTACCCCTACAAAAACCAAGTTAATATGCAGCCAAACAAACAGCGCCACAAGTGCTGAATACACAACGTAGAACAATCCAAAGAAACCGTTCCTTAAGTCTCTGCCTTGTAAAATACGGTTGGCGTTATCAATATATTTTTCGGCTTCGCCACCCGTTTGAATACCAAGAATACCCAGCAATGTAAAAGCTGCAATACAATAAAGCAACCCGGTAAGGATGATCTTTTTTTCAAAAAATAATTTACCGGTCAGCATGTATAAATTTTAAGTGGAGGTTTGGTTTTATATTTTAGTACCCGCCATGGCCTTGCTGATAGCGCCATCCATTATTCGCTCGGCATAGGGCCTCGATATATCGTTTAGTTCCTCATTTTTAGTATGTATCAGATTCTTGTCGTTCATATCCATGGCCAGTTGCAGTGCTTGCATAGCCAGCGATGTAGCGGTAACTTCTTCTTTACTTAGTTGCTCAAAATTCTTTTGTAAAAATTTTTCTGTGGTCTGTAATAACTGCTCAGCTTCTGTTTTTGCCTCGGTTAAAGCACGGGTTTCAATATCTTCCTGGGCATGCTCCATGGAGTCGAGCAACATTTTTTCTACATCATCATCGGTTAAACCGTACTGAGGTTTAACTTCTACCGTTTGCTCAATACCGCTGCGCAATTCTTTTGCATTTACGACCAATATACCATCGGCATTTATTAAAAAACTTATTTCTACTTTGGGCATACCAGCTGGCATGCCGGGTATGCCGGTTAAATTAAACTCAGCCAGGCGGCGGTTATCTTTTACCATATCCCGTTCGCCTTGGTACACGGCTATCTTCATACCGCTTTGTCCGTCTTTGTACGTAGTGTATTGCCTGCTGGCTTTGGTTGGTATTTTTGAGTTGCGGGGCAGTAATACATCCATCAGTCCGCCCATGGTTTCTAATCCCAGCGAAAGCGGTGTTACATCCAGCAACAACAAATCAGTTGTGTTGCCTGCCAGTATATCGGCTTGTATGGCTGCGCCTAATGCAACCACTTCATCCGGGTCTACAGAATCGTTTAATTTTTTTCCAAAAAAATCGCTTACCATTTTTTTTACCAGCGGCACACGGGTACTTCCTCCAACCATTACAATTTCATCAAAGTCTGCCTTTTTCAAACTAGCATCTTTCAATGCTGCTGCGCAGGATGCAATTGTTATATCAACTACAGGTTTAATTATTTCATCAAATTTTTGTTTACTTATTGAAAGTTTTTTGTTTTCATATTCAGCTTCAAATAACAAATTAGATGATAAATATTTTTTTGCTTCTTCAGCTTTTAAACGAAGCACCTGTCTGTGTTTGGCTTCGTCGCTGGAAAAATTATTTTCAGCAATCCAGTAATCAACAATGGCCGCATCAAAATCATCTCCACCCAAATACGTATCGCCATTGGTTGAGAGTACTTCAAAAATCCCATTGGCTATCTGTAATACCGAAATATCAAAAGTACCACCACCCAAATCATACACAGCAATGGTTTTAGATTCGGTTTTATTTAAACCAAAACCATAGGCCAGACTTGCTGCCGTAGGTTCGTTGATAATACGCAGCACGTCCAGTCCGGCAAGCTTTCCAGCACCACGGGTTGCCTGCCGCTGTGCATCGTTAAAATAAGCAGGCACTGTAATTACAGCTTTGGTAACCGGCGTTTTTAAAATATGCTCGGCCTGCTTTTTAAGTTCTTTTAAAATAAGTGCCGATAAATCTACCGGCGAATAAAAAACATCGCCAACCTGTACTTTAACCAATTTATCTGTGCTAACACCAGCTTGCGAACCATCAATAATTTTATACGCCAGCGCAGCCGTTTTATTTTTTACGTCGGTATAAGTTTTACCCATCAGGCGCTTAGCCGAAAAAATGGTATTAGCAGGATCTGAAACAAGGTATTGTTTTGCTTCTTCTCCTACAGTAATTGCTCCCTTGCCGCCAAAATGAATAACAGAAGGCACTAAGGACTTACTGTTATGTTCTTTTAGCGCAATTGGCTTTTTACTTTCGGGGTGTATAATGGCGACCAGGCTGTTGGTTGTACCTAAATCTATACCTACAATAATGTCGTCTTTTTGTAAACTGCCTGTGGCTATATTGATAGCTATTTTAGCCATGAATCTTTTTTTATTTGCAAAGGTAAGCAATAAAAAAAGGCTGCCTTTACAGCAGCCTTCAAATATTTATCATTCATCAAACTATCTGATTAACACCATTTTTCCGTAACCTTTTTTAAAGTACTTATCAGTATCATCGCCTTCTGCCTTATACTTATCAAGCGACTTACCATTTAGATTTGTAAGCACACGGTATAGATAAACACCGTTGGCCAATTTATCACCGTATGTATCGGTACCATCCCACTTATATTCGGTAATATTTCTACCAACATGTATTGGCCCTAGTTCTGCCGAAGTAATTTCACGCACTACTTTTCCGGTAACTGTCAAAATCTGAATACGCATATTCTGCGGCACTTCGTTACCTGTAATGGTAAATACAAAGGCAGTAGACGTAGTAAACGGATTTGGATAATTGAGCAGATTAGAAATCATGGATTTAGAAATCACTTTAAACGACACATGATAATCAATAGCGCCGGCTGTATTACCCACCACATCGCGACCTGATACAATTAACTCATAATCATCATCGCCCGTTATTGACGGCAGATAGGGCATCAAATCTATCTTAGCGGTATTATTACCTGTTGCCACATTTGCCGGTGTAAAACGCATGGTATCTCCAGCAAAGTTAAAAGTACGCAACGACTGATCAGGATAACGAATCTGCACTTTAAGCAGCGCAGTATCGTTGAGCGACATAAAACGATTTTCATCTTTCAGGTTAATCAAAATATGTGGTTTGCCCGAAACAATATCCTGATTAAGGATATGCACCCCATCAAATGTTACATCCAATAGCGGATTAAATACATCGGCCCTTACAAACAAATCTTTAAACAAAATATTATTGAAGTGATATTGTTCCAACTGATCGTTATTCGGATTCACTTCTACAAAAACCGTATTGTTGCCAGGCAAATTACGGGTATCAATTTTATAGGTGATAACCATGGTATCGCCCGATACCAGTACTTTTCCTTTAGGAATCGTTATTGCCTGAGGCACATTGTTCCGGTTGGTAATTATGAAATTAACTTTCATGCTGTCGGCAAATGAAGTCTGGCTAATATTTTTAAATGCCAGTTTAAAATCAACTAGCTCGCCCTGGTCTGCCGTATCTTTCATACTGAATACGATGTTTGGGGCTACTGCACCTTCGGGTACGAAAGCGCCTTTAACTCTCCAATACCGCAGTTGATAAGGTGTACCATTAATTTTATCCTGATTATACATTTTCAGTTTAAGGTATGGATACTGAATTGCGTTGATGGCCGAGATATCAAAATCTTTGGTTGTTGAATCAACAGTGTATAATTCGGTTTCGGCGCCAGTATTTGTTACGCCAATTACTTTAAACGACAGGGAATCTCCGGATCCGGTTTCGGAACGGCTGCCTCGCCAGCTAAACTGCTGCCAAGATTTTGCTGGACCATATAATGGCGAGGTAATTGTTCCCGATCCTTTTACGGTTGGGCAAATTACATCCATTGAAATTTTATCAGTTATACCAACCGAAAACTGGTAGGCTGGTGTAAAGACATTGTCTTGCTTTTTATAAATAAAGTTGAATGCTCTTGGTCTGTTAAATGAATCTACTTCAGCAAAGCCAGCATTCTTAAGACGATGGTACAGCGAATTACCACTTCCCATCACCAAGGTATCATTCTGCCAGTCGTTTGCATAAGTATTAGATGCAGGATTAGTACCTGAAATATTCCTTACAGTTACATAATATCCTGCAGGTACTAAATCCAATAAATTAACCGCCGCAATTCGTTTTGCCTGGCTTAAAATATTATACTGAAAATTCCATCTACGGTTAGCGCCACAAACGTCATCACTTCCATACAGGCCGGTGCCCGGAAAGTTATTAGCCCAAGGAACCATATCAAAAGGACTGAATACATTGATGATAATTCCGGAAATACCACACACACTCTGTATGCTGTTGTCGCCATTAACTTCAACTGAAAAATCCTGGGCATTTCTGGCGGCAGTTGGAAAAACACCATTCTTCATTTTAACATCTGTATTGGAAGTATTGAAATTCCACTTATTATTGGCACTTAAATTAAGATCGCTTACCGCCGATTTTAAATGTTGATACCTATGCGATTGATTGTACCCGCTGGTACTGTTAGGCAAATAAACAAATGAAGAAGCATTCCATATTACTGTATTACCGCTTGATGGCACGGTAGAAGTACGCCAATAATAAACGGTACTGTCTGTAAAAGTTAGGTTTGAAGGATTAAACTCAACAATTCCCCCAATACCATTTGCCGTGTACGATTTCTTAAAAGACGAATTAAATAACTCGGTGGTATCAACCTCCATATTATATTGCCTCAACGTACTTAAAGGATTGGCAGTACTGGCATAATATTTAATATTTTGTTGATTAATGATTGCATACTTGTACGGCGAAACCGGACGTAATTCATCCTCGAAAATGTAAAAATCTTTATTGAGTATATTATTTGTTTCCGATAATTCATCAATTCTGTTGGTCACATCTAAAGTAACGATTAACCTGTTAAGCCCCTTATCAGTATTTGGATTAATAGGAACAGTAAGGCTGATGGAATCCATATACAAGGTAGCCGGCCTCATTTGATCGTACAATACTTTTATGCTGTCATTTGGTAGTTTTTGCTTAACACTCACTCTCATAGAGTCTCTGATTGCCCGGCCAATATTCATCATTTTTATGTCCACTTTAAAACTTCCGTCGGCCACCGAAATAATATTGGGCGTAAATTTCACCAATTGGTCTTCGATTACATAATCGGGTTTCCCAAACGAATTTACTCTTAATGCAGGATCGCCCTGCAGGTTTACTTCTTCTAGATGAATTCTTGTGTAATAATCCAGCGACCCTGGATTAGCGCCTAAATTTTGCAACGTGCTTTTTATTTGGTTTCCCACGGTATTGCCATACATAGTTCTACCTAAGGCATCATAATAAGTTGTATTATAAAAATTGAGGAAAGGTGCTATACCGAAGTGTGTACTACCTAAAAAGCCGATACTTCCTTTCCGGTTCAGGAAAACATATTTTTCCGAAAGCGACATACCGGAATAACCATTTAACCGGTTAGGACTGAAGGTGAAGAAATTACCTACCGTACATCCGCTCACATGCATAAAAGGATATTTTCCGGCATTTTGATAATTCTCGGGATAGTTAAGATTGATAGCCAATTCGTTTGCCGAAGAGTGGCCAAAATATTTTACATAGCTAAGACCAGCCAGAAACATATCGGCAATGCGCTGACTTTGCTGCTGCTCAATAGTTGCCACTGATGATTTGGCGTAGGTTTCTACGTAAGCCCCATATGAGGTGTCTTGTATAATTGCTTTATACCCGTTCATATAGGCCAGAAACTGTGCTGTTTCAATGCTATCTGACCCTCCAATTGTATGCAGCATGTTTTTCATCCAACCTTTATCATTAATTGTTTGACTGGGTGATTGCTGCACCTGCTCATATTCTTTCATCTTATCGAGATAAATACCAACTTCATTACCATTGATGGCACCAATGCGGCCAATCGGCACAATAGGTACCACTGTACCGGGCTGGCAGGCTAATAATATATCCGATGCCGGATATCCAAAGGTTTGCACCAGATCTAACTGGTTGGCAACGGGATTACTTTGGTTCGTGGAGTAATCGAGGTAACTCAATCCGCGTCCAATAATAAACACATATTTGGGCGCTATAGTAAACTGCTGGCTGGCAAAGCGAATAAAATCACGAATAGCCGACGGATGTTTTTTTATGGCAAATCCAAATTGATCATTCAATTCGTTGATATTATAAACTTTGGCATTGAACCCCCCACCAACAGCCGAACTTCTGTACTGACGGTATAATTCAACATTGTTTATTCCTGATCCATTGTCAAATAGAACAGGGTTACTTATAATCATATAGTCGCCCTGATTGGCAGGCAAATTATAATTTACAAAAGTCTTGCTGCTTAAAGAATTAACGAGATTAATGTTAGAAGTCGTTTGGCTCATCAGGTTAAACCTGCGCAAAGTATCGGAAGATGGTGCCAAGGCAAATTTTACCTGGCCGGCTGTACTAATATCGCCCAGTATCCGTCGTCCATTATTATAATCGTATAAAATGGGCGCAATACCATTGTTATTAAAGTTTGTAATTACCAGATAATTACCGGCGGCATTATTCTTTAGTTCAAAATAAAAATTTTGTTCGTTGTTAAAATTAAAAGTAGCCGGGTAGGTAACTGTTAAACAAGCTACAACTACCCTGTCGGTTGTTACCGTTGAATTACCATTATTAATAACGACCAAAAAGCTGGGGTTGGCTATTACAGAAAGAGGCAGGTTCCTCACCGTATCTTTCAGCATATTAAAATAAGGCATTGGCTTCTGCAATATTGGCGCAGTATAATTCAAAAAATTGGAAACCAATTCCCTTGGATTTAACGCATTTCCTGCTGCTGCAACAGTGTATGTAATACTGTTTGGCGGCCCTGCAGTATAAAAATTTAAATTATTGAAAGTTGTGTAATTACTGCCAGCGGGGAAAATATCGCTACTAGTCCAGCCCTCACCAAGATCATAAGATGAAGAATAAACATATTCGCCAATAACAGCCGCATAGCCTTTATTAATCTGGTCTTTAAAATGTTTTTCAACCCGGCGCATAAAATAAAGATCGGCAGGTAAGGTATTTCCGGCTGTATTATTAGCAGTAGCTACATATCTTAAATTAGCACTGATAGTGGTATTAACCGTTAAAAAATAAGTTACTGTATCCGTTTCCAAACTATGCCGGTCGCACATTTGGGTTCCGGGTGTTTTATAAAGATTATTATCAGGCTTACCGTCATTCATCTCACCCCAAAACTCCATAAAATCGGCTGCCCCCATAATACCAGTTGGTACCGAGGTGAAAATTCGAACCTGTTTACCATTGCGCCATAGTTGAAATTGCTCGGCAGGTACATTTGCTAAACCAGCAGCTGCCAGCACAGGCTGATTAATGCGGGTAAGTGTATCTTTTGCCAATGTAAACCTGTAGTAGGTTTTGCTGTAATCAATCCAACTGTTGTTTAACTGAGCAAAGGCCGTAGCGGCCAGTAAGGTTACAGTTAGTGATAATAAAAATTTTTTCATAAAGATTTTATTCTTGATTTTATTCTTCGCTTTTTTTGCCCGCTATATTAAACCGGAGTGAAAATATATGGGTGTATAATGGGTTATTCTGATTAGCAAGATTGGTGAATGCATAATCAATCATCACATTCTTTATTTTAAAGCCTGCACCTGCACTTGGCTGGTAAATCCAAACTCTTTTCACATTGTTAGTATCTCCATCTTGATATGATTGCTGGAAATTATTGATACCCGCCCTAACAAAAAACACATCGCTTATATTCGCTTCAAGTCCGATCCGAGGGTCGATACTGATGGTATTACCGCTGTACACTGTGTTTCTTTTACCGTCAAAAGTTACATCCAGATTAGCTTCTAGCCCCAAGCTGAATTTTTCGCCCATTTTAAAATCGTAGCCGCCACCAATAACCAAACGGGGTGCGGTTAACTCTGTTGATTTTACTGGGATATCGTTTTTAGTAAGATACAAAACTTCTTTTTCACGCTCGGTAAACTTAAACGACCAGGCATTGAAGGTGGTGGTAATATCTCGGGCCACCACACCAAAATGCCATCTTTGGCCGTGCATTTGTAAACCGGCATCTAACCCAAAACCCCAGGCCGAAGCAAAACTGCCCACTTTGCGGTAAATAACTTTGGCATTTATTCCAAAGCTCACGGAACGTTTTTCGGTTTCCTTAATTTTTTGAGCAAACGAAAGTAAAAAAGCATAGTCGGCGGTAGAAAACGATTTAATGTTTTCGTAATTAACCCTACCATCTGGTTCAACTAAAAAAAGGGTGTTTGGAATATCATCAACTGCAAATCTTAAAATTGATATACCCAGCGCTCTTTTGTTATCCTGTATGGGCATGGCTGCCGATAGGTAATCATATTTTGCAATGCCGCCAAAATATTCGGCATGCATTAGGCCAACGTTTGGGAATTCTTTAATCCCTGTCAGCCCGGCAGGATTCCAATAACCTGCTGTTGCATCTTTCGCCGATGCAACCTGGGCACTGCCCATACCGAGGCCACGGGCACCGGCGCCAATATTCAAAAATTCGTTCGAATATTTTCGCAATTGAGCATTGCTGAATGTAGGTGAAAGCAGCAGTATTACTATAACAATTTTAATAAAAAATCTCATAATAACTTTAGGTTGGTTATTGAATTTAATAGGTAGACGCAACTAAAACGTAATTATACTTGGTAAATTGTGTTCATATAACATTATAAAATTAAGCTTAATAAAAGAATTATAGAGTTACATACAGTTATTTATTTATTCGTGTTGCAAACCAGTTAGTTATTACAGTAAAAGATAGTTTATTACCTTAAAACGATGCCTGAAGATTTACGGATAAAAAATTTATTTAGATTTTTGTAAACTGGTTGAACATGGATTTACAAAAGCTGTTTTTATTGTACTAACTTATACTTTTATCAATTTTTATAAGCATTTTTGCCAAATTGACAACAGATTTATAAAACACAAACATGCAGCCCCTAATAGAAGAATTACAATGGCGAGGAATGATACAGGACATAATGCCTGGAACTAAGGAACAGTTAGATAAGGAAATGACTACTGCTTATATTGGCTTTGACCCTACTGCCGATAGCTTACATATTGGAAGTCTGGTGCCAATTATTTTACTGGTTCATTTACAAAAAGCGGGGCATAAGCCCATTGCGCTTGTAGGAGGCGCCACTGGTATGGTTGGCGACCCCAGTGGTAAAAGTGAAGAGCGGAACTTATTGAGCGAAGAAGTTTTAAATAAAAATATAATCGGCGTAAAAGCCCAGCTTGAAAAATTTTTAGACTTTGATAAAGCCAAGCCCAATGCCGCCGAAATGGCCAATAACTACGATTGGTTTAAAGAAATTTCTTTTTTAGATTTTATACGGGATACTGGCAAGCACATCACGGTAAACTACATGATGGCGAAAGACAGCGTAAAGAAAAGACTAGAAGGCGAAACAGGCATGAGCTTTACAGAGTTTACATACCAGCTTGTACAGGGTTATGATTTTTACTGGTTGTACCAAAACAAAAATTGCAAACTGCAAATGGGTGGAAGCGATCAATGGGGCAATATTGTTACAGGTACTGAACTTATCAGAAGAAAATGTGGCGGCGAAGCCTTTGCTTTTACTTGCCCATTAATAAAAAAGGCTGATGGTGGTAAGTTTGGAAAAACCGAGCAGGGAAACATATGGCTGGATGCAGAGAAAACAACGCCTTACCAGTTTTACCAATTCTGGCTAAATGCCAATGACAGTGATGCAGAAGGATGGATAAAAATATTTACTTTTTTAAATCAACAAACGATAAATGATTTGATTGAGGAGCAGCAGAAAGATGCATCGAAACGTGTTTTACAAAAAACACTGGCCAAAGAAGTTACCATTTTTGTACATGGCGAAGATGAATACAACAAGGCGGTAGAAACTACCGAAAAATTGTTCGCCAATCAAAATGCACCGGCCGAAAGCCTTTCTGTAGCTGATTTAGAAGGAATGGATGGCGTACTGAAATCAGATTATTCGAAAGAAAAAATTAATGAAGGTATTGATGTAGTTTCTTTTTTGGCCGAAACAAATATCTTCCCCAGCAAAGGCGAAGCTCGTAAAATGGTACAGGGCGGCGGTGTAAGTATCAACCGTAAAAAAGTGGAAGGCATTGATTTGAAAATCGAAAACTCCATGCTGCTTCACCATAAATACTTACTTGTTCAAAAAGGAAAAAAGAATTATTACTTGGTGAGTATTGCCTGATAACTATTTTAAAAAAAACATCCCGTTCGTTAAGGAACGGGATGTTTTTTTTAATTTTTTGCCTATTGCTTATTGGAACTTGGCTATTGCTTCTTCGCCTCAACTGGTTTTCCAGATAAATATTTATCAAAGAATTTATCCATTGCTTTGTAAAAGTCTATTCTGTTATTTTCATTGTGAAAACCATGCCCTTCATCATTTTTAACCATGTATTCTACATCCACGCCCCTCTTTTTTAAAGCTTCTACCATTTGATCGCTTTCGGCTTTATTAACCCGTGGATCATTGGCACCCTGGGCTACAAAAAGCGGTGTTTTTATATTACCGGCATGTAAGGCAGGAGAAGCTGCAGCCATCAATGCACTGTCCTTTAGAGGATCGCCTACCATTTCGGTAAACATAGCCCGGTAGGGTTCCCAATATGGCGGAATGGTTTTCATGAAAGTGAACAAATTTGATACACCCACATAATCAACTGCGCAGGCATACAAATCGGGTGTAAAAGCTACACCGGCTAAGGTTGCATAGCCGCCATAACTTCCACCGTAAATGGCCACTCTTTTAGGATCAGCAATGCCTTCTTTAATTAACCAGTTTACACCGTCGGTAATATCGTCCTGCATTGTCAAAC
>JBKJPN010000239.1:0-19843 GCA_046595125.1 Ferruginibacter sp.
GCTTCAAATACTTTTTCATCATCTTCATAAATGGTAAACATGATGAACTGGCTGTTGGGACAAAGCAGCTTTACTTTTTTTATACACTCAATCCCATTCATACCCGGCAGGTTAATATCCATAATGATGATATCGGGTTGCCAGGCCGGTAATTCATCAGCCGCTTTTTCTGCATCCGGAAATGAAGCCAGCACTTCAAACCGTTCATCCATAGTAAGCAGGCTCGTCATGCCTTCCCTCACTTCTTTTAAATCTTCTACTATACAAATTTTTATTTGCGGCATACTGTAAATGTAATTAACAACTATATAGTAACAATAGAACGAAAGTTACAGGTCATTTACCCGAAAAGGGTTGTAAGGGAACATTAATGTTTACTTGTACCCCATCCATATGTATTATTTCCAAACCCCCGCCAATAGATTGTACCCTTTTTTGCATATTCCTTAAGCCATTGCCATCGCTTCTGTTTGTTTCGGAAAAACCTATTCCATCGTCTTTAATATGTATCAGTAAATTTTCATTTGCGCTGATATGCAGCACTACATTTTTTGCACCGGCATGCTTTACTATATTGTGCAAACATTCTTTTACAGTTAAAAAAACATTTCTTCTTACTTCTCCGCTTATAATTACATCGGGGATAATTTCGGGTAAATGAATATTTAAATTCAAATTATTTTCTTCTCCATATTCTGCAGCATAAGATCTTGTATAAAATAACAAGTCTTCCAGCGTATCATTTTTTTCATTCATGGCCCAAATAAGTTCATTCATATTTTGCACCAGTTCATTTGCATTGTTCACAATTTTATCGGTATCAGTTTTTGTTATTTCACTAAAAGAATTACGTTTTACTTTTTCGCTTAGGAAACGAATGGTGGAAAGTCCGGCACCTAAATCATCATGTATGTCTGCAGCAATTCTTGTTCTTTCCTTTTCGAGAGCCATTTTATGTTGTAATTCTTCCTCCGCTTTCATTGTCTTCAGCGATTGCTGATGTAATCTTTGTTTTTGCCTGAAATTTCTTACCAACAGTAAACCAATGAACAGTAAAGCAACCAGGCCAACAACAGACGTCCAAAGCAATATTTTTCTTTTTTGAAGGGTATTGTTTTTTTCTTTTAATTTTTTACCAACCTCGTTTAGTAAGAATTTATTTTGTTCCAAAACATTTTTTAAGGTATCATTTAATGCCTCGTATTGTTTTTTGAAATTGAAAGTGCTGTTTACATTTTGTAGTGTAACCTGGTCAGCAGCTTCAGGTATTTGATTTAATCCGTTTTTAGGTACGGTACACAAAGCATCAAAGCCACCAAAAAACTGTAACACCTCCGGGTTTTCAATTTTATGGCGCTGGCCATCTTTTATAAGGTAAACTTTTCCACTGTCATTTAGTTGGGTCAGGATTGTTCCTTCACGGGGAATATCAGGTATTCTGGAAAGAGTACCATCGGGTATTTTCCGTATGCTTCGGAAATTGCCATAAAAAATTGCATTATCATTACCTGAAAACAGTGTGTTATCCATGCTGATCCGGAATTTTGCACCACCAAAAATAACATAGGCCTCTGAACCGGAGATCTCTCTTAAAATAGTCTGGTCGGGAAAATCAAAATTTGTTTCATTCGTTTTTTTCTGCGAAAGTATAGCCGCAATTTCCAGTTCATTTGTATTATCATTTTCCAATGAAGGCAATACATTTTGCAGCGATTGATTTTGCTGCTGCAGGTTATTGAGCGTTGAAATTATATTTTTATACAAACCGATAATTTTTTTCCGGTCTTCATTTGTATTCAATAATGAAGCGGCAGCGAGGAAATCTTCCGCCGCTTTAACATATTCGCCTGTGAACTGGTTCAATGTTCCTCTCTTGATGTAGATTAATCCGAGGTCGGAACTCAAATTATTTTTTTTTGTTAATTCAACGGCCTGGTCATATTGCTCAAATGCTTTTTTATTTTGGTTCAATATAATTAGAAGAGCTGCACTATAGGAATGATACATGACAAGCCCTGAAAGGAAATTTCTTTTTTCACTTTGTTTCTTCCCTTCATTAAAGAAGAATATGGCACTATCGGTATTAGTATGGATATGATTCCAGCCAGTGTTGTAAATATTTTCAATAAAAATCGAATCGGGGTGCTGACCGTAAAGAGGATTAAAAAAAAATAAAGCAGCTGCAGGCAATAATTTTTTTACCGCCTTCTTTAAAAAAATAAAAGCATGCAGGAGTTGCATACTTTAAAATTACTTTTAAATTCCGGAGTTTAGATAGCTTATTCAAAATCTTCGTACAGCAAATACTTTTTTCTGGTCTTTTTAAAATTACTTAAACCGGGTTCCCAGCTTTTTCTTATCTCTGCTTCTGTCTTCCCTTCTTTTATCTGCTGCATAAATAAATCGGTACCGGCCAGTTTGTTGATGAAATTATTTTTCAAAAAGAAACTATCCTTCCCCGGGAATAATTTATACGCGTCCATAAAGTATTTCAGCTGAATCTGGTATCCATTGTCTCTGTCGCAGAGTGATTTTAAAACTTTTGCGTTGCTGCCGCTCAGGTTCCAACCAAAACAATTCTGAAAATAACATTTGCTGTTTTTTGCGCCGCCATTGGGTTTGGGCATAAACCGATACAAGGTTTTAGGTAGGGTGGGGTGGCCAAAAACCTGGAAAGGCATATCGGTTCCTCTTCCTTCACTCATTAAGGTTCCTTCAAAAAAGCAGGTGGATGGGTAGAGATAAATACTCTGCATGCTTTTTAAATTAGGCGAAGGCATTACCGGTAACTCGTATTTTGTTTTATGATCGTAGTTTTTGCATTTAATATACATCACATGAAAAGGCGTATCAATAGTTTGTTCAGTTGTAATGTTATAAGCATTGATGGCATTGGCTTCTGCAGATAGCATATTCTCTCCACCAAGCATCCAGGCATATTCCGCAATCGTCATTCCATAAACAATAGGTATGGGCTGCATGCCTACAAAGCTTGTAAATTTCATATCCAGTACCGGGCCATCCACATAAAAACCATTCGGGTTTGGGCGGTCAAGTATCAACAATGGCTTATGATTTTCAAGCGCCGCTTCTAAAAAATATTGTAAAGAAGATATGTAAGTATAAAAGCGAACACCTACATCTTGTATATCAAAAATTAAAACATCTACACCTTTAAAATCTTCGGGTGTTGGTTTTTTATGATTACCGTATAAACTGATTATCGGCAATCCTGTCTTTTTATCTTTTGCATCACTAACATGTTCGCCGGCATCTGCATCGCCACGAAAACCATGCTCGGGCCCAAATATCTTTACAACATTAATTCCACTGCTGATTAACGTATCAACCAAATGCGTATTTTTTACCATACTGGTTTGATTGGCGAATACAGCCACGGCCTTGCCTTTAAGCAGTGGCAAGTACACTTGCATTCTTTCGGCACCTGGTATAACGGCGTTGCTAGTTAATTGCTGACCTACGGCTAAATAACAATTAAACAGTATGGCAATGCAACAGTATTTTAACTTTATCATGACGCTAATTTCACAAAAACTTTTCATTCGGCGGCATTTATATGGTAAATTGCACCCGTTTTAACGAATCGTATCTTTTATTTCTTTTGATTTACGGCTCATTATAGAAGTAATGTACAAGAGTGCGACGCCACTAAAGCCCCATAGCAGCAATGCGGCTGGGTAAAAAAATATTTTCAAACGCCACAGTTTCCCCTTTGGGGGATATGGGCAAAACAACAAAAAATATGCAACAGGTAAAAGAAGGAGATGTAGTAAAAGTACACTACACTGGTAAACTAAGTAATGGTGAGCAATTTGATTCTTCGGTAGGCAAAGAGCCATTGGAATTTACAGTTGGCGCCGGCCAAATGATAAAAGGTTTTGACGCTGCCATGCCCGGTATGAATATCGGCGAAAAGAAGACGATTAACATTGCACCCGAAGATGGTTATGGCGCAAGAAGCGAAGAAGCGATTATTGAATTTCCAAAAGAAAATGTGCCGGCCGATATGAAACTGGAGCCAGGCATGCCGTTAACATTAAGTAACCAGGCGGGGCAACCTGTTCCGGTGATTGTGGTTGAAGTGAAAGAAGAAGTAATCGTTTTAGATGCTAATCATTTTTTAGCAGGACAGGAACTTGTTTTTGATATTGAGTTGGTGGAGATTGCTGAGTAAGTGTAAAGTATATAAAGCCTGTCTGCCGGACAGGCAGGTAAAAAGTAAATAAAGTTGGTGAGGTCGGAAGACTTTATCAACTCTATTTACTTTATATTACTTACTACTTCTTATAAATTGTAACATTATGATTCAAATTAGCCCAGATAATATCGCCGACAGATTCATGCGGTATGTAAAAATTGATACACAAAGCGACCCAACAAGCACCACAAATCCCACAACAGACAAACAAAAAGATTTAAGTAAACTATTGCTAAAAGAGTTGCACGGCATGGGAATCACCAATGCATCAACCGACGAATTTGGTTATGTATATGCTACCATTCCATCAAACAGCGATAAAAAAAATATACCGGTCATTTGTTTTTGTGCTCATGTAGATACAGCGCCCGATTGCAGTGGTACAAACGTAAAACCCATACTGCATCGCTATTTCGATGGCAACGATATTGTATTGCCCGATGATACCACACAGGTTTTACGGATGAGCGATTCGCCTTATTTAAAAAATCATATTAACAGCGGCATTATTACAACCAGTGGAACAACATTGCTGGGTGCCGATGATAAAAGCGGCGTTGCTGCTATCATGGAAGCAGCTTTATTCTTTATTCAAAACCCAGCCATAAAACACGGCGATATAAAAATATTATTTACACCCGATGAAGAAGTAGGGCAGGGCACCGCTAAAGTGGATATGAAAAAACTGGGCGCTACCTATGGTTATACATTGGATGGTGGCGAGGCCGGCAGTCTGGAAGATGAAACTTTTAGTGCCGATGGTGCTGTGATAACCATACATGGTGTGATTGTTCATCCGGGTTATGCAAAAGATAAACTGGTGAATGCGTTGAAGGTTGCAGGCGCTGTTTTAGATGTATTGCCAAAAAATGAATGGAGCCCGGAGACGACTGAAAAACGTGAAGGCTTTGTTCATCCAACAACTGTAAGTGGAATATCGGAGAAGGCAACCATACAGTTTATTGTAAGAGATTTTAGTTTGGATGGATTACAAAAACATCATGATCGCCTGAAAAAAATTGCAGAAGAAACCGTTGCAAAGTTTCCCGGCGCCAAAATGGAATATGTTGCTCAGGAACAATATCGCAATATGAAAGAGGTGCTTGACACCTGCCCGCAGGTAGCTGCTTATGCCGAAGAAGCAATACAGCGTGCCGGATTATCAGTAAAGAAAGAAAGCATCCGCGGCGGTACCGATGGAAGCCGTTTTAGTTATATTGGAATGCCCTGCCCCAATATTTTTACCGGTATGCAAAATATACACAGCAAATTAGAATGGATAGGGATTAAAGATATGGCTAAAGCTGCCGAAACAATTGTACATGTGGCGATGATTTGGGAGGAGCGGAGTTAGGTTATGTTGTGGGTCAGGCGACCAACAACGACGAAAGCAAATTAGAATGGATTGGTACCAAGGATATGGCCAAGACTGCGGAAACTATTGTGCATGTTGCGATGATTTGGGAAGAGCGGAGTTAAGTTATTGTATTTTTTTGTGAGCATTGTCCTCATCATTTTCTTGCCCCTCGCTCTTATGTATCTCACTTATATACTTCACTTTAAGCTGGTCGTAAAAAGAATGACGTGTAATCAGATTCGAAATCAAGTTGGCTGTTAATGCCGTAAGCATGATGTAGAAAATAATATTGTGGCTGTTGGTCATTTCCAGAACAAGGATTGAACACGTGAACGGACTACGAGTAATACCGGTTAAAAATCCGGCCATGCCACATAAAATAACCAGGTTTGTTGCTGGACCCGACAAATGAAATAGTTGTGCAGTTACTGCGCCAATGCTGGCACCGGCACTTAAAGACGGTGCAAAAATACCGCCGGCGGCACCGGTTGAAAACGAAATGATAGGCCCAACAATTCTTAAAATGGGCATGTACCACGCTAATTCTTTATTATCAGTAAATAAAGTTGTAACCATAATCTCTTTGCCCGAACCAAATGTTCGGTGGTCCACAAAAATGGCAAGCGATGCAATGATGAGCCCGCAAACAACTACATAAATATATTTCTGGTAATTTTTTTTGAGAGCTTCCTTCTTTTTAAAAATAAAGAGGATGATTTTTCCCATGCCGCTTCCGCCAATTCCAGTAACAATAGCAACGGGAATAATTACTAAAATAATCCAGCCAGGTATATCGTTCAATACCGGATAACCCAAGTACAGATAGGGTCCTAAAAAATGCAGGGCAGTAAGCCCGGCAATGATTACACCCGTAAGTAATGCCGATTTGAAATAGCTGAAATGTATTTTGGTAAGTTCTTCAATGGCAAAAACAATTCCACCCAGCGGCGTATTAAAAGCAGATGCAAGCCCAGCAGCAGCACCGGTTACAATCATATTGCGTTTCGAAATTTTTGGATACCAGTCGGGCAGCCAGTCATTTATTTTTTTATAAATAGTAGCCGATATCTGTATCGTTGGTCCCTCACGGCCAACAACACCGCCACCAAAAACCATTATAAGACTGGATATTACTTTAACAACAAGAACTTTAATATTCAGCAGCTTGCTTACTTTATAGTTGTGTTTGGGGCTGGTTAATTCAATGGCCGCACTTACTTGAGGAATGCCGCTGCCCCTAGCATATTCCGCAAATTTTGTTACTACCCATACAGCTAGTAAAAAACATAACGGCGTGATGATAAAGAATAACCAGCTTGCATGTTCATAAATATAGGTAGTGCCCGATTCGGCTAACGAAAACAAAGCGGCATAAATAACTGCCACACCTCCAGTAGCAAATGCACCTACCCAAAAAGGCAGCGCATGTAAAATATTGCTTTTAAGCCTGGTATTATCAATAGCGTCGTATTTTTTCTTAAGGAATTGTTTAATTCTGCTAACTAATTTCATTGATTAAGATTAATCGCTGCTGCAACGTTTTTTATAATGATGTTGCTTAAAGGTACAAAAGTAGCAGTGGAGGAGATTTTAAAGTCTGTGCATTGATACATAACAATTCAGAAGTATTGATTTAAAAATTTAGGTAGCGCATTTCGCAATTATCTTTTGTAATTGCTGTACCAGTCGGCAAGCGCCTCGTATTTGTCTTTGTTCTGTTGCAGCCAAGTATAAACGGTATTGTCATTTTTAGCCTGCATTATATAGTAAGACAGGGCTTCAACATGATTTTTATTTGATAGCGTATAAAAGAAATCAACATAAAAGTTCCACCAGAAGCCTTTGTTGTCTTTCTTTAATTCGCCGAGTATATTAAACAACGATTTCAAGTTTTCAGCAAAAGACTCATGAGAGCTTTTGTTTTTATTGGCCTCGGTTTGTTTAGATGATTCCAGCAGTGAAAGCATGAGCTCGGCAGTGCCAAATGCATCAGACTTTTTTTGTATTGGCACTGTAATGCTTACAGAATTATCGTCTTCTTTTTTAACGCCTTTTGCAAATTCGTTTTCAAGAAAATCCAAGGCCGAGACAGCCCTTTTACCGGTAGGTTCAATCAATAAAAAATTACTTAATGCCAAAACAGATTTAACTCGGTGGCCCTGCGTACTCATACTGTAGCCCAGCAATAAATGACTGCTGGCATGGGCAGGGTTAATCGTTAATGCTTTCATTAAAGCTTCATCTACATCATTATATTTCTTTAAGTTAAACGAAGTTAAAGCCAGGTTATAATAAAGTAAATAGTTATCTGGAAACTTGCTGATACCTTCTTTGTAAGTCTTCACTGCATCAACAGACTTGCCCATCAGGTCTAGTGCCGAGCCCTTAAGAATATAAGCTTGGTCAGTATACATGATGTTAACCTCTATTACCACATTACAGTGCTTAATAGCATTTTCATAATCTTTCAATCCAAAATAAGAGGAAGCAATTTCGTAATTGGCCTGCGGTAATTTACTATTGGTTTGAAGCACGGTCTTATATAACTGAATAGCGCCATCAAAGTCACCTTTGTCGTGTAATTTTATGCCCTGTTTAATTACATCTGACGCAGCGTTAGATTGAGCAAATGAAAACGTAAGCATACAAAAGCTACAGAGGATTGCACAAAAAAAATATTTTTTCAGTCTGGGAATTAAAAAATTAAGGTACATGCTAATCAGGTATTAATCGGTTTCGAGATATTTTCTGAATTTCTTTTTCAGTTTAAAGTTATTGGCAGGGATGTCACAATACGCCAGTAGTATTTTACAGGCGTTTTTTTCAACTATTAGTGAACTTGGCGACTCGGCCTTGTGCTCCAAGCTATATTTGGCCATGGCTGCGACATACAGAAACAATAAATTCTTATCGCTGTTTATTTGCTGCACAACTCCCTGCATATAAAAGTTGAAACCTTTTGCTCCTTCCATCCATAACAATAAAAATGCCAATGCTTTTGCTCTGTTTTCATCCACTTCGGCAAATGGGTTGGTTAATAAATAGGTAGATGCAGATAAGGCCAGCGGCTCGGTTTCAATATAATCAGACGGTTTCTCCAGTTTTACATCCTGGTATGGATAAATTAGCTGGCTATGAGCCACAGTGCAGGCAATAATCAGCAGGAATGTAAAAAAATATTTAAGCATCATTATAGACTAAGTTTCAGGCCGACTCAAAAGAGTTTTTAAAAGGGGTAAAGTATTTCATTCGATTATTTATTTTTCTGTCGCTTTAAAATTACATGCTTTTTCTCTTCTTTTGAAACTCCATCAGTATATATATCAATAAACCAATCGTTATAGCAATCGCAACATCTCTCAACTCGGTAAGTTTGGAGCTGCTGAGCAGCCAGCCTGCAACGCAAATGCCGGCAATCGCAATGATGTTTCCGAAAGGAATTCTGAAATAGCCGGTTTCCAATGGATTCTTTTTCCGGAGTTTTATCAAGGCAAAACAAACAATACCATAAATCATAACTCTGGTAATGGCACTGATGGTGGCTGCATATATAAAACTGTTGGTTATAGAAACAATGAGTGTAATGCCTGTAAACAGCAGTAAGGAAAGCGTAGGCGTTTTGTATTTGGGATGGATGAAAGAAAAGACTTTGGGAAACTGTTTTTCTTCGCTAAAGGCATAAGGCAGTCTGGTGCCCACCAGCATGATGGCGTTTAATGTGCCGGTGATAGAAAATAAGGCGCCAATTGCAATGATGGTAGAGCCTGTTTTGCCCATGAACAAACCTGCTGCATCGGCCAACGGTTTACTGGAAGATGCCAGGCCCGGCAATGTGCCAATGCTTACAATTTGTATCAACACATAAATGATAACAATGCAAACGGATGCCAGCAATAATGCAAAAGGCAAATTCTTCTTAGGGTCTTTAACTTCTCCCGAATTTACCAGTATCGATTCAAATCCGCCGAAGGCGAAAACCAATAATAATACGGTTGATGAAAAAGTGCCGAAGCCCGGTGTTTCTTTTATTTCGAAATTATCGGGGGCTAGGAAAAATAGTCCAACACCAATGAATAAAAACAGTGGTAACAGTTTGGCAATCGTTAAAAAATTATTTACCCTTGTTGTGTTCTTTACGCCGATATGATTAATAAATGCCAATATCAAAGTGATGATTGTAATGGTAACGAGACGAGGAATCGGCTGGGCAAACCAATCAGAGAAAAAAGAAAGATAAGTAACCAATAAATTGACTAACGCAGCATAAGTAATAAAACGTGTGAGCAGCAGTAACCAGCCCGTTACAAATCCGATAAGTGGACCAAATGAAGACTGTGCATACAAATATGGTCCGCCGGTTTTGTCGAACCGGCTGCTAACTTCGGCCATGCATAATATGATAATGAATACGGTTACCGCACAAACCAATAAAGCACCGATACTGTAAACGCCAATTTCTTTAAAAACTTTTGATGGAAGGCCGAAAATACCTGCTCCAATTACGCCATTGATAAAGAGGAGAACCATCTCCCATTTGCTGATACTGCGGTTAAACATTTGCAAAAGATAGGGATAAAATCAATTATTCAATGAAATCAAAAGCTTTCATTTCGAAAGCAAACAAGCTTTCTTTTTTATTTTTTTAAAACAATTATAAACAAGATTAACATTTTGTTATGCAGCTATTGTAAATTTGTTTCGTTTCATTGCAGAATAGAATAGCTTTGGCACAATTGTAGCGTGGCTATCATAAAAATTAAAACCGGCATTACATGTTTAATATTTTATTGCAGATTGACAGTACAGGAATTGCAACTTCATCCGCAGGAAAAGAATCACTGTTTTCATTATTGGTAAAAGGCGGCGTATTGATGATACCCTTGGCCATTTTTATGGCTATGGCTATTTACTTTTTTATTGAGCGGCTGATTGCCATCCGCAAGGCCAGTAAGATTGAAGATAATTTTATGAACATCATCCGTGATCATATTATCAGCGGCAATGTAGCTGCGGCCCGTAGCCTGGCAAAAAATACACCTCACCCAGTAGCAAAAATGATTGACAAGGGAATTCAGCGTATTGGCAAACCCATTGATGCCATTGAACGTAATATGGATAATATTGGCAAACTGGAGATTTATAAAATGGAAAGAAACTTGCCGGTACTTTCGGTTATTGCTCGTATAGCACCGCTATTTGGTTTTGTGGGTACAATTATAGGTTTGGTAATGTTGCTGAGAGATTTTGCTGCAGCAGCAAATCCTTCTATTACCGATATTGCTGATGCGATGTATGTAAAGATGATTACCTCTGCAACAGGGCTGATTATTGGTATGCTGTCATTTTTAGGGTATAGTTATTTAAATACGCAAATTGATAAGACCGTGCATAGGATGGAATCGGCCAGTGCTGATTTTATTGATATTTTGCAGGAGCCAACCAGGTAAGGATTTGGTATATAAAGCTTGCCTACCGGATAGGCAGGTGGAGAAGTATATAAAGTAATAGAAATGAGATTATGAGTTTAAAACACCGTTTAAGGGATAATCAAAACGAAGTGGATGCAGGTCCGCTCAACGATGTATTGTTCATATTGCTGATGTTCTTTTTGCTGGTATCAACCTTAGCTAATCCCAATGTAGTGAGAGTTAATAATCCCAAAGGAAAAAGTGATACCAGAGTTAGCCAGAATATAGTAGTTACGGTTACGAAAGACCAAAAAGTGTTTATCGGTACCCAGCAGATTGATATGCTTTATATCGATTCTTTACTTAAAAAAGAAGTGGAGGATACCAGAAAATATGTTGATACCCCCACTGTAATCTTAAATGTGGATACGGCGGCGTATTATGGACAAGCTTTTAAAATTATGGAAGCTGCAAAAAGAGCCAAAGCCAGGCTGGCAGCTAATATTAAGCAGTAACTAATACCATTCTTTCTTTTCCATACATATCTTTTTTAATCATTACCGTTTGGTAATCCTTTTGGAAAATGGATGCCACAGCCGGTGCATATTCCTCATGCGTTTCCAGGTAAATTTTTCCTGCATGATGTAAATGGTCTTTCCCAAAAATGGCAATTTTTTCATAAAAGATTAAGGGCGCCAAATCGGGTACAAATAGTGCTTGATAAGGTTCAAAATCAACAACATTTTTGTCGAGTTTATCTTTTTCGCTTATCGGTATATAGGGAGGATTGCTGATGATGATATCGCATACTGGCAGCAAATGCCACTGGCTTTCATCCAAAAAATCAATTTTTGTAAAACTGATGTGGGCATTGTGCATGGCTGCATTTTCTTTGGCCAGCGCCAGCGCAGGCTCACTAATATCAATACTGGTAACAATACTGGCCGGTAAGTTTTTTTTAATGGCGATAGGGATACAGCCACTGCCAGCACCAATATCCAGTATCACCGGGTCGGTTAGTTTTGACTTGCGGTCTTTGATGAGTTGCTCTACCAATTCTTCTGTTTCGGGCCGGGGAATTAAAACATGTTCATTCACTTTCAATTTCATGTGATAAAACCAGGCTTCTCCTAAAACATACTGTACGGGTTTATGCAACAGCAATTCCTGCAGGGTAGATTGAACCAATTTTTTTGCAGCCGGCGTAATTTGCTTTTCAGGATTTTTTAGAATGTCAGTCCGTTTCAGTGAAATCATTTTTTCAAATACCCAGTCTGTAATAACAGTGGCTTCACTTAGACTGTAAATTTTTTGCAGCTGCACTAAAAAATTCCGGTATAGTTCTTTAATCGACATTTTAGCAAACATAGTTTATTTATGGATGCGTATTTTTGTTGCTTGTCAATACATGAGCTATATATGCATCGTTGCCTACAACTCGCCTCACAGGGCGCAGGACGTGTAGCACCCAATCCCATGGTGGGCGCAGTTCTTGTGTACCAATCAAAAATTATTGGCGAAGGATATCATCAACAATATGGAGGACCCCATGCCGAAGTAAATTGTATAAATAGTGTTTTGGAAACCGACAAACAGTTTATAGCGCTTAGCACCATGTATGTTTCACTGGAGCCTTGTGCTCACTTTGGCAAAACACCGCCTTGCGCCGATTTGATTGTTGAAAATAAGATTAAGCATGTAATTATCGGTTGCAGAGATAGCTTTGCTAAAGTTGATGGAAAGGGAATTGAAAGATTAATTGCAGCAGGCATTACTGTTGAAGTTGGTGTTTTAGAAGAAGAATCTCTTGAGCTGAATAAGCGATTTTTTACTTTTAATGAAAAGAAACGACCTTATATTATTCTTAAATGGGCTCAATCCAATGATGGATTTATTGGGGCAGGAGTTTCGGAAAGAATATTTATCAGCAATGAGTTATCAAATCGCCTAGTTCATCAATGGCGTAGTGAGGAGGCCGCAATACTGGTGGGAACCAATACTGCGTTACAGGATAATCCGTCTTTAACAACAAGATTATGGCAAGGTAATAATCCGTTGAGGTTGGTTATTGATAGAGATTTGAAATTACCTGCTTCCTTAAAACTGTTTGATGGCAGTACAAAGACAATTGTGTTTAATTATAAAAAACAGTCGGACGGAGATAATCTAATTTATCAACAACTGAATAAAGATGAAGATGAATTGCCACAAATTTTATCTTCATTGTATCAGCAACAAATACAGTCGGTGATTGTGGAAGGAGGTTCAAAACTATTACAATCATTTATCGATGCAGGTTTATGGGACGAGGCCAGGGTAATTACTAATATTGAAATGACTATTGGTAAAGGAGTAGCTTCGCCGGTGTTAAAAAACCAACAGATGTATAAGGAAGACAAACTGGAGAACGATATTGTTTCGTTTTTTGTGAAGGATACAGGAAAAAATTAAGAACATAAAATGAGTGAAGCGGATTTTTATACAACGATTGTAAAGCCATCTAGTGCTGAGTTTAAAGACAGGGGAAGTAAATTTTTTGCTTTTGCATTTTCAATAAAAACGCCGGAAGATTTTAAAAAGGAATTGCAGGAATTAAAAAAAGAACATCCTAAAGCAGTGCATCATTGTTTTGCTTATCGCATTGGCACCGATGGAAATAATTTCCGTTCGTCTGATGATGGCGAACCTTCTGGCACAGCTGGTAAACCAATACTTGGGCAAATTGACAGCAAGGGCATTACTGATGTTGCAGTTGTAGTAGTAAGATATTGGGGTGGCACTATGCTGGGCGTGCCCGGATTAATAAACGCCTACAAAACTGCCACGGCACTGGCTTTACAGATTACGCCGATTGTTGAAAAACAAATTGAAGTAAATTATTCCATTGAGTTTGATTACACCATAATGAATGAAGTGATGTTGATTATCAAACAATTTAATTGTACAGTACACGCCAATGAAATGCTGTTGTTCTGCAACATTAAAGCTGGTGTGCCTAAAAATAGGCAGGATGATGTGCTAAACAGGCTGAGTGATTTAAAAAGCGTCTCGGTTAAAAAAATCGGTTTATAAATTCATATTTTGTAATTTTCTGAAAAATAGTTTTATGGCAACCGAAAAAAAATATAAAAGCTTCTGGAGTTTTTATCCATATTATTTAACAGAACACGGTGATTTAACAAACCGCACTTTACATTTTATCGGCACGGCAGGATTACTTGCAATTCTGGTTATCGCCATTGTTTTGCAAAAATGGTGGATGCTGGCACTGATACCAGTTTGTGGCTATGGCTTCGCCTGGGTGGGCCATTATTTTATTGAGAAGAACAAACCAGCCACATTTACCTATCCGCTCTGGAGCCTGGCCAGCGACTTTGTGATGTTCTGGCATATACTTACTGGGCAAATCAGTAAAAAGTTAGAAGAAGCAAAAAAGACAATCGGATAAATCATGAATATTGAAGTACTGAGAGAATATATTCTGCGGAAGGCTGAAGTCACGGAAAGCTTTCCGTTTGACGATGTATCATTGGTATTTAAAGTGAAGATCAGCCCTGAGGGGAAAGTAAGGAAGGATAGAATATTTTTAATTGCCAGTCTGGACTCCTCACCGCTGCAGTTTAACGCCAAGTGCGATCCCGATAAAGCTATTCAGTTACGGGAAGATTATCCCGATACTGTGTTGCCTGGTTATCACATGAATAAACAACATTGGAACACCATTATTGTAGATGGAAGATTAACGGCAAAGCAATTAAAAGAAATGATTGATGATTCTTATGATTTAGTTGGGAAGAAAAAAAAGAAATAGATGCACAAGTTTTGATAGATTTTGTTTCCTCAAAAAAAGACCTGTTATGGAAAATGAAGAAAAATTTTCTGATGATGCCTCGGAGCATTTCAGAATTGAAAATGAAATACTAAAAATTAAACTGAAAGCACAATATGGCGATGCCTTTCAGTCTGGCGGGATGGGAGAACTGCCGCCGGAAATTGAAAATCAATTCTTGAAAAATATCATCGCATTTGAAGAAGCGGCAGAAAATACCGAGAATATTACTGTGTATGAAAAACTGGGTAAACCTGCTTATAGACCGGCCGACGAATTAACAGAGGTATCAATTACCGATGCATTGATGAAAATCATGCAGTTGATGGCTCAGCATGAAATAGGACTTGACTTTTGCGATGGCCCTTACGAAGATGCTGTTATTTACAAATTCATAACCGAAGAATTGTTTGCCCACCAAATTGAGAAAGAATCAATTTTTGGCGGCGGCTGGAATTTTATTTATGAAGAATTTTATCCCAACGATAAAGCTGAAATAAATAAGAATACCCATGAATTTATTCGCCATTGGATGGCCCGTGAATTTGACGAATACAGCACTGAATTAGCTCGGGATTTTGCATTGGCTGATGGCAAGGTATTGAAACGAGAAGAAGGAATAAAGAAGATGGGAATTTTTTTTGAATCCTTCATTGAATTTAAAAATGATGGCTATAATATTGACAATGTAAGTTTTGAGTTACATGAAGACGAACGTGGTTTTGGTTTTGCTGAAGGGATGATTAAATATGATGCAGTAACGGAATCGGGTGAAATTATCCATTACAAAGGCCCTTACAAATTTTATATGCAGCGTGAAAATCGGTACTGGAGTATTTTCTATTTTGTAATGCCTGGGTTCGTTTGGTAATAACTTTGGCAAAGTTTATACCAGGTTTACTTCTTTGCATATTTCCAATTTTTTCCCTTTCCTTCTTCAATCCATTCCAAAGCCGTTGCCATTCTTTTATTGCGAGTTTCTTCAGTTTTAGCTTCTGTAATCCATTGCAGGTATTCTTTTCGGTGTGAGGGAGCAAAATTGTCAAATACCAGTTTTGCTTTTTTATGTTTTTTGAGGGCATTGGCGAAAAAAGCAGGGACGGCGGTTTCCACCAGGGCTGCAGTAGTTGGCCTTTTTGTGAGTTTTATTCCCTTATCATTGAGTACCATGGCTTCTTTTATCCAGCCGGTAATTTTTTTGTCCGAAGGCATGTCTTTTAAAGAAGTGATTTTCCCCAAATGCCCCATAGCAACTTCCGACTTGGCAGTTTCCATAAGTATAGGATCCTTCATTAATGTGGCTTTCCAGAAACCCATTACCGCATGTTGTTTGAATGCTGCAATATGGCATAACATTTCATCCTTGTAATCAAAAAAAGGCATGCCCCATTTTATTTTTTCCTCTGCATCGGGACAGGCCTTATGCACCAATTCTCTGATATGCTTTAAAATAGGTTTTGCAAAATCTGCTTTCTTGGCGATGTAGTCATCAACTGCTTTTATTTTATTTGCCATGATTATATTTTTTTCTTTGCTGTACACATCCAGTCCCATGGATAAGGCGCTGCCAACCATTTTGGTGGTTTGTGAAATTCTGTACTCCAGCCGTAATTTATTTTTTTGATGAGGTTAACCTCAAAACCTTCTAAAGTTAAAAGTAATTCAAGTTCTTCTTTTAAATAATGCTTGGTGGGTACATTGTCTATATTGGTAACGCCCTGTTTAATATTGCTTACCTGCTCAATAGCTTTTTTGGGTGATGGTTTTTCGTCATGTTCTGCATCGTCAACATTCCAGCGATCAGCAATTATATTCGTATAAAGTTTAGATTCTAGCGAAGGCACTACGAGTACCAGTTCTCCACCAGCGTTAAGACACATTGCTAATGATTGGAAAAAATTAATTCTTTTTTCAAGCGAATCAGTAAGAATTGCGTTGATGCAGATGGCGCTGTCGCAGGGCGCTACAGTAAGTTCGTCTGCTGAAAAATCGATACGATGGTATTCGACATTGTCATATTCCGGATATTTTTCTTTTGCAATCTTTAGGTTCTTTGCTGAAATATCCGCTGCAATAACCTGTTTGAATTTTGGTGCCAACACTGGTAACCATTTGCCAATGGCACATCCAATGTCAATCATGCTCTTGTCTGGTGATGCTATTTCTTCAATGGCTGAAACAATACTACCAGAAATATCATTTTGCAACACATCAAAAATTTCGGTGTCGTATTTCGGTGCAATGGTTTCCCAATATTTTCTATCCATTAGTATTCAAATTATAAAAACTTAAATTGATTCGCAATAACAAAGACTGTTTTTTTATTTCAAATAGTCAGCAACATGTTTCTGTATTTTCTTTTTTACACTATCCCAGCTTTGCCCTTTCAGACTTATTGGATCTTCACTTTCTTCGGCTTCAACAAAATAAGTGATTGCATGCGGAATAGAAATCAACATTTGATTCGAAGGGTATTTTAAGTTATGGGCTTCAATGCAGTCTGCCAAGCTGTAATGCGATAGCAGTTCTGCCATATCCCAAAAATCTTTTTTAACAGCTCGTTGCAGTATTGCAAAAATTTTCATGGCAATAATATCCTTGTCGCCGAACATACGGATTCCCTCTTCAATTATTTCTGTATCAATTTTTTTAAAATGATGATGCTTTACAAAGTCAATTTTCAAATTTCCTATAAAACCGAACAGGCCGATTGGGTTTTGGATATTATTATAAGTAAAGGGGATTCCTTCTTTTAAAAGCACTGCATTCAATTCAGTATTATTAAAGTCGGATAAAGAAAAAAGGTCCAGGTCAACTGAAGTTCTGTGTCCATACCTCAAAGCCAGATTAGTTCCGCCCACCAGGTAAAAAGAATTCAATGCCGGAATTTGCATCAATCTCTTTAATATAAAGAGTGTGTTTGGCTCAATTGAATTTGTTTGAAGCATCTGTAATCCTGGGGTTTGTTATTGAATAAAGCTGAAGCTAAATAAACTGTATGCGGCATTAGCCATTTCGCGTTAGTAAGTACTGTCGCATTCTTTGCATCTCCGTAAAACCTTCTGCACATACGTATATCTTCTACATCACCTCTTTCAAAAACCCGCTCAATAATAAATGAAGCTTTTTTTTCAAAATCGAGTTTTTCGCAATCTACATCCCAAAAAATTCTTTTATTGTCGTATGGTTTTGTTGGCTTATCCATCTGCATTTAAAATTACAGCTTATTTATTTAAACCGCTCACTCACCACCAGTTCCTTACTCCCCGCCGTATAAGTATAAAACCCTTCCCCACTCTTAGCTCCCAGCTTACCTGCCAAAACCATATTCACCAATAAAGGACAAGGAGCATATTTTGGATTACCAAAACCATCCTGCAATACTTTTAAAATGCTATGACAAACATCAAGCCCGATAAAATCTGCTAGTTGCAATGGTCCCATCGGATGTGCCATACCCAATTTCATCACAGTATCAATTTCCTCCACACCGGCAACGCTTTCATATAAACTGTAAATGGCTTCGTTAATCATTGGCATTAAAATACGATTGGCAATAAAGCCGGGGTAGTCGTTAACAGCACAGGGGATTTTGCCAAGTTGCTTACTTAATTCAACGATTGAATCGGTTACTTCTTTTTTAGTGGCATAACCATTTATAATTTCAACTAGTTTCATTACCGGTACCGGATTCATAAAATGCATACCAATCACCAATCCGGGCCTTTGCGTAACGGCAGCAATTTTTGTTATGGAGATGGAAGAAGTGTTTGTAGCAAGGATACATCCTGCAGGAGCATATGTGTCCATCTGCTCAAAGATGGATAGTTTTAAATCCACATTTTCTGTGGCAGCTTCCACCACCAGTTCAGCTTCTTTAACACCTTCAGCAATGATGGATGAAACGGCAATATTAGCCAACGTAGCTTTTTTCTGTTCTTCTGTTATGGTTCCTTTAGTAAGTTGCCTGTCTAAATTTTTATTGATGGTGTCTAATGCTCTCTGCAATTGAGAAGGATTCACATCAACCAAACAAACTTTAAAGCCACTTTGTGCAAATACATGGGCAATTCCGTTTCCCATGGTGCCTGCGCCGATAACGCTTATATTCTTTATCATGATCTTTTCTTTTTTATTAACCTAATTAAAACCAATTACACGAATTACACGAATTGAGAAAGTCGAATTCTGAACAAAAATGTAAAAGAGTGTCCTTCGGCGTCGCTGAGGATAAACTGCCAAGTGAAGCTCATTAAAGATTAAATGCCCGGTCAATAAAAATAACAAAACAAAATCTTCGCTTCAATCTTCTCCATTTCCTCCCCCTTGGGGGGAGATAGAGGGGGCTTTACTTAAACGCATTTATCCCCGTAACATCCATCCCAGTAATTAGCAAATGAATATCATGCGTGCCTTCATACGTAATTACACTTTCCAGATTCATCATGTGGCGCATTACCGAGTATTCGCCTGTAATGCCCATGCCTCCTAGCATTTGGCGGGCCTCTCTGCAAATATTTGTAGCAACTTCACAAGCATTTCTCTTAGCCATACTCACCTGTTGTGGCGTAACTTTTCCTTCGTTCATTAAAACACCAAGGCGCCAGTTTAATAATTGTGCCTTGGTAATTTCAGTAACCATCTCTGCTAATTTCTTTTGCTGTAGTTGAAATCCACCAATTGGTTTCCCAAACTGAATTCTTTCCTTGCTATACTGTAAAGCCGTATCATAGCAATCCATAGCAGCACCAATGGCACCCCAGGCAATTCCGTAACGAGCCTTGGTTAAACAACCAAGCGGACCTTTCAACCCTTTAACATTAGGGAAAATATTTTCTTTTGGCACTTTTACATTATCAAAAACCAGTTCACCGGTTGCACTGGCACGAAGACTCCATTTGCCATGCGTTGTTGGTGTACTGAAACCTTCCATACCTCTTTCTAAAATCATTCCTCTAATATCGCCTGCTTCATCTTTTGCCCAAACAACTGCTACCTGCGAAAACGGCGCATTGCTAATCCACATTTTA
>JBKJPN010000189.1:0-21928 GCA_046595125.1 Ferruginibacter sp.
GGCATAAACTCCATTTCGTCTTCACCACCCTGCAAATAAAAGTTATTATCCATAATTTTCTCAATATATAGTCAAAATGTCAAAACACACAGCAATTAGCTGTATTTTATGTGAACGGGTATATGGACAATATTAATGCCGAAGTGAGGGATTGGGAATTTGTAATTGGGGATTGGGCCTTTGAAGTCGAGATTTCACCTTATGCAAATCAGCATGATAATTCTTGCTTGCTGTGTCTTAACCTAATTACAAATTACAAATTCCCAATTACATGCCTACTTTTGCAGCGATGTACATAAAATGCAACGATAAAGAACTGGAGATTTTAGAAAAAATTGCCCAATCGGCTAACGAACTGGCTGTGCCATGCTATTTAATTGGTGGATTTGTACGAGATAAAATACTGTGCAGGGCAACTAAAGACATGGATATTGTTTGCGTAGGCGATGGTATTGAATTGGCAGCCAAAGTGGCCGAAAAATTTTCTCCGAAGCCTGAAGTACATTTTTTTAAAAATTTCGGCACCGCACAGATAAAAGTCTTTTTTAAAGATTTTACAGACAATAGGAAGAGGGATGATGATTCAGAGTCTGTTAATACTCCAGTTCCCTCTCCCTCGGAGAGGGGTTGGGGTGAGGTCGAGATTGAATTTGTTGGCGCCAGAAAAGAAAGTTATAGTTTCGGCAGCCGCAATCCTGCAGTTGAAATGGGAACCATCGAAGATGACCAAGACCGCCGCGACTTTACCATCAATGCCATGGCCATCAGTTTAAATAAAAATGGGTTTGGCGAATTGGTTGATCCTTTCAACGGTATTCATGATCTTGAAATAAAAAATATTCAAACACCACTTGCACCTGCTCAAACTTTTAGTGATGATCCCTTGCGGATGATGAGGGCTATTCGTTTTGCATCACAATTAAATTTTACGATTCATCCCGAAACCTTTGCTGCTATTGGCGATAACGCCCAACGCATAAAAATTGTAAGCGGCGAAAGAATTGCCGATGAACTCAACAAAATATTGATGAGTGAAAAGCCGTCAATTGGTTTTGACCTGTTGTATAAAAGTGGATTGTTGAAAATTATTTTTCCGCAGATGGTTGATTTAGCTGGCGCCGAGTATATTGATGGCCACGGACACAAGGACAATTTTTATCACACCATACAAGTGGTTGATAATATTGCCAAAAATACAGATGACCTTTGGTTGCGCTGGGCGGCAGTATTACATGATATTGCGAAACCTGCCACCAAAAAGTTTGAAGAAGGTCATGGTTGGACATTTCACGGCCATGAAGTTGTTGGCGGAAGAATGGTACCCAAGATTTTTACAAAGCTCAAACTGCCACAGAATGAGAAAATGAAATTCGTAAGGAAGATGGTTGAACTGCATCTGCGGCCCATCAGTCTTACCAAGGAAAACATTACCGACAGCGCCATAAGAAGATTGTTGTTTGATGCGGGTGAAGATATTGATGCATTGATGACGTTGTGTGCGGCAGATATCACATCAAAAAACAAAGCCAAAGTAAAACGCTTTCAGGAAAATTTTGAGATGGTGAAAAAGCGTTGCGCCGAAGTGGAAGAAAAAGATCATTTGCGAAACTGGCAACCACCCATCACCGGCGAAATGATTATGGAAACCTTTAAACTGCCGCCATCGCGGCCTGTTGGTGATTTGAAAAACGCCATCAGAGAAGCGATATTAGACGGTATTATACCTAACGAATATGAAGCTGCGCATGAATTTATGCTTGCGAAAGCAAATGAATTAGGAATCAGTAAATTAGCTGATTAGCTAATCCGATAATTTACTAATTTTTTGAAGTTGAGGATTTTTGGCGAAAAATAGAATGTTATAATTATAAGGAATTTGCACATTTGCATATTAGCACATCAGCTAATTAACGAATTAAATCTTACTTTTACCGCATGGCTATCTTACGTTTTAGAATTTATTGGGAAGATGATGACAGTGTGTACAGAGATGTTGCAATTCGTCATACACAAAGTTTTTTCGACCTACATGGTTGCATCTTAAAAGCTTTTGAGTTTGATAACAAACACAAAGCAACTTTTTATCGCAGTAACGATAATTGGCTGCGTGGCAGAGAGATTTCGATTGAGAAATATGATAAGGAATATAAGGCAGAGCCTTTGATTATGGGAGATACGGTTATCGGCTCCGAGATAAGCAACCCCAACCAAAAATTTATTTACGAATACGATTTTAATAAGTACTGGCATTTTATGGTGGAGCTTATCACTGTTGATAAAGCAGAAGACGCAAAACTCAGTTATCCATGTTGCATCCGCACCGAAGGTATTGCGCCTTCGCAATATGGTACCAAAGGCTTGGTTGACAGTCGCCTGGCAGAGATGGAAGAAAAATACGACCTTAAACCTGATGCGTTATCGGATGGATTTGGGACTGAAGGCGATGAAGTAGAAGCGGATGGCGATGGAGATGGAGATGATGATGCTGGAGCTGATGAAGCAAATGATGGATTTTAATTAACGACTCACATTTTTTATTTTATTAAAGAGCTCTTTACAAGCTCAATACTTTATGTCTCAAAAATCTTCGCTTAGTAGTCCTCCGCCAGCTGGCGGAGATAGAGGTAAAACCTGTATCGTAATTGTTGGCCCAACAGCGGTTGGCAAAACAACGCTGGCCATACAAGTTGCGAAACATTTCAATACAAAAATTATTTCGGCTGATAGCCGTCAGTGCTTTAAAGAACTTAATATTGGCGTAGCGAAACCTACTACGGAAGAGTTGAAACAGGTTGAACATTATTTCATCAGTTCTCATTCTATTAAAGAGGAAATGAATACTGCGGTATTTGAACAGTTCGCTTTAGCCAAGGCTAATGAAATCTTTAAGGATAACGATGTTGCTGTAGTGGTGGGTGGCACCGGTTTATACGTAAAAACATTTTGCCAAGGTATTGATGAAGTACCGGTTATTGATGAAAAGATAAGAAAAAAAATAAACGATGAGTATGCATGGGAGGGACTCGAGTGGTTGCAAAAAGAAGTGGAAACAAATGACCCATTGTATTTTTCTCAAGGCGAAATAAAAAATCCTCACCGTTTGTTACGAGCGTTGGAAGTAAAACTCTCTACTGGTAAATCTATCATCGAATTTCAAACCCAAGAAAAAAAACACCGCGATTTTAATATTATTAAAATTGGATTGGAAATACCCAAAGAGCAACTGCACAAAAATATTAATGGAAGAGTAGATGCCATGATGAAGGCTGGCTTGTTGAATGAAGTAAAAAATTTAGTGCCCCACATGAAACTAAAAGCCTTACAAACCGTTGGCTATCGTGAATTGTACGGCCATATTATTGGCGATTTAAATTTAGTAGATGCGGTTGAAGCAATAAAAATTAACACCCGTCAATATGCCAAACGCCAAATGACTTGGTTTAAAAAAGATGAAGAGGTTATTTGGTGTGAACCTGAATTTGATATTATACTGGATAGAATAAAAAAAACACCCCAGAGTTAAACTCCGGGGCTGTTTATAAGCAATTAGCCTTGGTTAAAACTTAAACCCAACAGTGGCAGCTATATTGCCTCTGTTTTCTTTTAAACTGGCATAGGTATTCGCACGGTCCTCCAACCGATAGGGCAAGTTTACATCTTTACTCATGGCATGTACATAAGTAAGGTCAATAAAAAACCCTTTGTTGCGGTAACCAAGTCCACCGCTCAGTAACATGCGGTTGGCTTTATAATCTGCATCTTTATAAGGATTGCCATAGTAAGCAAATCCAAGTCTAGCCATAATTATTTTAAACTTCAACTCTCCGCCCAGGCGGAAATTAAAATTGCCTTTATAGTTGCTTTTAACAACTTTGTTCAAAGCATTATAATATACTTTGTAGTTTGCCTTTTCCTCGTCGGTAGCATCCGCATTGTCGCTGCTAAAGCGGCTCCCCCGGTGACTAACATATTCAATATCGGCAGTTATAAAACCTTTCTGTTTATTTACATCCTGAATTTCTCTAAACACATAAGAGCCGCTGATGATTGCTTTAAACGGTGTGCTTTGAATATACTTTGCTTCGCCAGGCTGATTATTGGTAAAGGTTTGTGAACTTACGCTGAATGCTGCAGCAGGGTTCTCCAATTCAGTTTTTAGCATCGTTGTACGGGTATCCGTCAAAAACATCCAGGTAGGTGTGTGTATGGCGAGCCCTAAACGAATACGTTCCTGCGGCTTATAAATAATGCCAACCTTTGCATTTAAGCCTGTGCCTTTCGATTTAAAATTATCGGTGTATTCAAACTGTTTAAAGTAATTGGAAGTGTTGGAAGAAGTATCAGACTCTTTAAAAACTGTATTACTTTCAAAATTAACCAGTGGCAAACCAAGTGTTGCGCCAATATATAATTTATCGTTACTGTTATGAGCAAAACCCACAGCCAGTTCGTATATGCCGCCCATGGTTGTTTTAAGCATATCTTGTTGCAATGCCTGGCCTGCATCCAGTATGTATTCAGGAGCACCCTTTACCTGTAATCGTCCGCCAATAGTAACCGTATCAATCAGGTACGTGTATAAAGCAGGTGCCGATGTGTACGCGTAAGCAGAGTTTGAATTTAATACTTCATTTATAGTTTTTCCACTCTTGGCAAACTCCTCTGCAAACTGTTCGCTAAAGGAACTGTAATCATTTAAACCTTTGTATTGTGTTTCATTATTGAAACTGGCCGTCTGTGTAATGGCAATGCTGAAAGCATTGCTGGTTTGAGGTTTATAACGGTTGCTGAAACCAAAAATCCAACCGGTTGGTCCAAAGTTTACGGCATTCTTTTTATTCTTCGAATCCGTATTTCTGAATCTTGCTTTGTTATTATTTAATAAGAAACCGGGTGTAATAACAAATTCGTTAGTCTTGTAAAAGCCAAGCCCGGCGGGGTTTACAAATGTAGCACTGATATCACCACCCAGCGAACCCATCGCTCCCCCAATGGCCAAATTACGGGCAGTTCCATTCTGAGGATAAAAAGAATATCTGATGGCATCCTCAGGAACCTGAGCGTAAATAATTGTGTTGAAAAGAAAAAAAGAAAGAAGTAAATATATTTTCATAAATGGCTTTTGTTAAACAAATTGTTCTTGCTTCCTCTTCGCATATGTCTTCGCAATTTCCCTCTCCCTTGGAGAGGGGTAGGGGTGAGGTTATTCTACCCGCCTCTTCCCGGCCTCGTTACCGGAGTTCCCGAACCGCTGCTACCAGATGATGAACTTCCGCTGCTACTACTGCTGCTTCGAGTGTTTGTTGAGGGCTCGTAAGTCCTTGTATTATTTGACGACGATGAAGTATTGCTTCTAGGCAAAATAATAGTGCGGCCTTCACTACGGGTACTACTGCGATTACTGTTATTATATTGTGTTGATGGATTTGACCAAGTTACTGTACCGGTGGTTTTACCAGTTGCCACCTTGGTATTATAACCATTGTAGGCATTGAGGTTTACCATGCGTGGGGTTGTATTTACCGGAGGTGTATAAACAGGCGTTACAGTATAAATAGCCCAGGGATAATAATATGGGTTGTAATAATAACCATAGTTGCTGGTTTTACAGGTGGCATAATTGTAGGGACTGTTGCGGTAATCATAGTCATCTCTAAAATCACGCCAACGGTGGTCACGTATGCCCATAGTAATTTCATAATCGTTGGCAGGCTCGTACTTTACCTGGTTTCGCTCCTCGCTGCGTTTATCGTTTTCAATAACACGGGCCGGAGAATAATATACATCATCAGGCGTTTGACCACTTTTATAGGCGGTGCTGCAACTGCTAATAGCGGCCACAGATAAAGCTAAGAGTAAAGTTTTTGATTGCATATCGATTTGTTTAAAGCATTTAAAATTGAAGTTACTACTTTTGTGCAGTTCCGTACCGGATGGCAATGCTGCAATACCCATATCAACAGACATTAAAGTTAGTATGAATGATGTTAACGCAGTGCTAAAAGATACCATGGTCCGACGCCCTCGTCTGACCAACATAATGCAAAATATAAACGAAATATGGTCAGACGAGGGCGTCGGACCAATCAAAAAATTACATGAGTAAAGAGTTAACATCAAGAGCCGACGATTATTCGCAATGGTACAACGATCTGGTTATTAAAGGCGGACTGGCCGACTATTCCGCTGTACGTGGATGCATGGTTATTAAACCCTACGGTTTTGCCCTTTGGGAAAATATGCGTGACCAATTAGATAAAATGTTTAAGGAAACTGGGCATGTGAATGCTTACTTCCCTTTGTTTATACCCAAAAGTTTTTTGAGTAAAGAAGCTGCCCATGTGGAAGGCTTTGCCAAAGAATGTGCTGTAGTAACCCATTACCGTTTGATGAACGACCCCAACGGAAAAGGAATTATTGTTGACCCCGATGCAAAACTGGAAGAAGAACTCATCGTTCGTCCAACATCAGAAACCATCATCTGGAATACTTATAAAGACTGGATACAATCATATCGTGATTTGCCTTTGCTTATAAATCAGTGGGCCAATGTGGTGCGCTGGGAAATGCGTACCCGTTTGTTTTTACGTACTACCGAATTTTTATGGCAGGAAGGTCATACTGCGCATGCTACCAAAGAAGAAGCTATTGAAGAAACCGAACGCATGTTAAATGTGTACGCCGATTTTGTGGAAGAATTTATGGCAGTGCCGGTTATTAAAGGAGTAAAAACCGCTAGCGAACGTTTTGCTGGTGCTGTAGACACGTATTGCATAGAAGCCATGATGCAAGATGGGAAAGCGTTGCAGGCAGGCACTTCGCATTTTCTTGGACAAAATTTTGCCAAAGCATTTGAAGTACAATTTTTAAATAAAGAGAACAAACAGGAATATGTTTGGGCTACATCATGGGGTGTATCAACCCGTTTAATTGGGGCGTTAATTATGGCGCACAGCGATGACCAGGGATTGATACTGCCGCCAAAGATTGCGCCTTTTCAAGTTGTAATTATTCCTATTTACAAAGGTGAAGAAAGCAAGCCAACCGTTGATGCAAAGGTTGATGAAATCATCGCTTCATTAAAAGCATTGGGCATCAGGGTTAAATATGATAACAGCGATAACAGTCGCCCTGGATGGAAATTTGCGCAGTACGAATTACAAGGCGTGCCCGTAAGGCTTGCTATGGGATTGCGTGATATGGAAAACCAGGTTGTGGAAGTTGCCCGCCGTGATACCAAAGAAAAAAGCAGCATGCCCATGGAGGGACTGGCGGAAAATATTCAAACTTTGCTAGCCGAGATACAAACAAATATGTACAATAAGGCTTTGGCTTTTCGTACCGAAAAAACAACCAATGCCGATAACTGGGATGAGTTTGTAAAACTACTGGATGAAAAAGGCGGCTTTATATCTGCTCATTGGGATGGCACTGCCGAAACCGAAGAGAAGATTAAAGAACAAACTAAGGCAACTATACGCTGTATTCCAATGGATAATAAGCAGGAGGACGGCGTTTGCATTTTAAGCGGTAACCCAAGTGTGCAGCGGGTTTTGTTTGCGAGGGCTTATTAGTTTTTAGTTCTTAGTTTGAAACGAAAGGAGACTTTTTAGAACAACTAAAAACCAAGAACTAAAAACTAACTAACAATGAACTACTATATATTAAATATCACCAACTGGCTGGAGGTACACCAAGTTCCCTGCCTGTTTAAAGCTATCACACATATTGATTGCCCTGGTTGTGGTTTTCAGCGAAGTTTTGTTTTGTTGATGAAGGGTGATGTAAGCAATAGCTTCTTTTTGTACCCGGCATTGATTCCCATCTTACTGCTGTTTGCTTTGCTGGTACTGCATGTTTTTATGAAATTTAAAAATGGCGCTGCTGTTTTAAAATATGCTTTTATATTTTGTGCAGGAATTATTCTGGTTAGTTATATTTATAAAATAATTACCAAAACTTACTTAACATGACCGAACCAAACAGAGACTATCTAAGCGGTAACAATGCCACCCAATTGCCAAATGCCACCGCTACACTAGTACTGGGCATTTTATCTATTGTAGTTTGCTTTATCTGTGGCATCATTGCTCTGGTAATTTCAAGCAAGGATATGGCGTTGTACAAAGATAACCCAGGGCAGTATTCACTTGCTTCTTATAATAACATAAAGGCGGGGCGTATTTGCGCCATCATAGGACTGGTATTACAGGTTATTGGCCTTATTTTTTACATTGCTTTTATTGCATTCTTTGTCACCACAGTTGCAAAATTTGATTAGGAGATAGTAAGAGTAAATGCCTGCAGCAGCAATATGTTTATTTAATTTTTATTGTTCTATTTCTGTATAAACTTAAAGCTTCTTTAAGCAACAATTTAATAATTTCCATCAGCAGATTTTCATTTGGGTTAATTCTGGAGATCTTCATCCGGGAGTGACTGCCTTGTTCTAAACTGGGGTAGTTAAGATTTTTTCCTTAAACAAAAAGTATATATGGCTCCTCAATTTTTTATCATTCCATATATAGCAAAACATTTATTTCTTTTAACAAAAGCTGGGCATGCTATATTTAAAAGTTTCGCCTACATCAACATTCTGTTCAAGAATATTATGGCATAAAGCGAGCAGGCAGCTTTTGTTTGGTTCCAGTTTATTTGAATAATATTTTTTCAACTGGACGAGTCATAGCATTCAAATTATTCAACAGGTGCAACAAAATGTATAATATTCCCTTTTCCGCAACACTTTTAAACGATTATTTCGCAAGTTTGTTCCTTAATCAAATAAACAGATATCAAATGAGTAAAGTATGGTTCATAACTGGTTGCTCTACCGGTTTTGGCAGGCACCTAGCACAGGAAGTATTGGCAAAGGGAGATAAAGTGGCAGTAACAGCACGAAATACGAATGACGTAAAAGATTTGTCAGATAAATATCCCGATACGGCTTTTGCAATAGCACTGGATGTAACTAAGCCTGAACAGGTAAAAAATGCAGTTCAAAAATCTTTGGAAAAATTCGGGCAGATAGATGTGTTGGTAAACAATGCAGGCATTGGTTATTTCGGTGCGATAGAAGAAAGTGAGGAAGATCAGGTACGCCGCATGTTTGAAATAAATTTCTTTGGCTTGGCGGCAGTAACCAAAGAAGTGTTGCCTGTTTTAAGAAAGCAAGGTAGGGGACATGTTATCAATATCTCTTCGGTTGGCGGAAGTGTAGCTTTCCCCGGTGTGGGCATGTACAATGCTACCAAATTTGCCGTAACTGGTTATTCAGAATCACTGGCAAAAGAACTGGCACCGTTAGGTATAAAAGTTACAGTAATTGCACCAAGTGGTTTTAGAACAGACTGGGCTGGTCGCTCTGCAAACAATTCAAAAATTGTGATTGATGATTACAAAGTATCTGCACATACCAATCAGGATACGATAAGAGGTAACAGTGGTAGTCAGCCCGGCGATCCGGTACGAGCAGCACTAGCTATTATTAAAATAGTTGAAACCGAAGAGCCGCCTGTTCGTTTGTTTTTAGGTGCAGGTGCTTTAAAAGGTATTCGTAATAAAATTGCAGAAATGAAAACTGATATTGATGCCTGGGAAGAAACAACGGTGTGGGCAGATAATCCGAAGAGTTAGTCGATTTTAAGAAACAAGTAAAAAGTCAAAATTAAAAATATTGAAATGCTCATTTTTAATTTTGACTTTGCTATGAACACTTAGTCCCCTTGAAATTTCAGATACTTAAACCTGAAACACCCCCGTCTTAAACTCCGCAATATTGGGATTATGATTCGCAGCAGCAATGCCTTCCGAAATATATTTACGGGTTTCGCCCGGGTCAATAATTTCATCAACCCAAAGACGAGCGGCAGCATAGAATGGCGTGGTTTGAGATTCGTAACGGGCTATAAGTTTGTCTAAAAGTGCTTTTTCATCTTCCTCGGTTATTTCCTGTCCTTTCTTTTTAAGGCCGGCCACTTCAATCTGTAACATGGTTTTAGCAGCCTGCTCGCCGCCCATTACGGCAATTTTTGCAGTGGGCCATGCATAAATAAAACGGGGATCATATGCCTTGCCACACATGGCATAATTGCCGGCGCCATAAGAGTTGCCCATAATAATAGTGATTTTTGGCACCACCGAATTAGCTACTGCATTCACCAATTTGGCGCCGTCTTTTATAATACCGGTATGTTCGCTGCGGCTGCCTACCATAAAGCCTGTAACATCTTGCAGGAAGACAAGGGGTATTCGTTTTTGATTGCAGTTCATAATAAAGCGTGCTGCTTTGTCGGCGCTGTCGTTGTAGATAACACCACCCAATTGCATTTCGCCTTTTTTACTTTTTACAATGAGGCGCTGGTTGGCTACAATGCCCACGGCCCAGCCATCTATGCGGCCATAACCGCAAACAATGGTCTTGCCATAGTCTTCTTTAAACTGATCAAAGCTGTCTTGGTCGCAAATGCAGTTTATCATTTCCACCATATCATAAGGCTTGCTATTGCCGGCGCTCATGATGCCGTAAATTTCGCCTTTATTATTTTTGGGCGCTATGCTTTCAATACGATCAAAACCGGCTTTTTTATGATGACCGATTTTGTTCATAATCTTTTTCACCTGGTCCAAACATGCTTCTTCGGTTTTAAATTTATAATCGGCAATACCGCTGATGCTGTTGTGAGTATCGGCGCCACCAAGGGTTTCGCTGTCAACTTCTTCACCAATAGCTGCCTTTACTAAATAGGGTCCGGCAAGATAAATAGAACCATTGCCTTCCACCATCAATGTTTCATCGCTCATGATTGGGAGGTAGGCGCCACCAGCCACGCATGCACCCATAACGGCTGCAATTTGTGTAATGCCCATGGCACTCATCTTGGCATTGTTGCGAAAGACGCGGCCAAAATGTTCTTTATCAGGAAATATTTCGTCTTGCATGGGAAGAAAAACGCCGGCACTATCTACGAGGTAAATGATTGGCAGATTATTTTCCATGGAGATTTCCTGCATACGTAAATTCTTTTTCCCGGTAATAGGAAACCAAGCTCCGGCTTTTACCGTTTGATCGTTAGCAACAATTACGCATTGCCTGCCGCTAACATAACCAATGCCACTTACCGTTCCACCTGCGGGGCAGCCGCCTTCTTCGGGGTACATATCAAAACCTGCAAAGGCACCTATTTCGGTAAAGATTGAATCTTTGTCGATTAGATAATCTATCCGCTGCCTAGCAGTTAATTTATTGCGTTCTTTTTGTTTGGCTGCCGATTTTTTGCCGCCGCCTTCGTATATTTTTTCGAGATGACGCTTTACATTGCTCCAAGCCATTTTCATGGCGTCTTCGTTTTTGTTGAATTCTAAATCCATAGTTATTTTTTTGGCTGAACCACATAGGACACAAAAGGGAACATATAGGATAACTATGTGGTTACTATATGCCTAGGTGGTTCAATAAACAATGCACAATAAACTTTGAGTTTTTAACTGTTTGTTGGTAATTTTAATATTTCAAAACAGCTACAAAAATATGGGTAATGCAATTAACCGCATACTAAAACAATTTGAAGCATTGCAGCATGGCGATTGTTGGATAGGCAACAACTTTAAAGAAGTGCTCCATGGGGTTGGCCATGAACAGGCGATGGTTAGACTGAATGCAGATTCAAACAGTATTTGGATGTTGGTAGCTCATATTACTTACTGGCGCACATTAGTCGTAAACCGGCTGACCGGCTCGGATAATCCACCGCCTTTTTTAGATTTTCATTTGCCAGACGAAGCAAATGCAGAAAGCTGGCATCAGACATTGCATGATTTTGAAGCGGCTTATCATTTACTGCGTAACTCCATTCATCATTTTAATGAAGATACATTAGATGGTCAATCGCCTAAAAAAGACCAAACGAATTATGAACTGATAGTTGGTTGTTTACAGCATGATGCTTATCATCTGGGCCAACTGATGTTGCTTAAGAAAGTAATTGGTTGATAAATTTCTTCCTTTATAAATTTGTTACAAATTTGTTTTCAATAATTGGGCCGCTTTCGGTAAGTGTATTATTTTTTTGTTGATGATCGGCTCTAACTTTATCCTCATAAACAATTACGGGTGCCAGCCGGTTTGAGTTGATGAAGTTGTTATCGGTAATCAACGATTCCTGTACACCATACAATCGAATCAGTTCATAATCGTTGCGACAGTTTGAAATTTTATTACCAGTAAAAACCAATTGCGGTCCCATGGTGCTTTCATCATTACCGCCACGATACATGTTGAGGATGGTACCTACATTAAATTCAAAAACGCAGTTGCTGATGACCATCTTTTCTGTGTTATAAAAACCCTTGTCATCTCTTTCATCCTTTAAATTAAAGAGCGGTCCAACCATTTTTTTGAAAGATGAATTTGTAACCGAAATTATATCGGCATAAGAGTTCTTTGCAATATCGAAGAAAGCAATCACATCAGATCCCGAGAGATGACAGTTGTTTAAAGAAATGCTGAAATGGCTGCCGGCTCCACTAGTATCGGTAACCAGAAACTGGTTAAAAGCAACCGTGTCCAGTATTACGTTCATATTTTCCAAAGTGAGCGAACTGCTGCTTCTAAGTTCAAAAAAATTGATGAGGTTGTGGTCGGACACAAAAGAAATTTGACGGTCGGGTCCTGTTATTCGGGTGTCTCTATTAATTATCACTGGACTATTAAAAAAATAGGATGAACCCGTTAGCTGAATGGCAATCTGGTCGCTCTTTGCGGATAAGGCGGCATAAACTGCGGCTGCATCATTGCACTTAATCACTTTTGTATTGCTGGTTTCAGGTGTTTTATTTTCTTTCCAACTAGTGCCCATTTCTTTGCTGCGTTCATACAGCGATTTGAATTTGCTGAGTTCACCACAACCAACGTCTTCCGGTAATTTCCCTTTTAACCTAGACACTGTAAGACTTCTGAAAGAATTGGGTAAAATGTTTACAGCCTTTTTTGTAAGAACAGGAAAGCCATTGCCATCCCATTTTTTTAAAGCGATATTGGCTTTTTCAAATCCCTTAATAGTGCTTACGTCTTGCTTGTTGCTGATATAGTTATTTGCAAAGAAGATACTATCGGTAGGACTATAGGCATTAAAGAGAACAGTATTGTTTGGGTTACAGAAAAGGTTGTTGAACAGATAAACATTAATAGGTTTAACGCTTCGCTCGGTATCAGCACCTTCGCCTAGGCTGAATGGTGTACAATCGTAAAATGTATTGTTGGCAATTACCGCATCCCGTACCGGTAGATAACGGTTTGGAGGTGAGTTAAACACGCCGTTCATTACAGACAACGGCGATCTGAATCCATCGCCAACACATTTATAGAAATAGTTGCTTACAATCCAGTTGCCCTCGTTAATAACCCGCACACCACCCGTGCCTCTTTTGCCATTGCCCCAAAAAATATTTCCTTCAATGGTATTGTTATTGCCGTGCCTTAACACTACAGCACCTTGACATTCTTTAAACACATTATTCCTAACTGCATTGCCGCAGGATTTTATCGAGATAATTTCGGTTTCTCCATCGCAGTTTTCAAATAAATTATTTTGTATTACAGTATTGCTGTAAAAAGTACAATGTTGCGAAACACCCACCCTGATTATCTCTCCGCCATTGCTGCCCAAAGGTTTTCGATAGCCAAAATAATTACTGTCAACACTGTGGTCGTTCATACGGCTTCGGTCGTCATCGAGTATAACAGCCATTAAAACACCAATATTTGTTTTGTCAACAAAATTGCAATGATCTATGCGATTTTTTTTGCCGTACAATGCCACCCAGTAATTTTCATCTTTACGATCTATATTGTTAAAGCTTTTTATTATGCAGTTTGTAATGCGGCAATTGTTGCCCAACTGTTTATCTTTTCTAAACTCCCAAACGCTTCCTTTTGATGCAAATCCTTCGGTAAACATCAATCCTTCCACAATAATATAACTGCCGCCCAAACGCAGGCTGCTTTTACCTTTTATAATGACCTGTCCGTTGGTTTGCGCTTTAAAAACAATGGGTTGTAAAGCAGTGCCGGTACAGGTTAGATCAATATTTATATCTTGCCAGCTACCGTTTTTTAAAAGAACTGTATCGCCGGGTTTTGCGGATGCGTTTGCTGCTTTAAGTTCGGCGGCATTTGTAACAGTTGTTTTTTTTGCCTGTGCAGTTGCAACTGTAAATAGAAGGCAAAGTGCCAGTAAATTCTTAATCATGTTGTTTATTCGTTTCTTGAGATGTTTTTAATGCAGGCTAATCGTCGCTAAAATGAGCAATAAAAATACGCTAATTTCGGATATCGGTCATATTGCAAAATTTCAAAAAAAGTTAAGGAACTGAAGCAACTACTTTTTGCATATTTTAGATGATAGATTAATTAAACTATAATTTTGTACTGAGACAAATTTTCGCCTAGAAATAAAATTGCACCGGTAAACGGGCTATCACTATTGGTTGTGTAATTATGTTGGCCTCGTTGGTAGCAACAGTTTTTATGCTTGATAGTTTAAAAGATCAACCGGCTGCTGCAATAGGATTGATAAGTATTACACTTTTCGGCTTTCAGTTTTTAATTGGCAATATTCAAACCCTGCCTTCGGATTATTTCAATGGAAAGAATGTGGGCGTTGTAGCCGGCATGGGGGGGACTGCTGCAGTTATGGGTGTATTAATTACAACCTGGATGGTGCCTGTGCTTACACAAACTAGTTATAATTCATTTTTTATACTGGCTGCAGTTTTGGTTCCAATGGCCTGGTTGTCGTTGAAGGTATTTGGTAAGAAAGAAATAAAAAATTTATAACCGGAGGATGTTGTTTATTTCTGCAACGTTAAATCCGTTGTTGATTACCTGCTGATATTGTTTACTATTTTTATTGATTACAGGATTGGTATGGTTGAAGTGAATAAAATATACCTTCTTTTTTTCAGCCGCCGGTAAGTCTTTGAACTTGCTCATGCTTTCAATGATAAAAGGGTGGGGGATTGAGGAGATATCCCTGTTGTTGATTTCTGCCGCATCATAGAAAGTAGCATCAATAAATGCATAATCAACTTTACTAATGGCTTCAATAATATGGGTATTCCATTTTTCCCATTTATCAATATCGGGTATAAATAAGGCACTTTTATTTGGGCCAATGATTGTGTAACCAACTGTTTCAGAAAACTCATCCCGGTGTGGAACAAGAAAAGGAGTAATCTTTAAATTTTTAGTCAGCTGAATTTCTTTTCCATCAAGTAATTCCTGTAAATCAATATTTTTATTCTTTACCAACTGGCTCCAGGGGCCATTTTGCGCTAAATATGATTTCATGCGTGGCATGGCATAAACCGGAATACTGTCAGCATTAATGGCTTCCTTTCCCAAATACATTAGGCCGGTGTAATGCCCAATATGGGCATGCGTTAAAAAAATACCGTCGGGTGTTTCTTTATGAGCGAAAGCTGAATTGTTTTTTAGAGTCTTTGTCTGTTGCGTAAAATCGGGTGTGGCTTCTATTAGATAGTTTTTATTGTTTACAGCGTCAATAATCCCAAGCGATACAACCATTCTGTTTTTATCTGGATTAGTAAACAAATCTTTACAACAATCTTTTTTACAGCCAATCTGTGGCGAGCCGGCATCTTGAATAGTTCCCAAAACGATTAAAGAAACACCCGTTATGTTTTCAGTTACAGCAAGGTGATTCTCAGTTATAGTTTTTTTATCTACCCCGGCTTTGCATGCGGCGAATAAAAATATCGATACAACAACTTGTCTAAAATTCATTTTGACCGTTATTTAATAATTACTGGTCAATATAAAACTATTTCAGCAATACTGTCAGTAACTATTTGGCTAATCACTTTGCATCTTAAACTTTAGTATATATATTTAATACACCAATTCATCATGCTTCAATTTTAGAAAAATGAAAAGTACCAAAACCAGCCTGCTACGTATTTTACAAATTGCTTTTAAAAAAGCACTTGAAACAAATACTGCAAATAATCAAAATGATAAGCCGGATCCATCCCGACGAAAATTTATTGCAACGTCTGCGATGGCTGTTGCTGCCCTAACAGCCAGTAAAGCGTTTGCAGGAACAAAATATACTGATCGTTTTGCTGCTACCGAACAGCCGTTTAAAGTTGGCATTTTGGGAGCAGGTGTTGCGGGTTTACATGCAGCTTATATTCTACAAAATGAAAAGATTGAAACTAACATTTACGAAGCCAGTGGCCGTACAGGCGGCAGAATGTTTACCGCTAAAGACATGCTGGGCAAGGGTATTACCACAGAGCTGGGTGGCGAGTTTGTTGACAGTAATCATGAAGATATATTAAAACTAGCAGAAAAATTTGGACTGGAACTGGTGGATACAGAACAAGACAAAGACCTAGTAAAACAAATATTTTATTTTGATGGAAAAAAATATACAGCAGATGATTTGGTTAAAGCGTTGGTGCCGTTTGCAGCAAGTATAAAAGCTGATATTGATTCTTTACCTAAGGAATCAATATCCTATCGTGATTTTGGCGCAGCCGAAAAGTTTGATAAAATGTCAATAGCCGCTTACCTTAGGTCAAAGGGCATTGGGGGCTGGCTAGGAAAAATGTTGAATGTTGCTTTTGTAACCGAGTATGGTTTGGAATCAGATGTACAATCTTCCATTAATTTTTTATGGCTATTTGATCCGGAAAACGCAGGCACCGATTTGTTTGGCGAAAGCGATGAGCGATATAAAATTAAAGGTGGTAATCAGCGGGTGGTTGATGAGCTGGCAAAAAGAGTTACTAATATCAAAACAAATCATACAGTTACCAAAATAAAATCTAAAGGAAGCGGGTTTACGGTTACGTTCAGTGATAACAGCACTAAAGATTTCGATTACCTTATTTGTACCATACCTTTTTCTGTGTTGAGAAATATTACACTGGAGATTGACAATATGCCGGCAGTTAAGAAAAAATCCATTGCCGAACTGGGCTATGGCCGCAATGCAAAAATGTTTGCAGGTTTTAAAAGCCGCTACTGGCGTAAGACAGGTGCCAGCGGTCAAATTTTTTCCGACATGCCATTGCAATTAGGTTGGGATAATTCGCAACTGCAAAAAAGTACCGCAGGTGGTTATACTTTTTATACTGGTGGAAAGATGAGTGATAAAATGATTGATGCAACCGTTCCCGAAAAAGCAAAAGAATATGTTTCTATGTTGGAGAAAATATTTCCTGGCGCCGAAAAGAATTATAATGGTAAGAATGGAATCTTCTTCTGGCCAACGCATCCACATACATTGGGCAGTTATGCCTGTTACAAAATTGGGCAATGGACTACCATTGCAGGTGCCGAAATAGAACCTATAGGTAATTTACTTTTTGCTGGGGAGCATTGCAGCGCCGATTTTCAGGGGTATATGAATGGCGGTGCAGAAACCGGGCGAAGGGCAGCTGAACATTTGTTGGAGATATTAAAAAATAAAACTAAAGTGGGCGGGTAGTATTTCAATAGCCAATTTATCAGCTTCCAGGTATTCGCCATCTAAATGCGCTTGAATGAGTTGATTGCTGCTGATAATTATTTTTTTTGTGTTGAAATAATTGATAAAAGGCAGACTTAGGTGTTTGCCTTTTTCTATCACCGGTAAATAGCGTAATCTTTTAAAAGCAGATAAAGGGTTTACCAAATTGGCATCAAATAGACCATCATCTGGTTTTGCAAGCGGAGCCACGTAAAAGCCACCGCCGTAGCGGGTTCCATTAGCTATGCTTATCATTAAAAATCTGGAATCAAAAGTGTATTCAGCACAAACAAGCTTGTATTGACGTTCCTGATAGAAAAAAATATGTTTAAGGATAGAAATTAAAAAAGAAGTCTTTCCTCCAAACTTCTTTACACCCATCAGGCTTTTGGCAACGGCACCTTCAAAACCAATACCCACTCCATTTAAAAAGTAACGTTCATTACATTTTCCAGCGTCAATGGGTTTGGGTGCAGTTTGTAATACAAGTTCTATTTGTTTTTCTAAACTTGTTTTTCCATACAGCAGTGCATGAAAATCATTGCCAGTGCCGCCGTTAAAAATACAAAGCGGAATTTTGATATCGTGGTATTGATTTACAAAATAGTTTACGGTTCCATCTCCGCCGGTTATCCATGCCTGGTCAAAATTATAGATACGGTTGTCCCATTCGTTCTCAGTAAAAATTTGCGATTGAATATTTCTATTCTGCAACAAATCCTTGATTTTTGCAGAAAGTTTAAGGGCCTTTCCACTGCCGGCAAGTGTATTGGTAACGATGGCTATTTGCATCAAACAATCTTTTATTAAAGAAAGAGCGAAAAATTTATGATGTTGCTATCTTCTTAAACAACCATTAAACAATAATGCAACGCAGCAATTAATTTATCCATGCTGCGAACGCATCTCTTGATATCCTGCACTGACAATTTCTTTTAAAACATCAAGATCAACATCAGCTAACTTATTTATGTACAAACAGGATCCCGTACTTACTTTAAACTTGCCTAGCTTTTTTAAAAGTGCCGGATATTTGTTTATGCCTGCTATAATATATACAGCCAGATAGGCTTTCCGCGGCGAAAAACCAACCATAAACCAGTCGCCAGCTTGTTTACTTTTTTCGGACTTATAACTGTAGGTTCCAAAGCCAACTATGGCAGTGCCCCACAACGCGGGCTTCTCTTTAGTGATTTCTGTAAAAAGTTTTAAAAGGGTTTTAGCATCCTTGCGTTTATCTTCAGTTTCAATGGCTGCTATAAATTTGGTTACACTTTCTTTTGTTTTTTGTGTTTTTATTTCCGCCATGATATTAATTTTTCATTTAGTTTCTGATAATATAAATCAGACGAGCCATGCTATAGCAATCATAAATCTAATAATTTCTTCTTTCGGCCCTCATATTCTTCTTTGTTTAAAGCCCCCGCTTTATACAGGTCGAATAGTTTTTTAATTTCATCCGCTACCATCATTTTTTTCAGGTCCTCGGGCACAGTTTGTTTTTTTATAGCATCCGAGGCAGGTGCTTTTTTAGTTTCTTCTATAACAACCACAGGTTGCTTGTTTCTAAATTCTTCGGGAATAATCAGTTCGCTGGCTTGTCCGGCAAGGTTTGCTGTCGCACTTTCAAAATCCATCATTAAATCTACTTCGCTCTTTGTGTTGTCTTTATAGGTGGCCGTGCCAATAACCCTGATTGAATTATTTTCTGATCCGGACGATTTGAAATTCTTTAATTTTTTCACCAATATGCTGCTGTTTTGTAAAATATAAGTATCGGTTCGGGCCATGCTGTAGTGAAATTTGATATGCTTGAAATAACCCGCCGCAGAGGTGCCGTTTGCCAGCTGCAAAGTTTGCCCTTCGTATATTTTATATCCACTGGTAGTGTACAAAGTATCTTTTTCGAAACGGGGGACATCGTTTTGAGCGGTTGAAAATAACGGACAAAATAATAAAATTGACAGTAGCTTTTTCATAGAACAATAGTTAAAATACAAAATATAGAACGGTATTATAAATAGATTGTAAAGAGTTTAATTCATTTCTTCCACCCACTTATCTCTGTCATCGGGGCTAAATTTCCAGGGCGCAAAATTGTTTTCGATATTGCCGAACATTACATTCCATTCCTGTGGTGCATTACTGTCTTCCATTATCAAAGAGCGGCGCAATTCCAGAATAATATCCAGCGGACTGATACTCACCGGACATTCCTGTACGCAAGCATTGCAAGTGGTGCAGGCCCGCAGTTCTTCTATGCTGATATGAGAGAATAAATTTTTACCGTCGTCTATAAATTCGCCATTGGTGCGTATGTTTTTGCCAACATCTTCCAGGCGGTCACGGGTGTCCATCATTATTTTCCTTGGACTCAATAGTTTACCTGTTTGTGTTGCAGGACAGGCCGCAGAGCAACGGCCGCATTCGGTACAACTGTAGCTGTCTAACAAGCTTTTCCAACTCAGGTCAAATACATCTTTGGCACCAAATTTCATCGGCGCCGCATCACCGGTGGGAGCAAGTTCTGGCTGCATCATGTACTTCACTTCGTTCTGCACGTTTTCCATATTGTCCATTTTGCCAACAGTCTCCAACCTTGCATAATAGGCGTTAGGGAATGCTAGTAAAATATGAAGATGTTTACTGTAAGGCAGATAATTTAAAAAAGCAAAAATGCCAATAATGTGCAGCCACCAGCAACCACGCTCAATACCAATTAATGTTGAGGTGGAAAGTCCATCCAACATGGGTGCAAAAATTCCAGAGATTACAAAATTGCCCGTTTCATGGTAATGTGATGCGCTCTGCAATTGCAAAGCCCTGTCTGCACTGTTCATGGTTAAAAAAAGCGTCATTAAAACTATCTCGGTAATTAAAATATAGTTGGCATCGCTGTGCGGCCAACCATCCAGGTCTTTACTGATAAAGCGTTTTAATTTGATGATATTTCTTCTGATTAAAAAGATAACACAGGCTATTAAAACACCCAGTGCAAGCAATTCAAAACTGTTGATTAGGAAAGTATATAAACTGCCGAGGTATGGAAGAAAAAGACGGTGTGTGCCCAGCATGCCATCCAGCACAATTTCCAGCACTTCTAAATTTATAATGACAAAACCTGCATACACAATAAAATGCATCACTGCCACCAACGGGTTGCGAAACATTTTCTTTTGCCCAAAGGCCAGCAGGAAAAGATTTTTCCAGCGTTTGGAAGGATTGTCGCTGAGGTCTTCATCTTTACCTAAAAAAATATTGCGGCGAATGATGCCGATGTTTTTAGCAAAGAGCCAGATGGCAACAGCTGAAACGGCTATGAAAAGTATTTGTTGAATGATTTGCATAAGTGGGTTTGTGCTGCTAAGTTAAATATAAGCCACGAATTACACGAATTGAACAGATTATTGAATTAAATTCGTGCCATCATGGAGCATAAAAAACAAATACTTACTGCCGAAGTAGCCAACCGCAAACTGCGTCGCATGGCTTTGCAGGTGGTAGAGCAAAATTATAATGCAACTCAACTAGTGCTGATTGGCATTAAAGCAAACGGCACGGTGATTGCTGAAAAAGTACGTGAATATTTAAAAGAAGTTTTTAATGGAGAAGTGATTGTGCTGGAACTAAGTCTGGATAAAAAGAAACCGGGAGTGATTTCTTTAAATGACTCGATTGACTTTAATGATAAAACTATTTTACTGATAGATGATGTGGCCAACAGCGGCCGCACCATGTTGTATGCTTTAAAGCCTTTGCTGGAACAGCATCCAAAAAAAATACAAACACTGGCATTAGTTGAGCGAACGCACAAAACATTTCCGGTAGCGGTTGATTATGTTGGCTTTTCGATTTCTACAACGCTGGATGAACATATTTGTGTGGAAGTGGAAGCAGGGGAAGTTAGGGGAGCATGGATGGATTAATTTTTCTTTGAACACGGATGACGCAGATAAAACGGATGACCACGGATAATACTAGGTTAGAAAGTCCAATTCTGCGAAGCAGAATAAAAATCCGTGTTTATCTGTCTAATCCGTTCAATCCGTGTTCCAACCATTTGCCCAATGGGTAAATCCTAATTAAAATCCTATCGCCCTCACTTTAAAATTCCCATTCGAAAATTCCAGCGTAGGTGCCGGTATCTTTACAATATTTAATATCCGGAACGCCAGTTTCAATCCTTTTTTATTGGTTTTTATTTTGGTGAGGTCTATATCTGGCGCCAGATACCATTGGCGATATCGCTTAATATCGGCACGGTTAAAATTTATATTGCCATTATCATCTTTGCCAATATTATCATTGGCCCCAAACATACCCTCGGCACCTGTGCCTACGGAAATATTTAACCAGGCAGGCAAATTGCTTTTTGGAAAAAACGATTTAAG
>JBKJPN010000043.1:0-8922 GCA_046595125.1 Ferruginibacter sp.
TAAAGCCAATAACGCGTATAATAATTTCGTATTACTGCTGTATGCGGTGTTATTAAAGTTGCCTATTTTTCTGCATCCAAAAGTGCCAGTAGCGCAAAAGATTGATGGATTTTTATATCGGGGCATGCTGGAGTGGCTAAAGCCCACTGGCATTGAGTTTCCGTTAATTTATCCGCTTATTGCTTTTACCTTATTGTTTACTCAGGCGGTATATTTCAACAAGCTAGTAAACGATCAGCGCATTATGCAGCGCTCCCATTACCTTACCGGTATGAGTTATCTGCTTATCACCTCGCTTTTTGCGGAGTGGAATATGCTTTCATCGCCGTTAATCATCAACAGCTTTTTAATTTGGGTTTGGTATAAAATGAGCGGATTGTATACCAATCAAAAACCCAAGGCTTCTCTATTTAATATTGGCATTGCCATTGGGGTAGCTACTTTTTTTTATTTTCCATCACTGGCTTTTGCCGCATTAATAATTTTTGGTTTGGCCATTATAAGGCCCTTTAAATTGGATGAGTGGCTTATCGCATTGTTAGGAATTATAACGCCCTATTACTTTTTGCTGGCATTCGTTTTTTTAACCGATAAGTGGAAAGGTTATAAGTTCCCTGGTTTTTCAGTTACCAATCCTGTCTTTAATCAATCTAACTGGGCTTATGCAGCTATAATTATTGTAGTAATCAGTGCGCTCATTGGTGTTTTTTATGTGCAACAAAATTTTCGCCGACAGTTAATACAGGCCCGTAAAAGCTGGACACTCCTCTTTTTATACCTGCCAGTTGCTGTTTTTGTGCCTTTTGTAAACGATACACATACGTTCGAATATTGGATACTTTGTGCAGTACCGCTGTCGGCATTTGTGGCAGCAACATTTCTGTATCCGGCTAAAAACTGGTTCCCTGCTGTGTTACATTGGTTAATGGTGGCTTTTGTAATTGCTATCAGCTACTTCGTCTGAAATTATAAGCACAATTGTTACCTTTGCACCTTCTTAGCTGGACAATATTATTTATCTAATAATAAATACAAAATGAAATTTGGCGTAGTAGTTTTTCCAGGCAGTAATTGCGACAGAGATATGATTGAGGCCCTGCAGGTTGATTTGAAGCAGGAGGTTATTCAACTCTGGCACAAAGACAAAGACCTGAGCATGTTTACCACTGATGATTGTATTGTTTTGCCTGGCGGTTTCAGCTACGGCGATTATCTGCGTTGTGGCGCCATTGCCCGTTTTAGTCCTATGATGCAGCGTGTGATAGAATTTGCCAATAAAGGCGGAAAGGTTTTGGGGGTATGTAATGGTTTTCAAATATTATGCGAAAGTGGTTTGCTACCCGGTGTGCTTTTACGCAACAGCCAGCAGCAGTTTGTTTGTAAAAATGTTTTTATGAAGGACGCGGCATCGGAGGAAGGCAAGGCACTTAAAATTCCGGTAGCGCACGGCGAAGGCCGTTTTTTTGCCAATGAAGCCACGTTAAAAGAACTAGAATTGAACCAGCAAATCATTTATCGTTATTGCGATGAAAAGGGTAATATTAATGATAATGCTAACCCTAATGGAGCCATTCAAAATATTGCCGGTATCTGCAATAAAAAAAGAAATGTTTTTGGTATGATGCCCCACCCCGAAAGGGCCTGCAGCACTGCATTAGGCAACCTTGATGGCAAACATGTATTTAACCATCTTTTTGGAATAAATTAACAGTATGAAGGGTTAAGTGGTCGTTAAGCCGACATCCATACAAATTATAATTTCGTAAATTTGCATATGAACAATTTATACTTGAAGAAGATTTTTACAGCTGTCGTTTTATTGATGTTTACTGGAATGGTAAACGCTCAAATAAACAATCCGGTAATCTGGTCGTATTCTGCCAAAAAAATTGGCGATAAAACCTATGAGGTTCACATGACAGCCACCATAACGGGTAACTGGCATTTATATGCACAAGATGCTGGTGAAGGTCCCGAACCCACCACATTCAGTTTTACAAAAAACCCGTTAATTACTTTTGACGGAAAAGTTAAAGAGGTTGGTAAAATGGAGAAATCGTACGATAAGAATTTCAATTCAGTTTTAAAATACTATGCCAACAAAGTAGACTTTGTGCAAAAGATAAAAGTACGGTCATCCGCTGCCACGGTTGTAAAAGGCATAGTTAATTTTATGGTTTGTAACGACAGGCAGTGTTTGCCACCAAGAGACGTGCCGTTCAGCATTAACGTAGGCGGAAAATAATAACTGCTTCATCATATTTCCCGATAATTATTGTCGGGATTTTTTTTAAATTAATACCATGCTTCTTAAAAAGATAATTTCTTTCGCAACTGCTTTTTTGTTTTTTTTTCAGATAACCGGGTTTTCACAGGACGCTGCGATTGTACAATGGAATGCAACGGCCAAAAAAATAGGCGAGGGGCAATATGAGCTTCAGTTAAAAGGAACTATTAAAGATGGATGGCACTTGTATGCTAAACCTATTAAAGCAGCCGATGTAGAAGGGCTTAAAATTATTTTTTCTGATGCAACCGTTCAAAACGATGGCCCCAAGCTGATTACTGGCAATTTTAAAACCATAGGAGATAAAATATTTGAGTTAAGTGCCGAAGTTGTTGAAACCAGCATTAACATCACCCAAAAAATAAAATTAAGCGGGGATGTACCAGCCAGATTAAAAGCAACGCTTGTTTATTTTATTGCTACAGAATCCGAGTTTATTCCGCAGGAGCGTAAAGTTGAATTTGAATTGGAAGGTGGGGTAAACAACACATCGGCGAATCGTATTTTAATACCAACCATCAATTTAAAAAATCCGGTGAATGATTGTGGAGGTACGGGTATTAGTGCTGATGATTCTGGCTCAGGTGGTTTGCTAACTATTTTTCTTTTAGGTTTTCTGGGTGGTTTAGTTGCGCTGATAACCCCCTGTGTTTTCCCAATGATACCTTTAACTGTATCATTCTTTACCAAAAAAGCAATAACCAAAAAGCAAGGCGTTTTTAACGCTTCACTCTATGGTTTTTTTATCTTCCTTATTTATGTATTGCTAAGTGTGCCGTTTTACTTTCTTGATAGTGCCAGTCCCGAGATATTAAATACGATTTCCACAAATCCTTGGCTTAATGTTATATTTTTTGTGGTATTTATTGTGTTTGCATTGTCGTTCTTCGGTTTGTTTGAAATTACATTACCAAGCAGTTTTTCTGGTAGGGCTGATGCAAAAGCAGGCACCGGTAATATTGCTGGGATATTTTTTATGGCACTTACATTAGCCATAGTTTCTTTCTCATGTACGGGTCCTATTTTAGGTTCTTTATTGGTTGGTTCATTAACCGGTTCGGGAGGAGCAATACAGTTAACTGCAGGAATGGGTGGGTTTGGATTGGCGCTGGCTCTGCCTTTTGCATTGTTTGCATTATTTCCCAACTGGCTTAACTCACTGCCAAAATCGGGTGGTTGGTTAAATTCGGTAAAAGTAGTTTTGGGTTTTGTTGAAGTTGCACTGGCTATTAAGTTTTTATCAAATGCCGATCTGGTGATGCATTGGGGGCTGCTCAAAAGAGAAGTCTTTATAGCCATCTGGATATTGGCCGGTGCCGGAACTACCTTGTATTTGTTAGGTAAGATTAAGTTTCCACACGATAGTCCGATAAAGAAATTAAGCAAAGGCAGAATAGCATTAGCTGTTTTTTTTGGTTTGTTTACCCTTTATTTAATTCCGGGTGTAACCAATACCAAATATGCTAACCTTACTTTAATTAGTGGCTTTCCGCCACCATTGTATTATAGTATTTATCAAGCCGACAGCGAGTGTATTTTAAATTTAAACTGTTCGCATGACTACGAGGAGGGATTAAAAATAGCTAAGGCAGCAAATAAGCCTATTCTGATTGATTTTACTGGATATGCCTGTGTAAACTGCCGCCGAATGGAAGAAAACGTTTGGAGCGATCCGGAAGTGTATAAAATCATGAAGGAGAAATACATTGTAATCTCTCTGTATGTAGATGATAAGAAAAAACTACCCGCCGCCAAGCAATTTACTTATACCACCAAAGAAGGAATAGAGAAAGAGATTATCTCCGTAGGAAATAAATGGGCAACTTTTGAAACCGAAAATTTCAAAAACAATGCCCAGCCTCTATATGCTATTTTAAACGGCGATGAGATCCTGCTGAACAATCCTGTGGGCTATACGCCTTCCATAAAAGAATATAAAGAATGGTTGCTTTGTGGTTTGGATGCTTTCAATAAAGCAAAAAAATAAATCAGATTAAAGCTATAAACATAAAAAACCTCCAACTTGGAGGTTTTTTAATTTGTGTTTGGGAGTTACAGATTTCTCTTCTAAAAAAGAAGGCTGCTATATCTTATAATGCAATTTGCTTTTCAGTCATCATTTTACGCAGGTTAATTAAACCATAGCGCATGCGGCCAAGGGCAGTGTTGATGCTGCAGCTGGTTAGGTCGGCAATTTCTTTAAAACTTAAATCGGCGTAGTGGCGTAAAATGATTACTTCACGCTGATCTTCAGGTAGCATATCAACCATTTTCCTTACCCTGTCCTGGCTTTGGCCATTCATCATTTTATGGTCGGCACCAGGCTCAGAAAAATTCAATACTTCAAAAATATCGCGGTCGTCGCTGGTTTTAATTGTAGGCGTACGCTTTACCTTACGGAAATGATCAACACACATGTTGTGTGCAATACGCATGGCCCAAGGTAAAAACTTGCCCTCATCGGTATAACGACCACCTTTTAATGTGTCGATGATACGGATAAAAACATCCTGGAAAATGTCTTCCGTTAAGTACTTGTCTTTAACTAATAAGTAAATAGACGTGAAAATTTTGTCCTTGTATCGAGTTACGATAGTTGCAAGGGCATTTGAGTCGCCTTCCATATATAAATGGATAAGCTGCTGGTCGGTTAAATTGTTCAGGATTTTCATAAACTTCTACAGTTTTAGATTGTTAGGATATTTGTAACAGGTCCAAAAAGGGTGAAAAAATACGTAGAAGTCTTTTAGATACGCTTTAACGGCTTTTCATTTTTTTGGATATTGGACTGTAAAAGTAAATGTTGTGTTTGAACTTAGTATGAGTGGTACCACTCAATTTTTATGCAATTACTACTTAGTAAAAGTACGTTCTTGAAGCATTTAAAAGGTATAGCAAGTAGTTCTTTAAGATAAATTTCACATTTTCAATCCATTATAATTATTGTAAGTATTTTTGATGATGACCATGGCAAAAACAAAAACTAAAGATAAATCTTCTGTAAAACCTGATGGCATATATATAAAAGGAGCAAGGGTACACAATCTTAAGAATGTATCTGTAACTATTCCTAGGGAGCAGTTGATTGTAGTAACTGGTGTTTCGGGTTCGGGTAAATCATCTTTAACTATTGATACCCTTTTTGCTGAGGGCCAGCGTCGCTATGCAGAAAGCCTGAGTGCTTATGCCCGTCAGTTTATGCAACGCATGAACAAGCCCGATGTGGATTATATAAAAGGACTTTGCCCTGCCATTGCTATTGAGCAGAAAGTAATTACGCGTACACCACGCAGCACTGTTGGCAGTATGACGGAGATATATGATTACCTGCGCTTGTTGTTTGCCCGTGCAGGTAAAACCATTTCGCCGGTTAGTGGTAAGGAAGTTAAGAAAGATGATGTGGCCGATGTTGTAAAAGCCATTGATGGACTTCCCGAGGGGGATAAAATATTATTGTTGGTGATGTTTAAGCAACACGCCAAAAGAAATATCAAAGAGGAAATGAACATTTTATTACAAAAAGGTTTCTCACGTTTGTATATAAATAAAGAAGTAGTGAGAATTGAAGATATTTTAGAATTAAATGATAAAGAAACGAAAAAGATGTTTCAATCAGCAGGCTCTTCAACTCCCCCCTTGGGGGGTTCTCAGAAAGAGAACGAACGGAGTTCAGGGGCTTTTCTTTTGGTTGACAGATTAGTTGCTAAAACTTTTGATGAAGATGATAAACACCGTATGGCTGATTCGGTTAATACCGCTTTCTATGAAGGTGAGGGCGAAATGTTTTTAGAGATTAATCAAAAGAAGCTGATTCATTTTTCCAATAAGTTTGAAGCGGATGGCATTCAGTTTGAAGAACCTGTACCCAACCTTTTTTCTTTCAATAACCCATTTGGCGCCTGCCCAACCTGCGAAGGCTTTTCACAAATACTCGGTATTGACCCCGATTTAATTATACCTAATAAAAGCCTGAGTGTATATGAAGGTGCCGTGGCTCCTTGGAAAGGAGAGAAGTTGGGCCTGTGGAAAGAAAATTTTATAAAGGCTGCGAAGAAATTCGATTTTCCTGTACACAAACCAATCATCGACCTTACAGAAAAACAGACAAAAGATCTTTGGGAAGGAAATGAACATGTAAATGGCATCAACGATTTTTTTAGTGAGGTAGAGCAGAATTTATACAAAGTGCAGTACCGTGTTTTATTGAGTCGCTACCGTGGCCGCACACTTTGTACCGATTGCAAGGGCTACCGCCTCCGCAATGAAGCCCTGTATATAAAAGTGGGAGGCAAACATATTGGCGAACTTTGTGAACTGCCGGTAAAAGACCTTAAAACATGGTTTGAAAAATTAAAGCTGAGTGAATACGATCAGCAAGTAGCTAAAAGAATTTTAATAGAAATTAATCATCGCATAAAAACATTGTTGGATGTTGGCCTTGGCTACCTTACTTTAAATCGTTTAGCAAATTCGCTGAGTGGAGGCGAAAGCCAACGCATTCAACTTACTCGTAGTTTGGGCAGTAATCTTACCAATTCATTATACATATTGGATGAACCTTCCATCGGCCTGCACAGCCGTGACACGGAGCGTTTAATTACTGTTTTAAAAGAATTGAGAGACCTTGGCAATACCGTTGTTGTGGTAGAGCATGATGAAATGATGATGAGAGAAGCCGACCATATTATTGATATGGGGCCACTAGCCAGTCATTTAGGTGGAGAGGTAGTTGCCGAGGGCGATTACGACGAAATTATCTGTAACCCCGAAAGCCTTACCGGTAAATATTTATCCGGGAAGATGAAAATTGAACCGCCTAAAACTGTTCGTAAATGGAACCGCTCTGTAAAAATTGAAGGAGCCCGGCAGAATAATCTTCAAAATCTTTCAGTTGAATTTCCTTTGCAAATTTTTTGCGTAGTTACTGGCGTAAGCGGCAGTGGAAAAACTACTTTAGTCAAGCAAATTTTATATCCCGCCTTACAGAAAATGAAAGGGGGCCCGATGGCTATCGGGCTTATTGAAAAACCAGGATTGCATAAATCATTAACAGGCGATGTTGATTTTATTGCACAGATAGAAATGATTGATCAAAATCCGATTGGAAAATCATCAAGGAGTAACCCGGTAACTTATATTAAAGCTTACGACGAAATAAGAGACTTGTACAGCAAACAACCTTTGAGTAAGATGAGGGGTTTTCAACCCAAACATTTTTCTTTTAATGTAGATGGCGGCCGCTGCGATGCCTGCAAAGGCGAGGGAGTGCAAACTGTGGAAATGCAGTTTTTGGCTGATGTTCATCTTACCTGCGATGTATGCCATGGTAAACGTTTTAAAGATGAAGTGCTGGAAGTAAAGTTTAAAGACAAAAGTATTTACGATGTGCTGGAGATGAGCGTAGATGAAGCCATTGAATTTTTTGCTGCATCCTACGGTGCCGATAAAAACGCGGCTGATGTAGCAAAAAAAATACAACCACTAAGCGATGTAGGTTTGGGCTATGTAAAACTTGGTCAGTCATCCGATACTTTATCAGGCGGAGAAGCACAAAGGGTAAAACTGGCATCATTCCTAGGCAAAGGAAGATCCAATGGCAGCATCCTATTTATTTTTGATGAACCAACAACCGGACTCCATTTTCACGATATAAAAAAGTTATTGGCATCTTTTAATGCTTTGATAGAGCAGGGGCACAGCATTTTAGTGATTGAACATAACACCGATGTTATCAAATCGGCCGATTGGGTTATTGACCTTGGCCCTGAAGCCGGCGATGCCGGTGGTAATTTGGTTTTTGCAGGTAAGCCAGCTGAACTGCCCAAGTGCAAAGAAAGTTTTACGGGTAAGTTTTTGTGACATGGTCTGACGCCCTCGTCTGACCATGTTACAAAAACTACAAATATGCTCAAATGGTTTTGTGCCCTCGTCTGACCAGGTTACAAAAACCTATTCTTTTTTAAGATGACATAATTCCGAATACTCCTCTCTATTGCAAGAAAATAGATTCTTTCTTACGATGGCATCGTCACATGGTCAGACGAGGGCGTCAGACCAGTCCGCAAAGTTGCATAGCCAATTCCTTATTGCAAATTGAGTTTTGTCTCAACCCGTTATAAAAGCGATAAGAAGACCATTTCCAGTCTTCGTTACGGCTTACAAGGCCAGCCGCTTTTGCATTATCATGAATATAGTTGAAGCAATTGAGATAGTAACTTTGATTATTTATTTGGTCAACAAGACTTTCAGCTTCTTCAGTTAAATTTTTTGTTTTCGTTTTGGGGCGAAACAATGCCCCACTTCTGTTGTTTTTTATATTGAATTCATGGGCGTAAGTGCTTAGTAATTTTCTGATACCATTTGTTACTGGGTCAAGCATCAATCCGCCCTGCTTAATAAGTGGTGTGCATCTTTCATCGGTATAAATCATAAAATGAAAGTGGTTGGGCATCAGACACCAGGCGTACAGTCGGATCTGTTCGCGGCCGCAATTGACATACAGCAGTTCGGTAAACTTCCGGTAATCGGCCTCGGACCAGAACGTCCTCTCGCGGCGATTGCCGCGGCTGAATACGTGATAAAACGCTCCGGGAAACTGAATTCGAGGTCGACGGGCCATACCTCTTAGAGTCCAA
>JBKJPN010000030.1:0-19668 GCA_046595125.1 Ferruginibacter sp.
ATAATAACCACGTCGGATTTTTTTGCCAAAGCAACGGCTTCTGCTATACCACTGGTATCGGTTTCGTTGATCTTTACTTCATCAGGAAAAGATGTTTTACCAATTACTAAGTTCACACCTTTAGCGTAACTAAGATTGTCCGTAAACTTTTTTAAGCCGTCAATTACCGTAACTGCGTTGTTATCATCTGCTGCCAACCGCCAGTTACCTAACGGACTGCTTTTGTCATCAGCTAGTGCACCAATAACAGCAATATTTTGTTGTGTTTTTTTCAGCGGCAACAGTTGATTTGTATTTTTTAATAACACCATCGATTTCTTGGCTATGTCTAAAGCAGCAGCTAAATGTTCCGGCGCATATATTTTTAATTTTTCATTTTGCAGATTGCAGTATCGGTAAGGATCATCAAATAAACCCAATGCAAACTTAACCCGCAATATTCTCCGTACGGCATCATCAATAAGTTTCACATCCACTTTACCCGTCTCCACCAATTCTTTTAAATGCGCAACGTAAGCGTAGGATTCCATGTCCATATCCGAACCAGCATTGGCAGATAATTCTGCCACCTGTTTTAAATCTTTTGCATAACCATGGTCTATCATTTCCATACCAGATCCCCAGTCAGACACAACAAAACCCTTATAATTCCATATACCTTTTAAAATATCTCTTTGCAAAAACGAATTGGCTGTTGCCGGTATTCCATCCACCACGTTAAATGAATTCATTACTGTTTGTATATTATTATCGACTGCTGCTTTAAAGGGAGGCAGGATAACATTATATAATGTGGTAAGACTTACATCGGCCGTGTTATAATCTTTTCCCGATTCGGCAAAACCATATCCTGCAAAATGTTTGGCACATGCCGCAATGGTATTAGGGGCCGATAAATCAGTTCCCTGAAATCCTTTAACCCTTGCTACTCCAATTTTTGATCCCAGGTAAGTATCTTCTCCTGCTCCTTCCATAACCCGCCCCCAGCGGGCATCACGTGTAATATCAACCATCGGTGCAAAAGTCCAGTTGATACCAACTGCAGATGCTTCTTCGGCAGCTATTCTTGCTGATTTTTCTATCAGTGGAAGATCCCAACTGGCTGCTTCGGCCAAAGGAATAGGAGTGATTGTCTTGTATCCGTGAATTACGTCAAAACCAAAAAGCAAAGGAATACCAAGCCTAGTTTCGTTTACCGCCATCTCCTGCAATTTTCTTACTTTCTCTACCCCCGTTACATTCAATACAGCACCTACCAACCCTTTTTTTAAGTGCTCATATTTATCCTTTGCATTTTTTTCTGATGGAGCAGGACCGGTAGCATCCCAGAATCCGTTATACTGATTCATCTGACCAATCTTCTCTTCCAGTGTCATCTTTTGAAGCAGTTCATTTATTCGGGTTTCAAAGGAATCTGTTGTTGAGATTTCAGAAGCAGCTTTTACTGTTTCGCTTTTCTGGTTACAGGAAAACAATGAGAGACTAAGGAGTAATATGTAAACTAGATTTTTATTCATTTCGATATACCGGTTATTTCATTTAGATAATTTTATTATTGGTAAACCCTCACATAGTCTACCTCCATTCGTTGTGGAAATATGTTATCGTCCACACCAAATTTTCCGCCCCAGTTTCCGCCTACGGCTATATTCAACAACAGGTGAAATTCTTGGTCAAATGGCCAAGCTTCACTACCCGTTTTTTCATTTTTAAAAACATGGTACAACAGGCCATCTATATAAAATGAAATACTTTCAGCCGTCCATTCCATACCATAAACATGAAAAGCAGCGGATAAATCTTTGCGGCTTACACCTTTCGTTTTTTGGGTATTAATGCCATGATTATATGCTCCAGTGTGAACACTACTTAACGCCGAATCCGGCCAGTAGCCTACATTCTCCATGATATCTATTTCGCCACTGTGTGGCCATCCACCGTACTTCCAATGCGTAGGCAACATCCATATGGCCGGCCACATACCCGTTCCTGCGGGTAGTTTTGCCCGGGCTTCTATACGACCATATTTCCAATCTCCTTTATTTTTTGAAACCAGGCGGGCAGATGTATATTTTGAAGATTCGTAATTTTCTTTTTTTGATTCGATAATCAAATTCCCATTCTCAGTTCGGGCGTTTTCTTTTCTGCTATCAGTGTAATATTGGAGTTCGTTATTGCCCCATCCACAAATACCAGGACAACCATTGCCCGTATCATAGCTCCATTTTGTACTGTCAGGCAAACCCTTTCCATTAAATTCATCTGCCCAAACAAGTTTTTTGAAAGTATATTGACTGTATACCGGCAAACCAATAAATAGGATATATAAAGTGCTGCAAACTATTCCTGAAATTTTAAAAACTTGCTTCATAGTAATTCCTTTTAAAAAAAGTGGAGGTAGCATCTTAAAAAAGAAATTACGATCCACTTAACTATTGCTTGCTTATGAGAAAATCAAATAGTGTGTTAAGCTTCTGAAGCCTTACTGGTATACCCTGATATAATCAACCTCCATGGTTGAACTTACAAATGCCGGATCAATTGCTCCTCCAAAATTGCCACCCATGGCCACATTCATGATCATGAAAAAATTCTGATTAAATGGCAGCGCACCTGTATTTGGGAAAGTATAAAATGGTACATCATCAACTGAAAACTTTATCGTTGTAGCTGACCATTCGGTAGTATACTTATGAAAAGTAGTGGAAGCATTGCTGATTACAACGGTTCCTCCATCGGCGTTTCCTCCTGAGTGACCTGGATGATGCAATGTTCCAAATATTTTATTTTGCTGAGTGCCTACATGCTCCATAAAATCTATTTCTCCGCAAGCCGGCCATCCAACAGAAGCAAAATTGTTTCCTAAACTCCAAACGGCCGGCCAGGTACCAGCACCAGTTGGCAACTTGGCACTGAATTCTAATTTACCGTATTTAAAAGAAAATTTGTCTTTCGTCAGCATCCTGGTTGACGTATAGGCACTACCGCTATAATTCTCTTTTTTAGCGATGATCTTAAGCGTTCCGCCAGAAATTGTAACGTTATCTACCCGGTTGGTATAATACTGCAATTCATTATTCCCCCATCCTCCAGAGCCAGTTCCAATATCGTAACCCCATTTGGCCGGGTCTGGCTGTCCGGGTGTATTAAACTCGTCGGACCATATTAAGGATTGAGCAACCGAAACTGTAATCTGTATTGATTTTGAAATAGTTTGTCCAGACCCGCTTTTTGCAATTACATTAACTGTGTAAGTGCCGCTAGCTGGATATTTATAGGTTACCACTCCGTTAACAACTGTTTGAAAAACGCCATTACCATAATCAAAATCGTAGGTAACTGCATTTGTTGCTGAAGCCGTAAATGATACATTACCACTGTTATCAGTACTAACCGTTGCATTTACAACCAAGTTAGACGGAGCAATACTGCCACCTCCACTAGTACCACTTGATTTGCTGCAGGAATAGTTAAGTAAAACTAAGCCGGAAGCCAATAAATAAATTATACACTTCATATTTTATGGTTTCTTCTTTAAAATACCAAACCACTGGTTTCCATCAATACCGATTGTTCTTAATTTCATTTGTGTTGCAGTAATTGACAATATCTCATAAACAGTTCCTCCAGTTCCAAAATTTACAATTCCGTTGCCGGGTACCTTAAACTGAATTTTTGTTGAATTAGATGCTGTATATCCTGAAGATGAACTTGAAAATGCAAGCAGCTTCGTTCCGCCGGTATTGATATTGTAACAACCATCACCACCGCTAAAGCCATAAAATCCGGTTGCGGCTCCAATTGAAAAAGATTGTCCCTTATTATCTACATTGATTGAAACCCTGTCAATAACATCTTTCGAAAAAGTAATTTCATCATCGTAAGCACATGCCTCTCTTGTATTTGCTCCGGCAGCATACCACCATACGCCAGGATCGGCACTAAAACGGTTTGGATCATCTACTCCAAAATGACCATAAGCGTCCTTATCCGTTACCCAGATCTTAGAACTTCCTTCTGTAAGGTTCTGAAGTATATCAGCTGGTATTACAAAATTTACAAAAACTTTTATCTGCGTACTAATGGTAGAAGTTGCACCACCAGTTCCAATTGCATTAATGGTAATCACATAATCATTAGTGCCCGGATTACCATATTTATAAGTAATTACACCTGTTGGAACCATTTGCGAATTGCCATCGCCAAAATCAATCTTATAATTTAATGCGTAGGATGAAGTTACCGTGATCAACACTTTACCCGTGCCGTTTCCGTTCGGATTTGCAACATCTTTCCCTTCTATAACCGCGGTTACAGCTAAGTTACCTGGTACTTTAATATCGCCAAAAGCAAAATCATCTTTTTTACAACTGCTAAAACTAATTGCAGCAGCAACGATTAATACGGCAGATTTTATGAAATTTTTTATCATGATTTATATTTTAATAAATTAATTAAGTCTGATATCGTCAAAGTAATAAGTGAAGTTTGCCGAGCCATCCCCTGCGGTTCCTAGGTCAAATATCAATACCACTTTTGAGTAGAAATTACCTGCATTGATGGTGCTGAAATCGAATGTCAATTCCTCCCAGGCATTAGCTGTTGTGGTCGTTACTTCTCTTTCAAAACTTATCCCTCCATTGGTTGCGTTTTCAACTTTCAATAAAAGCTTTGCACCAATCCTTGGTGAATACACTTTTACTTTAAATGTTCTAAGTGTTGAAAAATTTATGGGGTTTACTAATTGTAAAAAAGCTCCGGCCCAAACTTCAGGAGGACCTTTAACCATTCTGCCAACTTTTGTGCTGGTGTTAATGCCAGATGCATTGGGATTATTAACCACTGTAGCATTTGCACCACCAAAATTTATAAAATTATATGCATAGCCTGTTGCCTGAAAATCGATTGGCAGGGCCAGATAATTTGGCGTTACGTTAGTTGCCAGGAAACTTACATCATCCCAATAAAATACCGAACCTGTTCCAGCGTTACCGAAATCAAAAAAGATGGAAGCCATGTCGTAAGTGTAAGTCAGATTCATAGCCGCTGTTCCTTCTGAAGGCGTAGAGAAATCAAAAACAAGTGTTTCCCAAGCATTAGCCGCTTGTGTCATTGCTTCTGTTTCTACCGATCTTGTATTATTAGTTCTGTCTTCCACTTTTAACCTCACTCTCAATCCAGCAGCAGGAGAATAAACCCTAACACTCATTTGTGTTTTGGTTGCCGTAAAACCTATTGGTGCAGAAAAACCAGTTCCAATCGTTGTTCCGGCCCATGTTGCAGCTCCGTTAGTCTTTGTAGTTTTCTTTACATTATTTGCAGGTACAACCGGATCAGCCGATGCCACACTGGCATTTCCGCCAAAATCAGTTACTTCATAATTGATGCCCGGTATATCAAATGTTACCGGTAGTGTTAAAATACTGGTAGGCATATTGTTGGTCAAACGGATATCATCAAACAAGAATGTAAAGTTTGGGGAGCCGTCACCCATAGTACCTAGTTCAAAAATGATAACAATATGATCGTAACTATTGGTTGTATTAATTGTACGATAATCAAAGGCCATGTCTTCCCAGCCATTGGCTACAGTTGTTAAAACTTCCTTCTCAAAATTAATTCCGGGATTGGCGCCGTTCTCAACCTTCAATAAAACTTTTGCTCCAACTCTTGGAGAAAATACTTTCATACGGAAAACACGATTGGCCGAAAAATCAATCGCTCCGCCCAATCCAATCCAGCTACCACCCCAAGGCTGGCCAGCATTTTTTACCATGCGGGCAACTTTAGCACTGGTATTAATACCGTTTGATTGCGGATTATTAATTACAGTAACTACACCTCCGTCAAAATTATTCCATGCATAGTTAACAGTAGATGATTCGAAGGTTATTGGTAATAAAACGGGATCGGCTATGGTGATTGTAGTTGTATAAGTCGCTGTAGCTGCACCGCCGCTTAAAGCTACAACACGTAAAGTGTAAGTGCCTATAGTAGCATAAATATGCGATTTGATATCGCCTTCATTAAAATTTTGTGGCACTTCATTTGGCACATCTCCAAAATAAACCTGGAAAAAAGTTTCGTACAAAGCTGTAGCTGAAACATTCAGCTTATACGGGTTGGCTGGGTCAATAACGGCCGTAACCACCAAATTTTCGGGGGCTCTGAAAGTAACCGTTAATGGCTTTACTAGTTCTGTTTTTATTCCGGTTACATCGTAAGCAACAATTTTAACATTGTATTGCCCTTCGGCATATACATGTTGTGTATTTTTTCCTGCTGCCAACAAAGCCGGTGCCGTTGTAGCATCGCCATAATAAACTTCGTAACGAACGGCACCTTCGCCATTGGGCGTAATGGTAACCAGTCCTGTGTTATCCTGTGTAATCTGAAACAACGCCGATAGTTTTGCTGGCGCCTGTCCAGATGCAAGTAACGACAAATCGTCATTGATATCTTTTTTACAGCCCAACATAACTGTTAGGAGCAATCCCAGACTTAATAAATATTTTAATGATTTCATGTTTTTATATTTTATGACATTAATTTAAATGATTAATAACCGGGGTTCTGTGTTAACCCTGATATAGCAACTTCAGCCTGAGGTATTGGAAACAACTCATGTTTACCTGCAACAAAACCTGTTATTTTAGTTGTAGCCTGACCGGTTCTTACCAAATCAAAAAAGCGATCTCCTTCCATGCCCAATTCCAAACGACGTTCGTCCCAAATGGCCTGCTTTAATGTTGTTCCTGAAGTATTAATATTATTTGCTGAATTACCAAAAGCTCTTTCTCTAACCAAGTTCAAATATCCTCTCGCCTTTACATCGTTAGGAGCAGTTGCACGGTTATTTGCTTCAGCAGCCATCAACAATACTTCAGCATACCTGATGGTTCGGAAATTGTTTGAGTAGTTTAATTCTATCTGACCGGAAGTTTCTCCTTTACGTGGCAAATATTTTTGATTGTATAAACCAGTGTTTTTATAAGGAGCTACTGAATAGGTAATATTAAAAGCAGGATTTGCTGTTTTATAAGCTTCTATATCCAGTACTGTTACAGCTTTACGCTGGTCGCCTGCTGTATAAGCCGCTGCCAGATTTTGAGCTGGTAAATTGGTGCTCCAGCCGGCTGCATAAGGCATAGCCGCAGAACCGTTCAATCCACGAATACCGCATTGTTGCACTGAATGATTACCCTGTCCGCGTGTTACACCTCCCCAGTTATAATAAGGTGAAGTATTGGAGTACTGAATTTCAAAAACAGACTCAGGTCCGTTTTCACCTGCTGGTAAGAATATTCCTGCGAAATTTGATGGTAATGAAAACGCATTAGATGTGATAACATTTTCCAGCATAGATGCTGCTGCATCAAATTTATTTTGATATAGATACACTTTACCAAGTAATGCCTGTGCAGCATATTTAGTTATTCTTCCTTTTTGAACCTGCACTGCTGGTAAAACAGCAATGGCATCTGTAAGATCTTTTTCAATTTGCTTATATACATCAGCCTTGGGCGAACGTGTTAGTGATTTTGATTCGGCAAGACTTAATCTTTTGTCTATAAACAGCGGAACATCTCCAAAAAATTTCACTAGGTGGAAATAATAGTAAGCCCTTAAAAAGTAAACCTCACCATACAGAGCATCTTTACCAGCAAATGTTACTGTTTCGCCGGCAAGGTTTTTAGCTTTGTATTGGGTCATGTAATTGGCCCTGTTGATACCTTCATAAGGCGCCTGCCATAATTCGGTTAAAGTTGAATTCACGGGAGTATGCGTATAGTCATCTATCTGCTGAAGGCTTAACACATCCGATGCATTCTCTCCACCGCTCACTGAATTATCACTAGCAATATCACCTACAGGCACTGCCTGGTTAATCCATTGCATGGGTGTGTACACACTAATAGCCATGGTTCTGTAATCGGATTCTGATTTCAAATAATCCAGTTCGGTGATTAAAAAATCATCGTGCGGATTATAATCGACCCACTTTTTGCAGGAGGTTAGCAAAGAAAAGATTGCAACCAGTCCAAGTATTTTAATTGATATATTTTTCATTTGTATGATTTTTTAAAATTTAAAATTTGATATCCAGTCCAACTGCATAAGTTCTTGCCTGCGGGTAAGCACCACGATCTACACCAGTATCAAGTATTCCACCGGCAATCTCAGGATCATAACCCGAATACTTAGTGAGAACGAATGCGTTCTTAACCTGGCCATACAAACGCACTCTCGAAAAAATATTTTTTGTAATTGAAGCAGGAAGAGTAAATCCTAACTGAACATTTTTCAGTTTTATAAATGATCCATCTTCAACGTATCTGTCCGATACACGGATATTGCTGTTTGGGTCGGTGAATGAATATCTTGGATTGGTTGCTTCGTTGGTTGTACCCGGCCCAGTCCAGCGTGCTAATACCGAGCGATACTTATTGGAAAAGTTTGCATTTCTTTCATACGCCCTGTAGATGTCATTTCCAACGGATGCGTAAGTAAATGCTGTAAAATCAAAATTCTTATATTCCAGATTCAGGTTCCAACCCATGGTAAATTTTGGAAAAGGATCACCAATTTTGGTTTGATCTGCAGCATTAATTTTTCCATCACCATTGATATCCACAAAACGGATATCGCCCGGCTGTGCACCGGTTTGTGTAGGTGCAGCTGCAACTTCTGCTGCTGTTTGAAACAGGCCCATGGTTTTATATCCATAGAAATAACCCGGCGTTTGGCCTTTTTCAAAAACGGTAATACTTTGCGATTGACCGTTAAAATAGTAGCCTCCTAAAATCTTTGCCGTTCCATCTGTATTGGTCGCTGTTACTTCATTTTTAGCCGTTGTAAAAGTTAAAGAAGTATTGAGCTTTATTTTTTTAATGATTGTTTCTCTGTATCCCAAGGTTAAATCAATACCACTACTTTTTGTTGAGCCGATATTGGCAACCGGAATAGGCACTGTGCCAAGGTAAAGTGAGGCAGAAGGCGTAAACAGCAGTCCATCAACTTTTTTAACAAAATAATCTGCCGACAATGTTATTTTATTACGAAGGAAATTGGCATCAAAACCAACGTTGGTTTGTAATTGTTTCTCCCAGCCTAAAGCACTGTTGGCGGCAGAACCTACTGTTGATCCTGGATAAAAAATTCCGCCAAATGTATATCCATTGCTATTGGCTGTTGGTCCGTAACTTGGCCCACCGGTAACTATGCTCACGTTTTGCGGATTTACATTTTCATTTCCAATTGAACCATAACTTCCTCTTAACTTTAAATAATCAATCTGTTTTACGTTAAAGAATTTTTCCTTGCTTACTACCCAACCCAAAGAACCGGCAAAGAAATTAGCAAATTTATTATCAATACCAAATGCATAAGAACCATCACGGCGTGCACTGAAGCTGGCCAGATATTTATCACCGTAATCGTAATTTATGCGACCAAAATAGGAAAGGTTTTTGCGGAAGTACTGGTAATAATATCCTGTAACTGCGTTGCTGTTTGTAGCAGTATTGTTTCCAGTTGCAGAAGTAAAGTCTGCAAACTCCCATGAATTAAATGGAACATCCTGACGTGTTGCACCAGAAGTATTGCCCGAAACTTTTGCAAAGGAAATACCTAGTACAGTTTCGAAGTTGTGCTTTTTTAAGAGTTTAAAATCATAATTAGCAAAGGTTTCAGAAGTCCAGTTAAAATTACTGGCTTTTTCGTGAGAAACACTATTGTGTTGCCCAATAACAGTCGAGCCATCAGGATTCATTGAATTATCAACGTTATTTATTCCCCAGAAAACAAGCGGGGCAAAACTTTTAGCATTACCATCGTATTTGGTATAACCAAACCTGGATGATAGTTTCAGATTCTTAAAAATGCTGTATTGCAATTCGGCTTTACCATATAATTTGGTTCCGGTATTCTTATTATAGGTATTATCCAACTTTGTCAGCGGGTTAAAAATTTCTGATAATAACAAATTACTGAAGCCATACTGACCAACGGTGTTTGGTACCGTATTATATTTTGAAACTGTTGGATCGTAGTTTAACGCACTTCCAATTACGCTATTAAATGAATTTTCTTGTACGCCTTTACTATCCAATACAACACCAGTTGTATTTAAAATAAATTTTAATTTTGGCGTAATGTCGAAATTAAGGTTAGCTGTTAAGTTACCACGACTGAATCTTGACTTGTCATATCCGCCAACAATACCGCCTTGGTTTAGATAACCAGCAGATACGAAATAGCCCATACTTTCTCCACCGCCACGAATTGATAAATTATGTGATTGTGTTTGCGCCTGTTTGAATATTTCATTCTGCCAATCGGTACCTACACCAACTGTAGAAAGGTTAGGAAAAATCAAACCTCCGCCAGATACGGTGCTTCCTTCATTTACGATGGCAGCATACTCTGTTCCGTTTAATACACCGATGGTATTTAAAACTTCCTGTACACCATAATTGGTATTAAGGTTTATTTCGGCTTTTTTATTCTTACGACCAGATTTTGTGGTTACTACAATTACACCGTTACCACCTTTCACTCCATAAATAGCGGTAGTAGCTGCGTCCTTCAAAACGTTGATTGATTCGATATCAGAAGCATTGATAGAATTAAAATCAGTTAAAGTTTGAGGAGATCCATCAATAATAACCACTGGATCGGTTCCGGTAAAAGAAGGAATACCTCTAATTAATACAGTTGGTTTTGAGCCCGGCGAACCACTTTGTATTACACTTACACCAGCAGCCCGTCCTTGCAGTGCTTCTTCTGTTCGAACAGCATTAATTTTTTGAATATCGCCGCTTTTTACTGTGGAGATAGCGCCCGAAACATTGGTAATTTTTTGTGTACCATAACCAATTACAATAACTTCCTCGAGTGTTGCTGTTGCAGATTCCAATAGGATACTGACATTGGAGGTTTGGTTGCCAACTATGTAACTTCCTGCTTTCATTCCCGTGTAAGTAACAACCAAGGTCATTCCTTTATTAGGAACCGTAATTGAAAACTTACCGTCTTGGTCGGTTTTTACTGCTGTAGTTGTTCCTTTTAACGTAACGGTTGCATCAGGCATAGCGGCACCGGTTGACTGGTTTAATACAGTACCGGTTATTTTAAGTTCCTGTGCAAACGCCTGGTTTACAATACCACAAAAAAGAAGAACAGCTATAAATGCTGTTAGTTTTGATTTCATATAACAATCGTTTTTATTTTGTAAAAAATCTAAATTTTCAAGCGGGAGGATAATCGTGCTGTAAAACTAAGTCTATTAATAAGCAAGAACAAGAAAAAACACACAACATTACTACATCAGTATATTGTTTTATAGCTAATTATACTTAATTTTAGTACATCAATACTACATCATTCATTAAAAATTACTTTCTCACATTATTTTTTATTTTTATTTATGAAGAAAGTCCTCGTGTTTATATTAATCCCACTAAATTGTTTTTGTCAGAATACAATTGGCCTGCCTGACGTAATCAATTATCCGAAAAAAACTTATGCAGCAGGTCTGCAGAATTGGGATATTAAACAAGATAAAAACAATATCATCTATGTAGCCAACAACGAAGGTGTTTTAACCTTTGATGGCAAATTTTGGAATTTGCTACCCTTGCCTAACAAAACAATTGTTCATTCGGTTGCAATTGGGGAAAATAATATGATTTACGCAGGGGGCCAGGATGAAATGGGATATTTCAGTCCAGCTGCCAATGGCGTATTGGAATATCACTCTATTATTCATTTGGTTCAACCAAAAGACCAGTCTTTTGGCGATGTGTGGGATATTGTTGTAAATAAAAAAGATGTTTTTTTTCGTACCAATCAGAAAATTTTCAGGTTAACCAATAATTCTGTTGCAGTTTATGAAGCTCCAGGTGAGTGGTCGTTCCTAGGTTTATGCCGAGACCAGCTATATGCCCAAGACTCTAAAAATGGATTGATGTTGCTGAAAAACAATATTTGGCAGCCTATTTATGGCAACGTAAATCTTCCCAACTCCGATCCGGTAACAGCTGTGCTACCGTTAAACACTGACAGTATAATAGTAACCACCCTTAAAAGCGGTATTTACGTAGGATCTAAAAATGTGCTTTCCAAACTGAATTACCCGTTGATAAATTCGATTGCCAATGAACGTATTTATAGTGCAACATTGGTGGCCAATAACTGGCTGGCGCTAGCAACCAACAATGCAGGGGTGTTTATCATTGACCTTAAAGGACAGTTGATTCAAAAATTTTCTGGAAAAGAGGGACTTCAGAATAATAATGTACTCAGCATTTTTTTAGACAGGCAGCATAACCTTTGGTTAGGACTGAATAATGGGATTGATTTTATAGCCTATAACAGTGCTATCAAGCATATTAACCCCAGTATCATAGATGGCTCTGGTTATACTATGCTGGCAAACAAAGACAAATTGTATGCAGGCACTTCGGCCGGATTATTTTACACCCAGCTGCAATCTGCCGAAGACTTGAGCTTCAGCAAAGGTTTATTTTTACCAGTAGCTAATACGGGAGGGCAGGTATGGAACCTTGCAGAAATAAATGGCCAGATTCTATTGGGCCAACACGAAGGTGCCTATTTAGTAAAGGATAATACCGCAACTGCATTGGTTACCAAAACAGGTTTTTGGAATTTTGAACCCCAGTCAGCCGTGTTTCCATCGGAAAGGATTATTTGCGGAAATTACCTGGGCTTAACCTTTTTTGATTTTAAGAATAACTCATTTAGTGAAGCAGAAACAATTCCTGACTTCAATGAGACCTCTCGTTTTTTAAAAATAGATAAGCTTGGAAATATTTGGGTTTCTCATCCATATCACGGAGTGTACAAATTAGTACCAACAAGTTCAACCAAATATAAAATCAGCTTATACACTGCAAAAAACGGATTGCCATCCACACTTAATAATCACATTTACAAAATTAAAAATGAGGTAATAGCGGCAACAGAAAAGGGCATTTACAGTTACAATGCATCCAAGGACAGATTTGAACCTTCGCCTTATTACCTGAATTTATTGGGGCAGCAAAGTATTAGGTACATGAAGGAAGATACCGACGGGAATATCTGGTTCATTCATGAAAAACAACTAGGGGTGGTAGATTTAAGTTCACTTAATAAGACAGTTATCTATTTCCCTGAACTTAACAACAAAATATTGAGTGGTTTTGAATTCATATATACACTTAACATGTACAATATTTTTGTAGGTGGTGAAAATGGCTTCTTCCATATCAACTTCGATAAATACAAGAAAACCATACCAGCACTGCAAATAGGCATTCGATCAGTAAAAATTACCGATGTAAAAGACAGTATTTTATTTGGTGGGTACTTTTCCAATTCAATAGGAGAAAATAAAAAAACTTCGAAAAGCAGTATTTCTAAAAGCTGGAAATCTATTCGTTTCGAATTTTCATCACCGCTGTTTGGCCAGCAGGACAATCTGGAATACAGTTACCGGCTTACCAATTATTCTAGAAACTGGTCGGACTGGAGTAACCGCACCGACAAAGAGTTCAGTAATCTTCCGGCCGGCAATTATAGCTTTGAAGTAAAAGCCAGAAATAATTTAGGAAATGAATCAGAAGTAAAATCATATTCCTTTAATATCAGGCCGCCCTGGTACCAAAGTAGGATAGCGTTGGCGCTGTATATTCTCCTGATTGCCGGTGGACTTTTCATTCTTGTAAAATGGCAGAAAAAGAAATTTGAACAGCAGCAAAAGAAATACGAGGAAGAGCAGAAGAAACAACAATACCTATACCAACTGGAAATAGATAAAACAGAAAAGGAACTCATAGCACTTCGAAACGCCAAATTACAGGCTGAGGTTGATTTTAAGAATACCGAGCTTGCAACATCTGCTATGCACTTGGTTCAAAAAGGAGAATTACTTACCTCTATGAAAACCGAATTGAATCAGGTTTTAAAAGTGGTTGAAAACGACCAGGCTACAGCAGAACTTAAAAAACTGGTTAAAACATTAGTTGATGACGATAAGATGGATAAAGATTGGGAACATTTTGCCCAGCATTTCGATAAAGTACACAACGACTTTGTAGAAAAGCTCAAAGCAAAGCACCCTAAAGTAACCGGCAACGAAATTAAACTCTGCGCCTATTTACGTATGAATTTATCCACTAAAGAAATTGCTCAGCTAATGAATATTTCAGTTCGTGGCATAGAGATAAGCCGCTACCGCCTGCGAAAAAAACTTAATCTGGAAACTTCAGATAATCTTTTTAAATACCTGATTGACATTTAATTTTTATCCGGTATCCGCTTCAATGTTTCAAGTAAAAAAGGCCAGTATTTTTGTACCGAACTGATCTGCACTTTTTCATCGGGAGAATGTGCTCCACGAATATTAGGGCCAAAGGAAATCATCTGCATGTCCGGATAATTAGTTCCCAAAATACCACATTCCAATCCTGCATGCACTGCATTTACTTTTGCATCTTCTTTAAATGTTTCCTTATACAAATCACTCATCAACTTTACAATGGGAGCATCGGGCTTTGGCGCCCAACCAGGATAAGAGCCCCCATACACAGGTTTCGCACCGGCCATTTCAAAATTATAACAGATGGTTTTTGCCAAATCCATTTTTTCACTATCAACCGAACTGCGGGTTAAACAAAGAATGGTAAACTCACCATCTTTAACCAGCACGCGGGCCAGGTTATTGGAGGTTTGTACCAAGCCTGCTATTTCCGGACTCATCCTATAAATCCCATTAGGGCAGGCCGCAATGGTTCTCAACAACGCATATTGATAAGGTGCATCCATTACAAATTCAGGTATTGCAATTTTTTCTAGGCCGATTCTTAATTTTGAATCTGTACTTTCATATTCATTCTTTAAAACATCCTCCTCTTCCTTTATAAAAGCTTTCAAAGCATCAACCTCATCGGCAGCTACAGTAAGTTCGGCAAATGATTCTCTGGGAATGGCATTTCTCAATCCGCCCCCGTCAATCAAACTTATCCGTAAATCAAATTTATCTTTCCCATTTAATAAAATGCGGTTAATTAATTTGTTTGCATTGCCCCGTCCCTTGTAAATATCCATGCCCGAATGACCGCCCGTTAATCCACTAACAGTAAGGCGAAAAGCAGCAGCGCCAGCCGCTGTTTTTTCTAATTTATATTTTCCGTTCGCACTTACATCAATGCCACCTGCGCAGCCGATGGTTAGTTCATCATCATCTTCCGTATCCAGATTCAATAAGATATCTGCATCCAGTAAACCTCCTTTCAAACCTAAAGCACCTGTCATCCCTGTTTCCTCATCAATAGTAAAAAGCGCTTCCAAGGCGGGATGTGGAATATTATAAGACGCTAGCAATGTCATGATAGAAGCAACCCCAATACCATTATCGGCACCCAAGGTCGTTCCCTTCGCTTTCACCCAGTCATCTTCCACATACATATTTATACCCTGTGTTGCAAAATCAAAATTGGTATCCCCATTTTTTTGATGCACCATATCTAGGTGACTTTGCAGGCAAACAGTTTGTTTGTTTTCCATACCGGGTGTAGCCGGTTTTTTGATAATCACATTCCCAACATCATCTTTAATCGTTTCCAGGCTGAGTTTTTTTCCAAAGTCGATGATGAACTCAATGACCTGTTCTTCCTTTTTAGAAGCACGGGGTATGCCATTCAACGCGGCAAAATTTTGCCACAGTTCCGACGGAGATAATTCGTTTATAGTATTGCTCATATAATTGTATTGTGTATTTAAATTAAGTGCTTGATTGCTTCAAATATAACTGATTAGCAGGATTTGCCTTCTCAGTTTCTGTTCAGCGCTTTTATTTGCGCCTGATATTTTGCAGGCAACACAAGCGTTTTAACTAAGCCGTCCAGTCCCAAAATTCGACTCAATTTGTAAAATGTTAAAATTATTTTTAGCCAAAATCCATTTTTAAATCCCAGCAATTCCTTTACCCTAGCTGGAACAACCAGTTTTTGCGACTCCAGCAAAAGCCAGTATCTGAAACAGCCCAGGTGTTTTCGATATTGTTTAAAAAGATCAACGGTTAAAACACTTTTTATCAAATCTGCCCTCAAATGTTCTTGCTGCTTTATAAGCCATTCATTATAATTAGCTGGCAGTTCTTTTAAGTGCATCCGCTCTCCCATTCGGCGAAAAACATCATACAACTCTTCTTTTTCTGCTTCATTTAATTTCCGCTCCAGCAATTCAAAAGCAGCCAGCGAATAATGTATCAGCATAAACAATACATCCCGATATGCCCAATCGGGTATTTTTGCTGCTCGGCTTTTTTCTACCGCCGAATGAATGGCTGTGATTTTATCAATGGCTGCATTTGCAGTATTCATTTCCGAAAAAACAATTTCCCGGGCATATGTCACGGTCGAAAATAATCTACCTATCGGATCGGCAGGAAGTTTACCGGTATAATATAGCCAGTCAACAGCTTTGTTTAATGCAAACTCTGCAGATGCACCCGCAAATATAAAAAGTATGGTATCCGACTTCCTCCATATCTCCCTTACAATGGAACCTTCATGCACAAAATATTCTACACCTGTTTTCATCAAAGCTAAAATTACCTGATTTTAGCTTTGATCTCCGGCAAAATATTTACCTCCTCTCTTTTTTGTACTTTTGCACACTTATTATAACAAGGAACAGATAAAATGGAATTGACTAAAAATTTTGAGCCGCAGGCGGTTGAAGCGAAATGGTATAAACACTGGATGAGCCAGCGTTATTTTAATAGTAAACCTGATGACAGGCCTGCTTTTACAGTTGTGATACCTCCGCCCAATGTAACCGGTGTGTTGCACATGGGGCATACGCTTAATGAAACCGTACAGGATATTTTAGTACGCAAGGCTAGAATGAGTGGTTTCAACGCTTGTTGGGTGCCCGGCAGCGATCATGCTTCTATTGCAACCGAAGCCAAAGTGGTTGGCATGTTGAAAGAAAAAGGCATTGACAAAAACAGTTTAACCAGAGAAGCGTTTTTAAAATATGCATTTGAGTGGAAGGATAAATATGGCGGTATCATTTATAACCAGATTGAAAGACTGGGTTGCAGTGTTGATTGGGACCGTACCACTTTCACCATGGATGATCACTATTACAAAGCGGTAATAAAAGTTTTTATCGACTTGTATAATAAAGGATTGATTTACCGTGGTGCCAGAATGATTAACTGGGACTCTTCTGCAAAAACAGCTTTGAGCGATGAAGAAGTTGAATACAAAGACTTAACTGGTAAGCTTTATCATCTGCGTTACAAATTAGACAGTAACAAAGAAGAGTATATTTCTATTGCAACACAACGTCCCGAAACCATCATGGGCGATACAGCCATTTGCGTTAATCCAAACGATGAACGTTACAAACATTTACAAGGAGTATTTGCTTTTGTTCCATTAATCAACCGTCGCATCCCCATTATTTTTGATGAGTATGTTGATTTGGAATTTGGAACTGGCGCTTTAAAAGTTACGCCTGCACACGATATCAACGATTATAATTTAGGTTTAAAACATAATCTGGAAGTTATTGATACCATTAATGAAGACGGCACCATGAGTGCAGCTGCACAGATATATGTTGGAGAAGACCGCTTTGTTGCTCGTAAAAAAATTATAAAAGAACTAGAAGAAAAAAATTTCTTAACTAAAGAAGAAGAATATACAACACGTTTGGGTTACAGTCAGCGTACGGGTGTAGTTGTTGAACCAAGGATTAGTACCCAGTGGTTTGTAAAGATGAAAGAACTTGCCGAACCTGCATTAAAAGCGGTTGTGGATGGCAATATTAAAATTCATCCCGGCGATAAATTTTTAGCCACTTACAAATATTGGTTAGAGAATGTAAAGGACTGGTGCATTAGCCGCCAGCTTTGGTGGGGCCAACAAATACCTGCCTGGTATGATGAAGAAGGAAGAATGGTTGTTGCAGAAACAGAAAAAGAGGCTTACGAAAAATATCATGAACTTATTGGAGATACTCCTCCCCCTCCGGGGTTCCCTGCTAAGGGAACGAACGAAGTTCATGGGAGGGGGCTTTCTCAAGATGCTGATGTACTCGACACCTGGTTCTCTTCCTGGCTTTGGCCCACACAGGTTTTTAAAGGAATTACCGAGCCTAGCAATGAAGAAGTGAAATACTACTATCCAGGCTCTGTGTTGGTAACCGGACAGGATATTATTTTCTTTTGGGTAGCCCGTATGGTAATGGCAGGTATGGAATACGAAAAGCAAATTCCTTTTAAGGATGTTTATTTCACTGGCATGGTTAGAGATAAACTTGGCAGGAAGATGAGTAAGAGTTTGGGCAACAGTCCGGATTTACTGGACCTGATAGATAAATATGGAGCAGATGCAGTGCGGTTTGGTATCATGGTGTCCTCTCCTGCCGGTAATGATTTAATGTTTGATGAAAACAGTTTAGAGCAGGGACGAAATTTTAATAACAAGATTTGGAATGCTTTGAAGTTGGCGAAGATGTGGGAAGGGAGACAATCAAAGGACAACGGACAACAGACGACGGACAACTTTGCACTTGACTGGTTTGAAAATAGATTGAGTAAAGTAAAAGCTGAAGTAGACGAATTGATGAAACAATTCCGATTGAGTGAGGCGTTGAAAACAATTTACAGTTTAATATGGGATGATTTCTGCAGCTGGTATTTAGAGTGGATAAAGCCTGGTTTTGAACAGCCCATCAATGCAACCGTTTACAATAAAACTATCAAGTATTTTGAAGACCTGATGCAGTTGCTACACCCCTATATGCCTTTTGTTACCGAAGAAATATATCATTTGCTTAAAGAGCAAAATGATGATTTGTGTGTCAAACAATTTGCAGCAACTAAAGCAGCTGATGAAAAAATATTGGCGCAAGGCGAATTATTGAAACAGGTAATTACCAGCATACGAGATGGCCGTAATAAAAATCAGCTAAAACCAAAAGAAGCTGTTAAACTCTTTATTGAAACCGCAACCGCTTCAAGCTACAGTTCCATACTGGATATTTTAAGCAAGCAGGTTCATGCAGATGAAATTTCATTTACAAACGAAGCTGTGCCCAATACCATTGTTGTAGCGGTTGAAAAAGATAAATTTTACTTAAAGGCTGATAAGGAACTGGACGCAGCAACTTTAAAAGATGATTTGTTAAAAGACCTAGAACACCAAAAAGGATTCTTGGCCTTGGTAGAAAAAAAATTAGGCAACGAAAAATTTGTTGCTAATGCTAAAGCCGAAGTAATTGAACTGGAGCAAAAAAAGAAAGCCGATGCCGAAGCTCGTATCAAGACCATCGAAGAGAGCTTGTCAACAATCAGTTAAATCGTAAAAAGGACACTAATAGTTTGGTACTTTCGTTTTAACATACAAAGTGTAAATATGGTAACTGTTTTAAAATATGTATTGCTGCTGGCGGTTTTGTTTAATTGTACGGTTGTTTTGGCGCAAAAGCCCAAATCTGCGGTTACAAAACCTATTCAAAAATTCACACCTCCCAAGCTCACAACTACATTGGGTATCCGGTCTGATTCTGTTACTGTGTTCAGAGAAGAAGCAGTCCAACTGATTACTTTACCACTCAGGGTTACCGATGATAAAAAAACTGTGTACA
>JBKJPN010000067.1:0-25641 GCA_046595125.1 Ferruginibacter sp.
AATTCAAATAATCTGAAATATCTGCTGTTAATACGCTTTCCAAATATTAAATTGCAATATGAAGCATATCGTTGTACTATTTTTTACTGTTTTATTCGCTTCTTGCAATCAACATGATTATAAAAATCCACACGTGGTTATAACCACCAATTATGGCGATATTGAAGTGGAACTTTATCCAGACATGGCACCAAAAACCGTAGCTGCTTTTTTATCCTATGTTGATTCGGGGCTTTATAAGAATGCGAGTTTTTACCGGGTTTTAAAAACGGAGGATTTTCCAACTCCTGCTAATACCGGTATCATACAAGGAGGTATTTGGCAAACCAACCCATCAAAAAAAGCTACCCTGCCGGGTATTGAACACGAAACCACTAAACAAAGCGGATTAACACATCAATCGGGTACTATTTCGCTAGCAAGGCTAGCACCAGGAACCGCTAATACAGAATTTTTTATTTGCATTGGCGATCAAAGTCCCCTTGATTTTGAAAGACGCGGAACCGAAGACGGACAAGGCTATGCTGCCTTTGGAGAAATTTTTGAAGGCATGGACATTGTTAGAAAAATACAAGCCCAAAAAAGTAGCGGAGATAAGTTTGTCAATAAAATTGTAATTACTAATATAACCCGCCTGTAGTTAACAGTTTTCTGTACAGCTGAACTTTTTCAATCCAAATTTGTTAAACAATGAAATAATATTTATTTATATGTTCACTAGGTTTCTTTTTTCTTGCACTTTGCTTTTTGCTGTTTTAATGGTTTTCCAAGCATGCTCTTTTGGCGATAAAGCAACCCAAACTTATTTTGCGAAAGCAAAGAACCAAACCTATGACATGATTGCTGTGCCAGGAGTTCCATTTTATGAAACTGGCTGGGATAGTACCATGAAAGCAAGGGTTTACTGGTCTAAATATTTATTTGACAAGGGAATTGCTAAGAATATCATGTATTCAGGATCAGCTGTTTATTCACCTTACTATGAAGGAGAAATAATGGCTATGTATGCAAAGGAAATAGGAATCCCCGCGGAGCATATTTTTACCGAAACTAAGGCAGAACACAGTACCGAGAATTTATACTATGTGTATTTAAAGGCGAAGAAACTTGGATTTACAAAAATTGCTTTGGCAACAGATCCTTTTCAGGCGAAGCAACTGCGCAGGTTTGCTAGGGTAAAAATCAGTAAGGAAGTTGGATTAATACCGATAGTTTTTGATACGTTACAAACAATTCAGCCCTACATGACCAATCCCGAAATAAACTATACAGATGCATTAAACAAGAATTTTGTTCCGCTTAAAGAAAGAGAATCGTTCTGGAAAAGATTGAGAGGAACAATGGGAAAAAACATTGACTATAATGCTTATTAAGCTTATTTTTTTTCCTGAATCACAAAGCTAACGTCTCTGTCGCCCCATAAAATATGTACCGTTCCGTCTGCATCTATTTTATAGGTTAACTTTTCCGAAAAGCTATCGACTTCATTATCTCTTACGCCAATTCGCAGTACATCGTCTTTTTCGTTGTACTTAAACGCTCCCCACTGATCCCATGTTTTATTAAAAATCAGGGTCCAGGCTTCACCACTTACTAAAATAAAGAAACCATATTTACCTTTGGGTAATAGCTTGCCTTCTAATATTACGTCTTTATCAATTTCAAAAACAGTAGCTTCATTGGCACCAGCACGCCATACTTTATCTTCCATGGGCTCCAAATCTGTACCAATTGTTCTTCCTTTAACAGAAGGCTGACTGTAACTCATTGTAACCGTAGTTGATCCAATTTTTTGGGTAGCAACAGCAGGCGGACTAGGACGTTTTGATTTATCGGCCTGTGCACATGAGTTTAACGTATTTAAACTAAAAAGGCATACTAACGCAATTACAAAAACTTGCTTCATGATACATACATTTAATGCTAAAAATACGATAATAGAGTTAAACTACCGGCATCTGCCGTATAAAACGCAAATCGCACTTTGATTAACTTCGGTTACTAAATAAAATCTTGGTGTAAATAGCTATTTGCTCAATCTATCCCATATCAACTCTTCTGACAACTCTCCATCGTCATCGAGAATAACATAAACGGCATAAGCAATGGCCTTTAGCTTTTTTGCTCTACGTGATAACACGTCGGCTTCAAATTCGCTTAGTTTAAATGGCCGGTGAGGATGGCTGTAGGCTCGTATCTGGACCAAAATATTTTCAGTTTTACCATTGGCCTTTAAGGCGTTTTCTTTTGCTGCTAGCAATTCCTTCGTAATATCGGAATATCCGTTTTCGATTAGCCAGGATTTAATGTGCTTTTCGGCAGCAACTTTGTTTAAGGTTTCAACAAAATGACCCATAATAGTGATGTTTCAGAAACCAAATATATACATTTTCTGAAACAAACAAGTATTATTACGCCATATTTACCGTATTTTCCACATGTAGTTTTTATACTACAAAATTGACTGTCCGATTAATAGATACGTTAAGGAACTATAATTAATAAGTATACTCATTAAATAGCAGCCTAATTTGGAATAAATCCAATAGGTATAAGGATTTCCCATCTATTCTTAAGTAACGGGTTTAGTAAATCAATATCCAATAGATGAGAAAATCTTACGCCAAAACTCAAAGGCAGTGCATTCCACAGTTTAGCGTCAAAATAGATTTCTGTCCCCGTGCTGCGGTTCTTTATTTCGGTTAGCAGGCCATTCACCTTGGCTTTTGCATTGGTATAATCATAAAATACATTGGCCCTGATTCGTTGAAAAAATAGGATATTTCCGAATCCCCAATCGGGATAAAATAGTGGTAAATGATAATTTACCCCAAACTTGTACATACGCCTGGTGCTTAATGCCTCATAGCCACGGGAATAGGAAAAAACTTTGCTGAACAAATCTGCCAAAGTATCTCTTTTTTGATAGGCTGAATTGATGACCAGACTGTGATTTGCAAACAAACCGGGGAAATAAAGTGAGGCATGCCCCACGAATTTGTGACTGTTTCTAAAATTTACGGCATCGCGGTAATTTAAAGAAACTGTTTGCGCCCAACGCGGATTGATATGTTGTTTTGCCTGTTGACTTACATTGCTAAAACTCAAAGCGGCATTTATGTAATCAATTGACTTGTTATCAAATACATTTTTACCAACGCCCCGATAAAAGTACTGCTCCACATTATAGCCGCCCCCAAAGCTTAAGAACTTATTGGTGCGTCCTCCCACAAATCGCAAAGGAACAGAAAAACCGGCTTTTATTGTTGCCGCGTTATAACTAACCGATTTACCGAATGCGGTATCAACCGTGCGATTAAAACTTTGCTCTGCCCCCACCGACAAAATCGGAAACCAGCCAGCAAATACACTACTGAAGCCAATTGTATGACTCATATCGGTTCTGTTATAAGTGTATGAAACTGCACTGCTGAAGCTGCTGAGTACATTGTTGCTGAGAAAAGAATAGCCAAACTCGGGATCATCAAGCACAGGCCGCCAGCTATGGAAATTAAAAAGCCGAAAAGACTTTCGGTATTTGGTAACGGTATTTTTTGTACTTCCGGTTGTTCCTTGTTCAAATTTATTATCATTTAAAGTATACAAAACCGATCCTCCACTTCTTTGCTCTAAAGAATCGGCAAAATAAGTATCGGCACCCATGATGAAACCGTTTGGTTGGATTTCCTTCCAATCTTTTTTATCTAATTTTAATTTTGCAAGCATATAGCCCTCCGCCTTAAATGCAGAAACTACCAACTCTCCCCTTCCATTTACCGTTGGATGATAAACACCTAGATCATTATTAGTCAGCTGATACAAGTTTTTATCCGCTAATCTAACAGCACAAATTTTATCTGCATTGCCACGCATAGCACTAAAATATACGATACCGTCTTTTACAAATGGATAGCCAATAACATTGTATGAAAATGGAGTAAGGTTATCACTCTCTCCTGTGGTAAGATCAACGGTAACCAAAGTCATATTACCCTCGGCATTTCTTACAGCCGATACAGCAGTATTTGAATTGATATATTTGGTTTGAGTGAAGAAATAATTCCTGGGGTTGGGAACTTTCGAAATTACGGCTCCTGATTGTGCATTTAGTCTCTGCAGACAATTAGTTCCATCTAGATTTACAGCCACAGCAAGTATTTCGGAGCCTTCGGCATTAATATCTGGCGAAAAATACTTGGACTTATATGTAAGCTGTTTCTGCGCTGCTGTATAGATATCCAATACCTTTAAAACACTGTAATCTCGGTTTGCCCAACGTGGATCCGAATGGTAAGCTGCATATACAACTTTACCATTTCGGTAGCTGTAATAATCATCAATCACCAAATCTTTTACACTGATTTTTGTTTCCTTTCCTCCACTAACAATATAAAATGCACTTATTTCTTTGTTAGATTTTTTTGTTACCAAGATACTGTCATCGCCGATAAAATTTGGGAATTCGTAATCAACTACATTATTTTTTTCGCCCCTTGTGAGATAAGTAAATTCAGTGTCTGCAGACTCCCCTAAAGGGCTTTTTTTGTTGAAATATTGCAAAGCATCCTGCCTGAATTGTTTATATGGTTTACCCGAATATTTTTCTATCGCTCTGTTGAATGGATAAAAAACACCCTTAAATCTAACTGCATCTTCGGTAACTTTTTTCCAGAAATCTGCACCGTACTTTTCATAGCCATAAGCAACTAATTGGTAACCTATTTGGTAGTAATCGGGCGTATAGTCTTTATAGGAACCGTTCCGCAATTTCATCCAAGAATAATTTTTACCATTTTGCTGCAGCGATTTAAATCCGTTGTAAAAAGACGGCATTCGGCCACGCCCTTGCGCACTCACCAGCGTTTCTTGCCATACAGCATCACCTTCAAAGAAGTAATCAGGAACCGTCATTCCATTTGCCAACAACTGTCCCTCCTGCCCTAAAAAGAAAGAAAATACTTTTGTAAACCCTTTATTGAAATTGCTGAATTGCTGTATATGCCTGTTCTCATGTATAACCAAATTATCATCCCACCGAATACTGCCAGTAGAAAAATTATCTTGTGCCGGCGTCATATAAAACTCACTCATGATAGGCGCCATACGAACATAGGCATTGGGAATAGTAGTTTGGTTCTGCAATACGATATTCCATTTACGCTGATTGCCACCAATAGTTGCTGCCGTTGAATCGCCTAGCAGTTTCATAACATTGGCAATGCGGTTAGCTTGACTATCTAAACCCGTAGGAAAAATCACCCTTGCTTTATTTGTATTAATCTGATACCATTTTACAGAAGCAGGATTACCGCCAAAATTTTGTGACCGGACAATAAACCCAGCAAAAAGAAGAATCGTTGTAAAAAATGTCCACCTTATTTTATTCATGAATTAAAGTTAACAAAACATGCAGCAAAAAAATCTTTGGATTAAATAAACCATGAGATAGTTAAAAAAGAAAAACCTTCACAAGGAAGGCTTTTCAACGGTTTCAGTTGGGGGCAACTAACCATACAAATTTATAGTTTACATAAAATTTTGATTGTAGCAGTCAAACTAAAACAGATGTAATAATTGTTCTACATTAAAATCTACCTCTATATTCCAAATTAGTTTAGTATTTTCGGTCTTAAAACTACTTTATGAAGCTTTTTGTTGCCGGACTGCCTTATGATTTGGATGATGCAGAATTGATGGAAATATTTGAAAAATTTGGAACCGTTGTCACAGCAAGGGTTGCTATGGACAGGGAAACCGGAAAAAGCAAGGGCTTTGGTTTTGTTGAAATGCAAAACACCGATGAAGCAAAAGATGCCATTGAAAATTTAAAAGATATTTCGCTAGGCAAAAAGCCTTTGATTGTAAAAGAAGCTGAAGATAAACAGGGGCCATCGGGTGGAGGAAACAGACCAGGCGGTGGTGGTTTTAGACCAGGTGGCGGAGGAAATAGTAGCCGCGGAGGTTTCGACAATAATAACCGCAGGGGCTATTAACATGTACAAAATGAACGTATAATTAATATTGAATTTGAACAGCAGAACATTTCTGCTGTTTTTTATTGCACCGTATTTTAATTTACCAATAATTCAGCTTATGAAAGTGGCTATCACCGGTGCTGCCGGTCACTTAGGTGCGGCTTTATTACGTGAACTTTATTGTAGAAATATTCCGGTTAAAGCTTTGGTGAGAGATCAGGACATAAGGTCTTGCGAAGGCCTGCATGCCGAAATAGTTTATGGCGATATGTTGCAACCCGGAGTTCTGCAAAATCTTTTTACAGGTTGCGATACTGTTATACATTGTGCGGCGGTCATATCGGTTAACGGCGATAAAACAGGCATCGTTCATCGCACCAATGTGGATGGCACCCAACTTGCCCTTGATGCGGCGCTGGCAGCCGGTGTAAAGAGATTCATTCACATAAGTTCCATTCATGCATTTCAGCAGCAACCTACTTTTGAAATGTTGGACGAACAGCGTAAAAACGTTACCGAAAAAGCCTTTGCATACGACCGTTCCAAATTTGCTGGCCAGCAACTTGCTTTGGCCGCCAACGGCATCAATATGGAAGTAATCGTCATCAACCCCACTTCTATTATTGGCCCTTACGACTTTAAACCATCATTGATGGGTCAGGTACTTATCGACCTGTATAAAGGAAAACTACCTTTTATTTTTAATGGTGGATTCGATTTTTGCGATTGCAGGGATGTTGCCAATGCCATTGTCAATGCTATTGGCATGGGGCGACCTGGCGAAATATATTTATTGGCTGGCAAATGGTACAATCTTAAACAACTTGCGCAGTTTCTTTCCGCAGTCTCAACAAAAAAAATAAGTCCAATTGCCTTATCAAAGTTTGCCGCAAAGGCAGGATTACCAGTTGTTAAATTGCTTGCATTGATTAAAAGCCAAGAACCTCTTTATACAAATGAAGCAGTTGAAGCTCTATTTGAAGGTAACCGTTTTATCAACTGTGATAAGGCAAAAGACGAATTAGGATATAACTGCAGACCGTTTGAAGAAACCATCCACGATAGTTTTCACTGGTACAAGAATAATGGCTATCTTGATTAAGATTACCAACGCTCATTTTCTTCTTTACTGCTTATGCTGATTTCCTTTGCCACTTACGAGTTGATATTTTATATATGGATTGGTATTGCGGTAGCCATATTTTTTTTACTGTTGAAGATTGCTGCACCTTATGGCAGGCATGCGTCAGCAAAATGGGGGCCGCAAATTGACAACCATTATGGCTGGTTTTTAATGGAATTCCCAGCTTTAGCAGTCATGTTGTACATACTCGTAAAAACATACTCCGTTCAATCTGCAGTGGTAACAATTATGATTGGTTTGTACTGCCTACACTATTTCAACCGCACTTTCATATTCCCGTTCAGGTTGCATACCCGTGGCAAAAAAATGCCAATGCTTATTATGGTTTCAGGTATTTTTTTTAATTTGATGAACACGTTTTTAATGGGGTATTATTTTATAAATTTTGCAAACTATGATTTGAGTTGGTTGTATGATGCCCGGTTTATTACCGGCAGCATTTTATTCTTTACCGGCATATGGATTAATTGGAAGGCCGATAATATTTTAATTCATCTACGCCAGCCCAATGAAACAGATTATAAAATACCAAGAGGCTGGTTGTTTAAATACATCAGTTGTCCCAATATGTTTGGTGAATTAATTGAGTGGGCAGGCTTTGCCCTTCTTTGCTGGAACATGCCGGCTGTGGCGTTTTTCATCTGGAGTGCAGCCAACCTAATACCCAGGGCCATGGCGCATCATACATGGTATAGAAATAAATTTGCTGATTATCCCGCAGAAAGAAAAGCAATACTGCCAAAAGTTTTCTAAACTTGTAAAGTTCTCCACTCCTGTTCTAAAATCCCCATTTCAATCATGCTCAGGTATTCGCCGTTATACAAAAGTATATCTCTGGAAACACCTTCTATGCTGAATCCGCTTTTGAGATAACAGTTTAATGCAGCCTTATTGTTTTCATAAACACCCAGACTGATACGGTGCAGGCCGAGTTCTTCAAACCCTATTTTTAAAGCCGCTTTTGTCATTTGCTGGCAGATGCCTTTCCCCTGCGGCGCCGTCTTTCCAACCAATACCCTGCTGATACGGGATGCTTTATTTCTCCAGCTTAATCCACCCAGAGAAATATGACCAACCATTTCACCGGTTTCAGTATCAACTGCTTTATAACTAAATGCATCCGACTCATTTATAATATTGGAACCCTTGATATACCATTCCATACTTTCCATAGTCAATGGAAAACTAAACAAAGAGCCAGACCATTTTATCAACAGCTCTTCAGTATCTATCCAGTCAATTAATTGCTGAAAATCTTTAGGGCCAAAGGTTTCCAATTGTATCATTATTTTACAGTCTCATTATTTTAATGAGTTGCGAATGTAGCAATAAATTAAGCAGGAGAATGTATTTTTCTATTTCAGATATTTATCAAACCACTCCACAAAGTTTTTTTCTTCTACCTCCCGATTGGGCCAGCCATGCGAACCACCTTCTTTGATAATGAATTTATTGGGAACCTTTGCTTCTTTGAATTTTTCGATGATAGATTCCGACTGCTGTTTGGGCACCAGAAAATCTTTATCACCATGGATGATAATAACAGGAGGGTCATCAGCGCTAACCCATGTTATTGGTGAAACTTCTTTAGCAATCGCCAGCCTTTTTTCGGTATCAGCAATAGAAACAAAAGTTCCCGTAGCATCACTCCATTCCTTAAAATCAAATGCTGCCGCAACCCTTGTTAGAACAAGTCCAGCCTGGTTTATTTTGCCCGAAGTATTTACACCTCCATAATTGATAAAATCAGTTGGTGGATAAAACACTGCCACAGCTTGCACTCTGTCCGATACTTTATCAACCGGGTCATTTGATTTTACATTTTTTTCATCATCTGCTGTAGCAATCATCAAAGATAAATGCCCACCAGCGGATGAACCCGTTATACCAATATGTTCTGCATCAATGTTGTATTCCTTTGCATTATACCGTACAAAACGAACAGCCCTTTTCAAATCGCTTATTTCATCGGGTATGGTGTATTGGGGTTGCGAACTAACCATTACTCCAAACATGGTATAACCGGCATCGATGTACAAATTTGATTTGGCTAAAAAAGCATCCATCATTCTTGGCGAAGATATCCAGTTGCCATTAAGCACGCTGATAATTGCTTTACCATTTGCTTTGGCAGTAGGTTTCAACATCATCATGGTTAAGGCCATGCCATCCTTGCGGCCGTAGATGATTTCTGTTTTTATAAAACTTAAACTATCTGATGCTATTACACAGATGGAAGAAAAAATCAGAAATGCGATTAATAGAGCCTTCATAAAAATATTTTTGTTATTAAAAATAAATAAATTGGGCTAAAGCCCAGGTCTAACTTTATAAATTGCCCGGCTCTTAAGAGCCGGGCAATTGAAATTAATACATACATGGCTTTAGCCCAATTTTTTAGAACTTATCTTACTCAAACAACTCAGTTTGTGGATTGTTCGATGTATTTTGAACCCATTCCATTTCAATAGTCTTATTATAGTCGGCCAATTTATTACCCAGCGCTTTCCAGCCCATCACTTCAACAATCTTAACAATTTTAACTTTTGCCTTTGTAATTTGAGCTCCCCTACCACTTTGCATAGCCAATACAGGCTCATCTTCGGTTGTAACCGCTTCCAGGTAATTGCCATCACCCTCTTTAATAAAGAAAAATTTATTGTGTAAGGTTGAGGTTTCAATTTTAAAACGTTTTACGCTATACTGTAATTTTTCTTTGTCGAAATAAACTGCGGTAATTATTTTCTCTGCATCAAATTTTTCTATCAGCAAGACTTTTTCTGTTTCAAAGCGTTGCGTAAGTTCCTGATCGGTTATTTCGTAATTACCATCGTTGTAAATCACCAGCAGCCTGTCTTCGGCCTCAAACTTGCCCAAGTAATCACCTTTCTCATCAGTATTAAGCCTACCAAATTTATTATCAAACCAAAGCTTCTTTGCATCCAGCGTAGAGTTACCGGCTTCCTTAAATTTAACGGATTTGATGGGGTACTTGGTTACCTGATTACCTATACTTCCCCTGCTCTTTATATCCTGTTCCTCAAAATAAAAATCAATTTCTTTGTTTCGGGCACTGCAATTCGGACTTAAAACAATCTTCACCACTTCAGCTTCTCCATTTGCATTGGCAGTAAAATAATGTACCCTGCTTTTATCGGAGCCTTTAGTTAAATCATATTCCTTATCTCTTGTTACGCCTGTTACATTAAAGCGTTTTGAATAGCTGACTCCCGATTTTCCATCAACATAAATCATGTTGTAGGTCGTGCGGTCATCAGTTTTCATAAAAACCGCCACATGCAAAATATCTTTCCCTATAAAAACTTTATCCGAAACTTTTACAACCTTCATAATACCTCCTTTAGTAAAGGCTATAATATCATCCAGGTCGGAAACTTCTGCAACCAGTTCATCTTTCTTTAAACCTGTACCAATAAACCCGTCGGCAAAATTTGCATATAGTTTAATATTAGCTATGGCAACAGTTTTGGCCTGTATCACGTCGAACTGCTTAAGTTCTGTTTTACGCTCCCTGCCTTTTCCAAATTTCTTCAATAGGTTTTCGTAATAAGCTACTGCATAATCAACCAAATTAGCCAGTTCGTGCTTTACCTGCTTAATATCAGCTTCTAGATTTTTTATCTGGTCATTCAGTTCGTCAATATCCAGTTTGTAAATTCTGCGAACGGGTTTCTCTGTCAGCTTTACAATGTCTTCACGGGTAATATCTCTTTTTAATAATTTTTTAAACGGATCAAAAGCCTTGTCAATAGCACTCAGTACTTTATCCCAGGTTTCATGTTTCTTCTCTAACTCTTTATAAATCTTTTCTTCAAAGAAGATTTTTTCTAGTGACGTATAATGCCATTTTTCTTGCAGCTCAGCTAATTTTATTTCAAGTTCTCGTTTTAATAAATCTTTGGTGTTGTCTGTTGCAGTTTTTAATAACTCACTTACTTTTAGAAACTGTGGTTTATTCTTCACAATTACACAACAGTTAGGCGAAATACTTACCTCACAATCGGTAAATGCATACAAGGCATCAATGGTAATATCCGGAGAAATGCCCGGTGCCAGTTCCACAATTACCTCCACGTCGGCGGCCGTATGATCGGTAACTTTTTTAACCTTAATTTTCCCCTGGTCGTTGGCCTTTACAATACTTTCCATTAATTGGGTGGTGGTTACACCATAAGGAACACTTTTTATCAACAGCGTTTTCTTATCCTGCTCTTCAATAATAGCCCTTACTCTAACTTTTCCACCACGTACACCTTCGCTATAATTACTGGCATCCATGCTACCGCCAGTTTGAAAATCCGGCAGTATTTCAAATTTCTTTCCCCTTAAATATTTTATGGAAGCGTCAATCAGTTCACAAAAATTATGTGGGAGAATTTTTGTCGCTAAACCAACTGCAATACCTTCTGCACCCTGTGCCAGCAGCAAAGGAAATTTCATGGGCAATGTTACAGGTTCATTTTTTCTTCCATCGTAACTCAACGCCCAGTCGGTTGTTTTAGCATTAAAAGCAACTTCTAAAGCAAACTTGCTAAGTCTTGCTTCAATATATCTTGGCGCAGCGGCATCATCGCCCGTTCTTACGTCGCCCCAGTTTCCCTGCGTTTCAATGAGCAGGTCTTTTTGTCCTAAGTTAACTAATGCATCACCAATAGAAGCATCGCCATGCGGATGATATTGCATACTTTGCCCGATGATATTAGCCACTTTATTAAAACGACCATCATCCATTTCTTTCATGGCGTGTAGAATCCTTCGCTGTACAGGTTTTAAGCCATCCTCAATTGCAGGCACAGCTCTTTCCAGAATCACATAACTAGCATAATCCAGGAACCATGTTTTGTACTGGCCACCAATACCGGCATCGGTGTGTTGGTATTCTTCTTTTGTTTTTTTACTTTTTGCCATAAGCCTCTCCTCCCTTTCCTCCTCTCCCGAAGAGAGGAGGCGGTACTTTATATCTTTAATTAATTTTTACAGCTTCCAAATCGGCCTCATCCCTCTTATCCCTTCTCCAAAAGAGAAGGGACGGTACTTCAGACCATCGCCAAACATGTTATCTCACACATCTTCATCAATTCCTTACTCAACAATAAATCTACCTCCAAACAACTCAGCAAACAGCTTAATTTTTGAGGTGTTGCTTAGTTCCCCCTTTAGGGGGCGGAGGGGGTTTTCATCTCAAATTCTTTCATCTTCCCAACTGTACCCTGCACATCAAATAGTTCCATTGCGATCATAGTTTTTAAACGCCACAATAAATACATATCGCCGGTTGTTTGTTTTGCTTTGGTAAGATGATTGTGTATAATTTTAGACGCTTTTTGCCAATCGCCAGTTATCAATTTCTTTAATTCTGCGTCATAAAAATCATAATCTTCTTGTACCAGTTTTTTCCCGCCTTCCAGTAAACGTACGCCTCTGTTTTCTTCACAAAGTTTTGTCCACTCATCTGGATCAACCTCAAATTCACTCGGGGTTATTTCTCTGGCAAGTTTTTTTGCTTTTACAAATTCTTTGGCGGGTATCTCAAATAAATTATCTGGATAAAATAAATTACCTTTTTCGCTCAAAAAAGGCAGGTTATTGAGGTACAAAATAAATATCCTACCCTGGTAATCTTTCAACTGACTCATCAGCCAGTAATAACCACTTACATCGTGCTTGTTTTGTGCAGCCCATATCCAAACAAATTCTTCGGGATCGTTATCCAGCTTTTCTTTCAAGGCTGCTACAGTATGCCCATCATCTACCTTTCCACTGTCAACATGACCATCATAATCTCCACCGGCAAGCACGTCACGCCACCATTGCTTACGATCTGCCATTCCTTCCTCAGTAAATAAATTATTTAAAGGGCCAACAGCATAATCATCTTTTATCTGAATTATATCAGCCTGTAATGTTTCGTCCAGTTCAAAACTTTTTTCTAATGCAGCTATGTCTGCTTCTTGAAATACTATGTGAATCATTTTATTTTTAAAACTTTTACTCTTAGAAATTAATTAATACTTTTTTATTACTAGTGCACCAGTCCCCCCTTTAGGGGTTCCCTGCCAAGGGAACGAACGCAGTTCAGGGGGTTTCTGCTAAATCCATCTCTACCTTAAGATTGTCAATAATAAAATCCTGCCTGCTAGGTGTATTCTTTCCCATATAATACTCAAGCAATTGCTGAATATGAGTTTCGGGCAATAACATTACTGGCTGCAGCTTCATGTCTTCGCCAATAAAACGGGCAAATTCATCCGGGCTTATTTCACCTAAACCTTTAAACCTAGTGGTTTCTGGTTTATTACCAAGCTTTTTTGTTGCAGCCTGTTTTTCCTCTTCGTTATAACAATAAATGGTTTCCTGTTTATTTCTTACACGAAACAAAGGCGTTTCTAAAACATATACATGGCCATTCTTTACTAGGTCGGGAAAAAACTGCAGGAAGAAAGTCATCAGCAACAAGCGGATATGTAAACCATCCACATCAGCATCGGTTGCAAATACAATATTATTATAGCGAAGGCCTTCGTAACCTTCTTCAATATTGAGCGCATGTTGTAACAAATTAAACTCTTCATTTTCGTACACCACTTTCTTGGTAAGACCATAACAGTTCAATGGTTTACCTCGTAAACTAAACACAGCCTGGGTTTCCACGCTACGAGCCTTGGTAATACTTCCGCTGGCACTATCGCCCTCGGTAATAAAAATGGTGCTCTCTTTTTGCTTCTCTGCAATTTTATCTTTGTCTTTCCCTGTAGCTTCATCATTGTAATGAAACTTACAATCTCTTAGTTTTTTATTGTGCAGGTTTGCCTTTTTGGCTCTTTCGTTGGCAAGTTTTTTAATACCTGCCATGTCCTTACGTTCACGTTCGTTTTGTTCAATACGTTTTTTTAAAGCTTCGGCAGTCTCGGTGTTTTTATGCAGAAAATTATTGAGCTCTTTTCCTAAAAATTCGCCAATAAAATTACGCATGCTGGGTCCACCTTCATAAACCGTTTGAGAACCCAGTTTTGTTTTTGTCTGACTTTCAAAAACCGGCTCCTGTACACGGATACTCAACGCCGCACAAACACTTCCTCTTATATCGGAAGCATCATAATCTTTTTTATAAAACTCACGGATAGTTTTTACAATTCCTTCACGAAAAGCTGCAAGATGTGTTCCGCCCTGCGTAGTAAACTGGCCATTTACGAAACTGTAATACTCTTCACCATAATCATTTTCATGCGTAAGGGCTATCTCAATATCCTCGCCTTTTAAATGAATGATGGGGTAGCGAATCTCGTCTTCATTGGTTTTGCGTTGCAGTAAATCCAGCAATCCATTTTTGCTTACATACCTTTTGTTGTTCAGGTTCATTACCAAACCTGCATTCAGGTAACAGTAATTCCAAAACTGGTTATCTAGGTATTCCTGTACAAAATGAAAATTCTTAAAAATTTTATCATCAGGCACAAAGGTTACCAGCGTTCCATTTTCCTCGGTTGATTTAGTTTCTTTATGTTCCTGTGTTAATACACCTCTTTCAAATTCAGCGGTCTTTTCTTTTCCATCGCGGAAAGCAGTTACTTTAAAATAATTGCTCAATGCATTCACCGCTTTGGTACCTACGCCATTTAATCCCACACTTTTTTGAAAAGCCTTGCTGTCATATTTGGCGCCAGTGTTAATCTTACTCACCACATCAACCACTTTCCCTAAGGGAATACCACGTCCATAATCCCGTATGGTAATTGTTTTATCCTTAATATTCACATCCACATGTTTTCCATAACCCATCGTGTGTTCATCAATGCAGTTGTCAATCACCTCTTTCATCAGCACATAAATACCATCATCAGGACTGCTGCCATCGCCCAGTTTACCAATATACATACCAGGGCGCAGGCGAATATGCTCCTTCCAGTCGAGACTCCGTATCGATTCCTCATTATATTCATGTAATTCTTTCTCAGCCATTATTGCTCATTTTCAGTGCTGCGAATATAACTGAATGGAAGGATTTTCAATATGGATGAATTATCCACAATTAATTTCAAAATGTGAGCAATTAGTACCGGGTTGTGGTAATATGTTTTTATATGATGAAAATTAGTTTCGCAGGTGTCAAAAATCATAGCCCATATGGGCAAACCGAAATACTATTGTGAAAACAGAACTTATGAAAATGACTAAGATAATTTCCCTGCTAATGTTAGCAATTGCGCTATTCTCCTGCAAGGCCACTAAAATCAGTTCCTCATGGAAAGCTGATGACCACCAAATTAAGCCGTATCACAATGTTATGGTTTGGAGTATTTTACCCGAAAGCGACAGCAGTTTACGCAAGCAAATAGAGACGCATCTGGTAAATGATTTGGTAAACAAGGGTTACCATGCGATATCCTCTTTGGATGTGTATAAGGACAAGGCCTATGAAAAGCTTTCGCCCAATGACATTGTATCTGAATTCAAATCCACTGGCGTTGATGCAGTTATTTCTATTGTTTTACTAAACCGTGAAAAAGAAGAAAACTATTACCCCGGAGGGTATTTTACACAACCGGTAAATACTTATGGCAATCTAGACAAATACTACTCCAATGTTTATGAAAGGGTTTTAACGCCCGGATACTATGTGCGAACTACCAACTATTACCTAGAGAGCAATCTTTTTGAAGTAAAGGCGGACAAATTGGTTTATTCCGTTCGTACAAAATCCTTTGATCCATTTACTACCGATATGCTGGCGCATGAAAACGGAAATTTAATAGTAAAAGATATGGTACGAAAAAAAATAATCAAAAACCCATTACCGCCCAGCGAGCAATGATTTTTATAGTAGCTTTATACAAATCAATTACATGAATCTTGATCTTACAAAAAAAACAGCCCTTGTATGCGGCAGCACACAGGGGCTAGGTTATGCAAGCGCTGCCGAACTAGCTTTATTAGGCTGCAATGTAGTTTTGATGGCCCGTAACGAAGACAAATTAAAGGAATCAGTTAATACGCTGGACACAACAAAAGGTCAGCATCATCAATATCTGGTGGCCGATTTTTCGGACACCATTGTTGTTAAATCAACCATTGATGAATTCGCAAAAAACAACACAATTCATATCTTAGTAAACAATACCGGCGGACCTCCTGGTGGGACTGCGCTTGCCGCTAAACCCGAAGAATTTTTAACAGCATTCAACAATCATCTTATCAACAACCATAACCTTACGCAAGCTGTTGTGCCAGGTATGAAGGCGGCAGGTTTTGGTAGGATTATCAACATCATTTCTACCTCAGTCAAAAATCCAATTGCAGGACTAGGTGTTAGCAATACCATCAGAGCGGCGGTTGCCAACTGGGCAAAAACGCTGGCCACAGAGCTTGGACCTTTTGGAATTACTGTAAACAATGTATTACCCGGTTTTACTAAAACAGTAAGGGCCGATTATGTTATTTCATCAAAAGCCAAGGCAAATAATGTAACCACAGATGAGGTTATGAAACAATTGGTTGCCGAAATTCCGGTTGGAAGAATAGGCAAGCCCGAAGAATTTGGTGCAGCCGTTGCTTTTCTTTGCTCTCCTGCCGCCGCTTATATTAATGGTATTAATTTACCCGTTGATGGCGGAAGACTAGGTTGTTTATAGTCGTTTTAGTGGGATTGAGATTAAAAAACGATTAAATTATTGATATTAAATATTTCAAGTGCTTTTTTTTTATTAAATTGATGGAAATTCACAAATAAAAATTTAATTCATGAAATTGACTAAATTATTAATGGCCGTGGTTGTATCAGCCACTATGCTTTTTGTAAGCTGTAAGCCAAAAGACGGCGACATTAAAACAGCTGTAGAGACTGCATTGAAGGCCGACCCAATGATGACCAACACCACGGTAGAAGTAAAAGACGGTGTTGTTACTTTAACCGGCGAGTGTAAAGACGATGCATGCAAAGCTATGTGCGAATCAACTGTTGCCGCAGTTAAGGGTGTAAAATCTGTAGTAAACAATTGTACAGTTGCTCCAATGCCAGTACCGATGCCTGAATCAATGACAACTGTATTAGATGCCACTACTCAACAAATTGTAAAAGACGGATTAAAAGATATACCTGGAGTTTCCGTAGAATTTACTGGTGATAAAGCTGTTTTAAAAGGCGAAGTAACATCAGCAAACAGAATGAAAATAATGCAAATGCTTGCAGCTGCTAAAGTACTTTCAGATGTAACCGGCTTAACCGACAAAAAATAATTAACAACTAAAAAAATTAGAAAATGGCTTTACAAGAAAAATATGCTGAGTTAGTACAAACTGCTACCAGCTTGGGCGTGACCAATTTAGCCGTAGCTGAACAAAATGGTGTGTTACACATTGCAGGCACTGCAAAGAGCACAGCCGATTATGATTCACTTTGGGCGTTATATGCTAAAATAGACCCCAATATGGCAAGCGGCGATTTGATGATGAACATTGATATTAAGGCTGATGCAGGAGCTTCACTGAAAGTAACCACCGACTCATCTAATTTGAATATCAGAAGTACGCCAACTACAGAAGGTGATATTGTAGGAAAAGCAGCCCATCATGAAATAGTGACTTTGGTTGAAAAAACCAATGACAGCTGGTGGAAAATCAAGACTAAAGATGGTGAAGAAGGTTATGCATTTGCACAATACCTTTCTCCCGAAGCTTAATAGTTTATAGCTTAAACATAATGCCATCCTTTACTAACGGGTGGCATTTTTAATTGTAGCTTTAATAAAATCACCATTATGAAAAAGACATTTTTATTTTTATGTATTGTATTTTTTTCGGCAAATACTTCTTTTGCACAATTTTTTAAAAAAGAGGCCGGTCTTGCCCATACATTTTCCATTGTTGCTAGAGATGAAGTGACTGGCGAAATGGCCGTGGGTGTACAAAGTCATTGGTTTAGCGTTGGCACGGCTGTTAGTTGGGGCGAAGCAGGCATTGGCGTGGTGGCAACCCAATCTTTTGTTAACAAGAGTTATGGTATAAAAGGATTGGCACTGATGAAAAAAGGCAAGACTGCACCTGAAGCATTAAAAGAATTACTGGCTGCAGACGAAGGCCGTGAAGTAAGGCAGGTGGCTATGATTGATGCCAATGGAAATGTTAATTCCTATACTGGAAAGAATTGCATAGACTATGCTAGCAATATCGTAGGCAAAAATTATTCGGTGCAAAGCAATATGATGCTAAGCAAGGGTGTTTGCGAAGCCATGTCGAAAGCATTTATAGCAAGCGAAGGAAAACCTTTGGCAGAAAGGGTTTTATCGTCCCTGCAAGCTGCTCAGGCAGCAGGTGGCGATATCCGAGGCAAACAATCGGCAGCCATTTTGGTAGTTGCTGGCAAAAGCAAAGGCGAGCCGTGGAACGAAAGGCTGATTGACCTGCGGGTTGATGACAACAAAGCACCACTTACCGAATTAAGCAGGTTGTTAAGATTATATCGTGCTTATGAGCATATGGATAAAGGTGATCTGGCAACCGAAAAAAATGACATGAAACTTGCTATGGAAGAGTATGGTGCGGCCATGAAAATGTTTCCCGAAAATCTGGAAATGCAATACTGGACCGCCATCACTTTAGCCAACAATAAAAAAATTGCGGAAGCCTCAAAACTGTTGCAACAGATTTATAAGAAAGGCAGCAACTGGCGTGCCTTAACAAAACGTTTACCAAAAGTAAGCCTGTTGAATGTTTCAGAGGCTGAGTTCAAAGAATTAATCAAGTAAATTTGTAAAAAAACAAGTATGAAATTTTTAAATACACTGATTGCCACTTTTTTGTTTTCGGCCCTTATTTTTTCCTGCACGGCTCAAACAAAAACAAACTTAACAGCCGAAGAATTTGAAAAAGAAATAACTACTAAAGAAAATATTCAGATACTTGATGTAAGAACGCCCGGTGAATTTTTTGGAGGGCATATAAAAAATGCGCTGCAGGCCGATTGGAATGACAAAGCCGAATTTGAGCGCCGTATTGCATTTGTAGATAAAGCCAAACCGGTTTATGTGTATTGTCTTGCAGGTGGCCGAAGTGCAGCCGCAGCAGAAAAATTGCGTGGTATGGGCTATTCCAATGTGTATGAACTAAAAGGCGGCACCAATGCCTGGCGTGCTGCCAACAAGCCATTAGAAGGCAACAGTAATGAAAAGCAAATGACGCTTGATGAGTTTAACGCAACTGCTACTGGCTCTAAAATTGTTTTAGTAGATTTTGGAGCAGCTTGGTGCCCACCTTGCAAACAAATGGAACCAATACTAAAAAGTTTGGAGACTAATAATGATGGAAAGTTTACAATGTTAAAAGTAGATGGAGGCCGCGACCAGGAAATTTTAAAGGAATATAAAGTTACCGCCTTACCCGTCTTTATTGTTTTTAAAGATGGAAAACAGGTTTGGCGTAAAGACGGGATTGCAACAGAGAAAGAACTTACAGAGCATTTAAACTAATCCTGCGTTAACTCCTTAATAAAATCGCTAACTAAATAACTAATCAGTTTTCCGGTTGATTCATTTTTTCTGCCATCGGCTAATTGCGTAGCTCCTTCGCTGATATGCAGATAAGCAATCTTTGCATCTTGGGCAGTAAATGTTACAAATTTACGTGCTAGTAACGGCGTAATACCGCTCGGAGTAATGGCGCTGCTCAATGTATTTTCTATACAGTCTAAATCAATTTCAATTCCAGTATAACTGTCTTCGGTAAAACCTGTTGCATGTGCAACTGCCTGTATAAAATTCTTGCGCTCATGAATAAATATTTCCTCGTACGTGATATAATCTATAAAAGGGTTGTTGTGTATATCCATTAAAATATTCTGACTGATATAGCTTTCATGTAAACCAACCATACAATATTTACCCAGGTAACCATCTTCTTCGGCATAACGAAACGCATTACCACTGTGCCTTCCCTCGGCAACAGCATAATCCGAATGGGCATCTAAATTGATACAGTTTATCTGACTCAGCGGAATCACTTCAGCTTTATGCAAACCTTTGGCAACGCCTTTTATAATGGGGTATGCGTTGTTATGTCCACCACCAATAACTATGGGGATTTTTTTTGCCGCCGCAATTACTTTCAGCAGATCTTCCACTTCCTCATCAATCATATTTAATGCATGGCGGTAAGCGCTTATCTTTTCTTCGGCGTTGTAGGCATTATTTTCGATTAGAAATTTAATATCGCCAAAATCAAAATGGCCGAGCAACAATGTGTTTTCTCCGGTTAAATAATCATTGCTCTGTGTATTTAAAAAAGCATTTAAAAAAGACAGCCAGGCTGTCTCAGTACCACCAACACCGTAGTTTGCTTTTACTCCAAAATCTTCAGGAATACCCAGCAAAACATATTTCGCTCCAGATTCCTGCAGTACTTCGGGCCACTCAGTCTCAGGTTTTAAATACTGTAAGCGCTCCCCCATCCGGGTTTCAAAACGCCTAACCCTGGTAAGCGACAAAATATCTTCCTTGCTGTAAAATTTAAAATGCTTCATTAGGGAAAGTTAGGTAAAATCCTACGGGAAACAGTTTCAGCCCGAAAAAAAAATCCGGATAGTTATGGATATCAGACCATTTATAATGGCCAGATTTTTAAAAAAATTAACGGTTGACATTTCGTAAAAAAAACAGTTGGTACAGTATTTGAATACCCGGTTCTTATGAAAAAACAAATCATCATCTCAGCAATTATTTGCGGTACTGTATTGGCATGTACAAACAGCGTTGCCGCACAAACAATTTCACCCGTTAAAAAAGGTACCGTAACATTTAATGTTGGTGTTGGCCTGGGCAACGAGTATAGCGGTAATTATTATAATACCGCTTTTGGCACAAAAGCCGCTATTGAAGTGGGTTTGTGGCAGGCGGGGCCCGGTGTTATCACACTTGGTGGAGAAGTAGGTGCTTCTTTTTCGAACGGTGGCATTTACGATAACTATAAAACCAATACGGTAGTGGTTGCGGGCCGTTCGGCTTGGCACCATGGTTGGAATGTAAGGGGACTCGACACCTATGCCGGTCTTTCGGCTGGAGCAGGCTTTCAGAATTACTCGTACAATAAAAACGGAAATATAAAGCAAAGCGAAGTGGTTCCGGTATTTGGCGGCTTTGTTGGTGCCTCATATTTTGTAACACCCAATTTTGGTTTTAATGTAGAGGCTGGTGCCGATATTACCCGGATACAGGGCGGAATTGTGCTTAAATTAAAATAGACTTTAATTATTTCAATAGGTTAATCATAACAGCGCTTAAGAAATAGCACTTGCATCTCAGTTTTAATTGAGTTATATTTATACAAGTTCTTTTTCTTAAGCGTTTAAATTATAAGTTATGAACCTCCTCAAAAAATTTGAGTCTTGGGGTAATCGTCACCATCCCAAATGGCTCGATATCATCAGAATAGCTTTAGGCCTTTTTCTTTGTTATAAGGGCGTTGATTTTGCCCGGAATGCCAGCGAACTTATCTCCCTGATGAACAATACTTCTCCTTTTAAAGGATTTCTTATAGTAATGCTGGCGCAGGTTATAACATTTGCCCATATCATAGGCGGTATTTTTTTAACTATAGGTATGTTTACTCGGGCTGCCTGCCTACTTCAGATTCCAATCCTGCTTGGGGCGATTATCTTTGTTAATATTCATGCAACGGAGGCAACATTCAGTCCTTATTCCGAATTATTTTTGTCGATATTAGTTTTACTGTTGCTTATTTATTTTCTGATAATCGGGAACGGACCTGTTTCAGTAAAAATGCCGCCTGAGGAGCATGCCAAAGAGCATCAGGATTATATTGATAAAGTAAAGGGATTACACAAAGAACCTTAGTTTTAAAAAGAAAAGATAGGTATAAAAAAAAGTCAGGCAATCTAATTGGCCTGACTTTTTTATGTTTTGATTTTTACTGTCAATTTACCTTCAATACTTTTTGTTGAAGGACAGCGTTAGCGGTAATAATCTTCATGAAATATATTCCCTGTACCAGTCCTGACAACCGCTCAAGTTTGATGTTATTTTCACCAGCGTAGCCTTCAAAAGTCTTTGTATATGCTGGTCTGCCAGATACATCTACCAATTGAACTGAAACCTGTTGTGGCTCTTTCAACACAAATGCAATCTCAATAAAATCGGTGAACGGATTTGGTTTTATCTTTTCGATTGTTAATCTATCAGTTTGACTGCCCGATAGTGCTACTACATTACTGTAGGTATATCTTCCATCATTGTCAATCATTTTCAACCTGTAATAATTGTAAGATGCGTTGGGAAAATTATCCGCAAAGACATACCTTTTTTGAGTATTGCTTATTCCTGATGCGGCAACTTCTCCTAATTTAACAAATGTTGCGCCGTTCAGGCTTCGCTCAATCTCATACCGGCTAAGTTTTACTTCATTTTCTGTTGTCCACTCCAGCAAATTGCCGGCCGATTGTTTTCTTCCTTTAAATTCAAGTAAACTCAATGGCAAAACTGTTGGATTTACAACAATTGTAGTAGAAGCAGAAACCGCTTTACAAACCGTTAAAACCGATAATGAGGTTGCACTTACTTTTACTTTATAGGTACCTGGTGTAGTGAATGCATTGGTAGTTAACACCAAGTTTCCGTTTGAAGTGGCCCATGCTCCCATGCCAAATGACTGGCCGGTTGCTGAGTCGGAAAGTGCATAAAAAGTACCTATTAAGGCATTGGTGATGGTGCAGGTAATCGTTTGATTTTGATTTACATTACTGCTGCTCAGCGAATAAACCGGTGCTACAGGCGTTGGCGTACAAGTTATAGCAAGTGCCGAAGCCGGACAGTTAACTTCCTGCTTACCTGTTTCCTGAATGCCAATACTTAAAACACCGTTTGAATACAAGGTATTGGTTGCTGTGGAATTCACAGTTATTGGTCCCCAAGTTGTTCCGTTGGTAGTTGTGGTACCAATCAATTCTCCATCTAAATATAAATTAACTGTACTGGTTGTAAATGAACCAGTAAGCGTTCCCGAAACTGTGCCATTTCCCGAACTAACTGGGCCAGTAATGGTACCGCAACGACCTGCAGAAGTTGGAGCCGATGCTGTAGATGTATCTGAGTTTATGCTAACGCCACAAGTTCCGTTTTGAGCATTTGCGAAATATGATGTTGCCGCAACAGCGTTATAAATTGCAGGCAAAGTTCCTGCATTTCCAGTTGACCATGTTCCATTGGGTTGCACAGCGGTTGTTGCTACCAAAGTTGCCGGAACAGAGTAAACTTTGATGGTAGTACCTACAGATTCAGTGGAAGTGCCAGTTACCGGCGCTCCGGCTGCTATCTGGTTATTGTTGTCGGCGTTTATTACCGGTGGCTTTGTATAACAAACTACTGTAGCTGTTGCTAGGCCCGTACAATAATATATTTTAGTTCCACTGTTATCTGGTATTTGCGCTCTTACGCTAATAACCTGCCCGGTACGCAAGGGACTTGTAAAAGTATATGACCAGTTACTGCCAGTTAATGAAGCGTTGGCAACAAAAATATCATCAATATAGATTCTTATTAAGCTTGTGGCATCCGCCGTTCCCGAAATAGAAAGCGTTGATGGATAAATTGCTGATGCATTATTTATAACCGGTGTTGGAGATGGAAGCGAATTCCATCCTCCTACAGTATTAGGTGCACATGAAAATGACACTTTAGAATCGCAACCTCCCAATGTATAAAAACAGGTATAAGAACCACCATCGTAGTTTCCGTTTCCACCTGAACACCCGCTTGAGATTTGCCACCCAGCACCATTTACCACTGTTGTAATGCCGGCATAAGTAGTCCCTCGTAAACCTGTGTAAACCAATGAAGATCCGGCTGTGGTCATTTTATAAATATTGATAGTTGCTCCAGCGGGATAGTTTGTTGCATCAAACCCCTTTCTGTCAGCACAAAAACCAGTGGGCTGTGCCGGCCGGTTTGTGCTGTTACAATTAGTAGCAGCAACGGCGTTACTAACTAGGCACATGGATTCGCCGGTTGCCTGCGATTTAGCAGTGATAACATCCCCATTTATAAGCGTTATACCATTTAAACTCCATGCATTACCCGAAGTGATACTTGGAACGGTACCTACGGAAGTTCCATTTTTATAAACAGTTATGTTTGCTAAACTAGCAGCACCCGGCAAAGCCGATTTGGTCCAGGTTCCCGTTATATTAACGGTACCCGTGCCAATGGGTGAATTAACAGTTGGCGCTGCACTGCACATTGCAGTGGGGCAAGTTACCGGATTTGTAAAAATAGTACATGCCGGTTGTCCTAAAATAAAATCTTCGTAGGTATCACCGGCTGTTCCATAAATATCCGAACGAGGGCCGCCGGTAGCGGCTTTAGGGGCCATAACGGTGGTTGCACAAAGTCTAATTGGTGAAGCTGTTGTTAGATTAAACGGAGCTGCCATTAAATCAGAAAACGGTATATAAAAGTCTATCAAAAAATCAGGATCACCATTGTCGTTGGTCGAGGCAATTGAAACCTGCGACATATCTTGCCAGTTAAGGTATTGCTTTATCATTACTGGTGATGACGTACCATCAACATTGTAAATAGCGATACGAAAATTGGTTTCCAGTACAATCTCTATTTCAAAACCCGGATTTCCATTGGTACCAGTAGTAGATGGCAGATAATTTGGATCCGCATTAGGGCCGGTTGCTCCAAATTTCCCATCAGTGTCCATTAAAATACTGTAGCCTTTTGAGCCGGGCATAATGGAACCTAATCGCATCCTAAACATCATGTTTTGGGCAGGAGAGAAACGATGATAAACGCCATTACCCAAAGCATCAGGCACAAAATCGGAAAAACCATGATTGGGTCCCCGGCGCAAATCACCAAATGGTTCAATAGAATAAGCTCTTATGCCAATGTAAACCAATTCTGAATTGGCCACATCATCATTTCCAAAACCTGCGGTAGTAACGGATGTGTACCTATCACCATTCGGGTCTAAGATTAATTTGCCGACACCGCTAGTGGCTTCTCTGTTAATATAACCTGGCAGCTGTGCCGTTAGGTTAAAACTGAAAATAGTAGTTAAAACTACGGAAAGTAGAAAAAGGTAGATTGACTTCATGTTTATTTGGATATTGGTAGTTAAAAAACATAAACGTAATATATAGAAAAATATTGTAGAAGTATTTCTACAATATTTTACATTTTTAAGTTTATTAACTTAAGAAACTCCCTCTCGGTAAAAAGTTTTACAGATTCAATCAACTAAAATCAATCTATATTTATTTTGAATTCTTTCGGTGGTGTGCCACCCATTAGGTTTTTTACAAAATAATCCCAACGTTTCCGCATCATGTAGTAACTATCAGTTCCATAGCCATGTCTTGCATTTGGAAAGATAACCAAATCAAAATCTTTATTGGCTTTAATCAACGCATCCACAACCAGGTAAGTATTGTATGGCGGCACATTATCATCCATAGCGCCATGAGCTAACATCAGCTTGCCTTTCAAGCCA
>JBKJPN010000122.1:0-6347 GCA_046595125.1 Ferruginibacter sp.
ATTGCTTTAAACCCGATATCTGATCCTCTAATGTATTGTCGCCCATATTGCCGTAGCAAATATCATGAAATGATTTAGACCGATCTGGATTACAGGTCCCGTCAATAATCACCACAATAAAACCCAGTTCAGCCAATGCCTGATGATCACTTCTGGCTACAGAAAACGAGCGACTACCCACACCACCGCCCTGTGGACCGGGATAAATATAATTGACTACGGGGTACTTTTTTGATGGGTCGAGGTTTGTAGGCGTAAACATCAAACCATACAAATCCCATTTGCTATCACGAGATTTTACCGTGATGGGCGTTGGCGGTTTCCAGCCGGTTGCAGTAAGGCGACTGATATCGGATTTCTCTAAATTGGAAATTAATTTTCCGCCCATATCCCTTAATACTGAAACAGTTGGAATATTTGGTTGAGAATAATTATCAACAAAATATTTTCCATCGGGAGATAAAGAAATGTTGTGATTTCCATCCTCCGGCGTAAGCAATTTCAGGTTTTTGCCATCAAAACCAATACTGTAAAAATGACTGAAATATGGGTCTCTTCCTTTCTCCCTGCCATTGGCCTCAAAATATAAAACCCTGCTTTTTGTATCTACTTTAAGCAGACGGGTAATTACAAAATCGCCCTTGCTTATCTGGCTTTTTAGCGCTCCGGTAGTAGCATCATACAAGTACAAATGCCCCCAATTATCTCTTTCCGAATACCAAATAAATTCGTAGGATGCTTCTAAATAACGCCAATTAATACTCCCCTGTCCCGATTCGTATTGCGTGGCAACTTTCTCCACAAAAACATCTTTCACTTCGCCTGTAGTCGCATCGGCAATCCGCATCTGCGCTATTTTATGGTCGCGGCTACTGCTTACGAAAGCCAGTTTAGTTGCAGTGGCGTTCCACTCGTTGTCATCAAATGAGCCAGAGCAAGAAATATCATCGCAAAGGGTTCCTCTCCTAGGGTCCGAAGGCATTTTTAAACGAATAACTTTAGGTTTATCTACTTCAATAATAACACGTTCAATACGGATGATATCCTTATCATCTGGCAATGGGTATTTCCAAGCCTGCAATTTAGGCGCACCCACATTAGTGGTAACCAGATACATATCATTTACAAGGCGTTGGTCCTGTTGAAACGTGGCAATCTTCTTTGAATCGGGCGACCAAAGCAGGATAGCGCGGTCGCTATGTGTCCAGCCAGCATTATCGGTTGCGTAACCATAGTTTTCTACACCATCAGTCGTAAGTTGCGTTTCGGCTTTTGTTTCTAGGTCTTTTACCCACAAATTCCAATCTTTAATAAAGGCTGCTTTTTTTCCATCTGGTGATGTTATTTCGGCTCCTCCACCTCTTCGGCCCATTCGGCCTTTTTCAGCTTTAGCATCGGGCAAAAGCGATTTTAAATCTTTAGCCATTTTTCTGTCGCCATTAGTCGGATTAATCAAAACATATTCTTTTATGCCATTGGTACTTACCGAATACCACATTTTACCGTCGTCGGTCCAGTTTGGACTTACATTAGCCCTATCAACAAGTTTATTGGTGTTTGCACCTAAAAAACTGCTGGCCTTATCGTAATCGGCAGCCCTTACATTTTGAGCGATACTATTGTGAAAAGTAAAGCAGAGTAAAGCGGCGGCAATAATTATCTTCTTCATATTTTATATTTTTTTACTTGCAGATTTTAAATGTAGCAAATCTATTTTACAATGGGTGTACCTTTCATATAAAAATCAGCTTGCCATGCAAGGCACAGAAACCATATCGCTTTATTCCTTTCCCAAAACCATCGCATTGGTAGTTTGTGGTGGCCAAAGCAGTCGTATGGGTACCGATAAAAGTATGCTTCGTTACTACGAAAAACCACAGCGTTACCATGTTTACGATATGGCTGCTGCTTTTTGTAAAGAAGTATATATCTCCTGTAATACCGTGCAGGCAAAGACTATAGAAGATGGTTACAATTCGATTACTGATGACAAAAAATTTACTGATATTGGCCCCATGGCCGCATTGCTAACCGGGGCAGATTTGTTCCCAGAGAAAAATATTTTAATTATTGGATGCGATTATCCGCTTTTGCGTATCGAGGACATAATGGGATTTTCAGAAAAATGTGGAGGAAGTAAACCTGTTGCCTTTTACAACAAAAACGCTGGCTTTTTTGAGCCCCTGCTGGCATGGTATCCACATTTACTTTTCGGCAAACTCAGCAGCAGTTATGAAAAACAACAATACTCACTTCAACATTTTTTAAAAGAAAACAATGCTGTCAAGTTTTACCCAACTAACATTCAAAGCATGATTAGTGTTGATACAGAGGAGGCATTTACCAAAACGTTAAATTCACTAAAACGCTGATGGTTTTCTTTTAGTAATTTTAAGGAATGAACGATAACCGCATCCAACATATCAGCATACAAAAAATAGATGCAGGCAAACTAACAACTGTTGATGATATGGTTGCGGTAGAAGAACCGCTGGAAATTCAACTGGAATACAGCACGCAAACAGGCTTGATGCATAAAAATATTGCTGTTACCATGCGTACGCCCGGTAATGATGATGAACTGGCGGCTGGTTTTTTATTCACTGAAGGGATCTTAATCGATTCCAAATCTATTAAAGAAATAAAACACCCTGCGGCAGATGAGAATCGCCTGTTGCTGGTTTTGCAGGAAGACATGCAGCCAAACCTTTCAAGCATTAGCAGGAATTTTTATAGTACTTCCAGTTGCGGTATCTGTGGCAAAGCCAGCATTGATGCCATCCGAACCATTTCACAATATGCTGATGAAAAAGATGCTATTAATATTGAAGCAACTGTATTCAATTCACTACAAGCTCTTTTAAAACAAAAGCAAAAGGTTTTTGAAGATACCGGGGGAATTCATGCCTGTGCGATTTTTGATTTTAACGGTAACTTGATTTTATTGAGAGAAGATGTGGGGCGGCATAACGCACTGGATAAAATTATCGGCCACGCATTATTGAACAATATGCTCCCATTAAATAATTTTATTTTGTTATTGAGCGGCAGAGCTAGTTTCGAGTTGATACAAAAAGCCGCAATGGCAGGCATTAAAATTGTTGCGGCTGTTGGAGCACCATCGAGCTTGGCAGTTGAAATGGCCAAAGAAATGGACATAACTTTAATTGGTTTTTTACGAAACAACAGGTTTAATATATATTCGGGAAAAGAAAGGATCGTAGTATAGTTTTACCGGTAATACGGAAAGACATTTAAATATATAACATGAAGATACGCATCAAAGGAAATTTCATACGCTACCGGCTTACAAGATCAGAAGTACAGAAGCTGGCAGATACTGGTTACCTGCAGGAACAAACCGTCTTCCCCAATGATACATTCACTTATGCTTTGCAAACTGATGAAGCCGCAGGCTCATTATTTGCAACACTTGGCAAGAATAAGATTACCATGCATGTTCCTGCATCTTTTACAAAAAGCTGGCCGCAGAATGAGGTAGTGGGGATTGATGCTAGCATGCCATTTTTTGAAGATAACTCTTTGTATCTCTTACTTGAAAAAGATTTTGTTTGCCTAGATGAAACCGTCGAAGATCAAAGTGATAATTTTGAGAATCCGAACAAAACATTATAAAATTGAGTGAAAAGAAAAACGATATCCCATCGGCAGAAAACCCTGAAACCTTTACCGGTTTAAAATTGGGGCCACCCATGAAAGTCGCTGCTGGTGTACCTGCTGTTTTCATCAGCATGAAACATGTTTTTGGCGAAGCAGGTTTTTTCCGGGGCTTAAAAGCACTCAATAAGCTCAATCAAAAAGACGGATTCGATTGTCCCAGTTGTGCCTGGCCCGACCCCGATGATGAACGAAGCGGCATTGCGGAATACTGTGAGAATGGTGCCAAAGCTGTAGCTGACGAAGCAACTGCAAAAGCCATTGGCAAAGATTTTTTTGCTGCCAATTCGGTTAGCAGCCTTGCAGCTTTATCAGACTATGAAATAGGTAAAAAAGGCCGTATTGCGGAGCCGATGTGGCTTCCAAAAGGTTCTGTTAATTATCAGCCCATAAGCTGGAATGACGCTTTTACAAAAATTGGTGGCTTCTTAAATGAATTGTCGTCTCCCAATGAAGCCGTGTTTTATACCTCGGGAAGAACTAGTAACGAAGCCGCCTTTCTCTATCAGCTTTTTGTTAGAGAATACGGCACCAACAACCTACCCGATTGCAGTAATATGTGACATGAAAGCAGCGGCGTTGCTCTAGGAGAATCGTTGGGCATTGGAAAAGGCTCGGTTAAGCTGGAAGATTTTTATGAAGCTGAAGTGATTATTATCCTTGGACAAAACCCGGGCACCAATCATCCCCGCATGTTAACGGCGTTGCAAAAAGCAAAGGCAAACGGCGCTTTTATTATTTCCATCAACCCCTTACCCGAAACGGGTTTGATGGGTTTCAACAATCCGCAAACTGTAAAAGGAATTTTAGGAATTGACAGTGCATTGACTGACCTTTTTCTGCCAGTAAAAATTAATGGCGATATGGCTTTGCTGCAAGCCATTGAAATATTATTACTTGAGGAAGAAAACAAAAGCCCCGGAAAAATATTCGACAACAATTTTATACAATCAAATACAGAAGGATATAATGCTTTTTGCAATCACCTTCAGCAACAAGATATATATGCATTAGCAACCGCCTGCGGAATTGACATGGCGGATATTATACAGGCTGCTGAGATACTGACAGGCAAAAAGAAAATCATTGCTTGCTGGGCTATGGGCCTTACACAGCATAAAAATGCAGTAGACACCATTAAGGAAATTGTAAACCTGCTTTTGTTGAAAGGAAGTATTGGTAAACCTGGTGCTGGCACTTGTCCGGTGCGTGGTCATAGCAACGTACAAGGCGACCGTACGATGGGTATTTTTGAAAAACCTTCTACAAAACTGCTGCAATCAATTGAAAACAATTTTGGGTTTACACCGCCTCAAGAACATGGGTACGATGTAGTGGAATGCATTAAAGCCATGCATGAAGAAAAAGCAAAAGTCTTTTTCGCCATGGGTGGTAATTTTTTATCGGCTACGCCTGATACAAATTTTACGGCAGACGCCTTACGCAAATGCAGGCTGACTGTGCAAGTAAGTACCAAACTCAATCGTAGCCATTTAATAACTGGACAAGAGGCATTGATACTACCCTGCTTTGGCCGCAGCGATCAGGATATTTTAAATGGCGAAATGCAGTTTGTCTCCTGCGAAAACTCCATGGGTATTGTTCAGCAATCAAAAGGGAATTTAACACCGGTATCGGATAACCTGATGAGCGAACCTGCGATTGTCTGTCATCTTGCCAGAGCAACATTATTTGGCAGCAAAGTAAGTTGGGATAAATATCTGCAACATTACGACCATATACGTGAAGACATAGAAAAAACAATTCCGGGATTTGTTGATTATAACGAACGAGTTCGAATCCCCGGCGGATTTTGTTTACCCAATTGTAACCGGGATGGAAACTTTGAAACCGAATCTAAAAAAGCACAGTTCAATATCGCAATCCACAACGCAAATACTTTAGCGTCAGATGAGTTAATGATGATGACCATCCGCAGTCATGATCAGTTTAATACCACCATTTATGGTCTTGATGACCGTTACCGTGGAATTAAAAACGAGCGACGGATAATACTGATGAACCAAGCCGATATGAATCAGCATCAGTTAAAACAAGCTGATGTGGTTGATTTAGTTAACAATGAAAACAACATTGTAAGAACAGCGCACAAATTTATTGTAGTACCCTATCCCATTCCCATAGGCTGCACGGCCACTTATTTTCCCGAAACAAATGTACTGGTGCCCATTACCAGTGTGGCTGCAAAAAGTAATACACCTGTTTCCAAACTGATCGTTATCAAAATAAAAAAAGTATAAAAATGATTCTAAAAGATCACATCAGGCATTGATGATTTTTGATTTGTTCAGGTAAGTTTTATCGGCACTGTAAATAAACAAGCAAGTGCCGTTTTTAATTGTATTTACTATAGGTGTTATTAGCTTTTGAGGTAATGCCGGACATCCCCAACTACGGCCAATATATCCTTGGGCTTTAATTAATGATTCATTCACATAATCGGCGCCATGAATTACAATATCTCGGCGGTTGGCGTTGTCGTTAATCCCTTTTTCCAATCCTTCAATTCTTAATGAGTAACCATGTCCGCCCATGTAGGTACTCAGGGTTTCGTAAAAACCCAGACTGCTTTTATTGCTTTCGGGCTTATTGGAGAACTGACGTGCCATTTCTTTTCCGGAATTTACGCCATGAGCTACGTAGGTATT
>JBKJPN010000076.1:0-5319 GCA_046595125.1 Ferruginibacter sp.
TGATTACCGGGAAAAGAAAGCAGGGTTATGGTTTTTGATTTCGCATGAAATAGGCCATAGCTGGTATCCGATGATTGTGGGTACAAATGAAAGAAAATATGATTGGATGGATGAAGGTGTCAATACTTTTATTAATCTGAATGCAAATGAACTTTTCAATAAAGGTGAATACGCAAAAGACCCCTTATTTTCTCAAAAAGATTATTTCTCTTATCTCGACATAGATGCTTTACCCAATCGCCATTACCCTTTAATGACCGTATCCGAAGCTATGGGTGCAGGCGAAGGCGAACGAACCCAATACTACAGTAAGACTGCGTATGGACTAAAATTGCTTCGCAATGTGGTAGTAGGAAGAGAGAGGTTTGATTATGCTTTCAGGAAATATACCGAAGCGTGGGCATTTAAACATCCAACCCCATACGACTTCTTTCATTGCATCAACAGCGCAGCAGGCGAAGATTTAAACTGGTTCTGGAAAGAGTGGTTCTTTACTAACTGGACGCTTGATCAAGCTGTAACTGCTGTAGCTTATGTTGACAATGATCCATCCAAAGGTGCATTAATCACCATAGAGAACAAAGAAAAAATGATTTTACCTGTTATTGTAAAAATTATTCAAAGTAATGGTGAAACCGGAAACATTCAACTGCCGGTTGAAATATGGCAACGCGGCGGAACATGGACTTTCAAATATTTTTCTAAAAGTAAAATTGATAAAGTAATACTTGATCCTGAAAATGTTTTACCTGATGTAAATAGAAAAAACAATGAATGGAATTATGGCAAATAGCAAAAAAAGATCGAAAAGATGAAACCAGGATCGGCTGATTTTTAAGACCTCTGAGACACGAACGCACAACAAAAGTATCCTATGTACCCTTAAGTCGTCGAGCAAATCAATATGGTAGTTTATAATTTTCTTTTGAAAGAGAAAGATTTATTGTTTTAATAAACCTTTCCCCTTCGCCAGATTTTGGCATATCAAGCCTTACCCGTTTTTGCCGCTGGTAAAAGCCCAAGCCAGAGGCAGCTACCTGCGATGGCAAAAAAACACTCCGCAGCGGCATCTAAAAAGTTAGAGTATGACCTATTTTAATTGTAGGAACACCTGCACCGGAGGTAAAGGATTGAGAATGGTTCGTATATTTACGTGTTATGCGTCACCTTGTTGGACGCTTCATAATAAATGTAAAGTATAAAATATGAAATGGTATTTACTGAAAGGCACGCTTATGTTATTTCCTTTTTTTATATCAATGGGGGTAATAGGTAATTTAGTTGGCCTTGTATCATTTTTTATATACTCAAAAAGCAATAAGCGTCTTGAGGAGTTTTTAAAAATTTCTATTTGGATTTCATTTTTTATTGGTTTTGTGTTTTTTTTAATCATGGGAATGTTTTATGCGACATATTCTCTTACTCTAACTCATTTTATGAAAAAGTGGTTAGCGATTATCATAGTTCTGATTATCATTTTGATTACAGTTTATTATTCCAACAAAGAGTTTAAAGAGATAACTAAAAAAACATTTCGTTTAACTGACGCCGATTTTATGATTGATGGAACAATTAATCCATATATTAATCATGGACAAGTGGTTAATCAAGCTCTTTTTTCTTCATCTCCTTTTATTTTAATTTCCTATATCTTTTTTCTAATTTTCAACGGACTGGCAGACACACTTTCATTTGGACTTAACTCTTACCTTATTTCCTTTTTTAAATAATCATAAAAACATAAATTATGACAGACAAATTTATTGAATCCATAAAAAATAAAACTAAAATCCGCTTGACATTTTATTCAAAGCAAGACGACATGAATGTAACAAGACTTTGTGCGCCTATGGACTATGGCCCAAGTCGTAAAGCAAAAAACAAAGATGACCGTTATCATCTATGGGACTACGAAAGCCAAAGTGAAAGTCCATTTCATACATTATCGTTATTGCCAGACCAAATAATTAAAATGGGGTTTACAGACATAACTTTTAATCCATCAGAGTTTGTTAGTTGGGTGCCCAAATGGTTTGTCAAAAGAAGTTGGGGCGTTTACAGTTAAATATTCCTTTAGCCTAAAAGCTGTTTGACTATCAACCATTTTTTTTTGCCATCGCAGGTAGCTCCCGCCGACTTCTATGACAAAAACAAATCTATTTTTACGCCGAAGCAGGTGTCTGCCTGTCGGCAGATAAATTTTCACCTGCATCACTCCTGTTATAAGGTAACTAAATTTTCATTCCATTAGTTGATAATCTTTCTTTAACCAATAGAGTGGTCGCATTATTTTTCTGCAAAAACTGGAATACATTTAATACAACCCAGTTGCAGCCGGTATTTGCCTATTTCCCGAAGATTATCGTTTTTTTTCATCCGCATTATTTTATGAAAAGGGGATTGACCATTTTAATATGATGACGCATTATTTTGGATAATAATTCGGGGCTTTACACTATTTGATGTAGCGGGTGAAAACACCTGCTGCGGCGTATGCTGGTTGTGGCTATGGCTTCGAGATAATGGGAACACCTGCATCGTAGAAAAGGGAAGCAGCTAACATAAAACATACTTTTTTCTTATTCGAAACTAGGAGCCTTTAATTAATCCTGAAAAGCTTAGTGATGCCTTGATAGAAAAACTGGAGTTGGAAATATTATGTTTTACAAACACTGTACAAAGAAGCAAAGGTCAGCCGCATTAATATTTATTTTAGCTTAAGAACTTTATAGGTGTACGTCAAAGCTCAGACGCCAGCAACTTACTTCAGAGGAAAAAAGAATCTCTTGTTCTGTGGGGCTTGCAGGTGCAAGGTTCATTTAAGCCTTATATGTTAGCTGCCGCACTACCATATTTCGAATTAAGTAACTTACAACGAATAAATCTATATTAGGTGACTCTATTAGATTCTAGTTATTCTAAATTATTACTTTTTCCGTATTGTGCTAATTAAATTTTTGATTATAGTTAAATCCGTTTCGTTTTCATAGACACCAACGGTAGAGATTATAATTTTTTTATCGGTAAGAACATTAATATACATAAATGAGCTTTTCTCACCATTTACATAAAATTTACCCTTAGTCCAGTATCCAGAAAACGAAGGATTTTTAATAATATTTAAACTATCATAATTAATAGTGAAAGCATCCATATTCTCGTTGATTTTAATAATCTCGTTTATGTGTGTCTCTGCACTTAACGAAATATCTTTATCTTTCAACTCTGCTACTGTGATTGTCATTAATCCACTTTGAAATATGTTAGCAAAAGTATATTTCTTAATATCGGAATATACAGTTAGAGCAATTTGCGAGACCGTATTCCTACCATCTTCTTCGTAAGGTTTAATTGGTGAAGAAATTAATAGTTTTTCATGAAAAAAAGGATAGTTTTTGTTTGTTGTAATACTATCCGAAATTATTGTCACTTGTTGTGCTGCAGGATTTGTATTGCAGGAAAATATTATTAAAAGTAGAAGCAAGTAAAAAAAGTTTGAAGTCATATTTTAATATTTTAAGTTAGTTCAATAATTTTGCCTGCCTACTAAATTTATATCCATTTAATGTACCACTTACTTTTCTCTTCCCAAACAAAGTTCTGTCATGAAAGACAAACTAACGACAGTTTTGAGAAATACACCACTATAAATCAAATATACACACAATGGAATAACTAATGCAGGGCATCGTTTCTGTTGTTCATTATCCATGCAATTTATATGGGCCGCAGCAGCAGCCTTAAGAATTATCTTAGGAGAACAACTTTATACGTGTTGGTCGAAATCCAGACGCCGGCAAAAACTTGGATTTGCAATTGGCAGATGATTGCTGGTCAAGCCCCACTTGAACACCAATTGTTAGCTGCGGTTCTTTTCTCTACTCCCAAGAACATCTAAAAAATTGTCAACCCAAAAATGAACAAGTTCGGACGAGGTGTATATTTTATTTCCTTCTGTCCAAATGTTGTGACCAATTAATGCTCTATCAAACTTATATTCTATGCGCTTTATCCTTCTTTCATCATTCATACCATAATGCCCTCGTTGTTCATATATACTTACTACTAGATTTCTATCTTTTATTTCATAATACTGGTGATGCCAATTAAAGCACAAGTAATAACTATCATGGCCGAACTGATACATCTCTTTTAATCGTTCTTCAGTTGAAAGTTTAAAAAATGTTGCAGGGTCTTCAATTTGTTCTTTACTTTCCTTTAGTAATTGAATCATATTTTCTACTTCAGTATCTGAAGCCAAAACCGCATCGCCATTTCTTAAAAATAATTCTCTTTCTTTAACCGCAGCCCTTAATCGTCCAAATCGCTTTGCCTTATCTGCAATTGAATCAGGTCTTGCATGTCCACCGCTTTCTTTTACTTTCTGTTCTATTACTGGAGCAAGCCCTTCTACCTTCCATCTTTCAAAATCAAACCATATATATGATTTAGGTATCCAAGTTGGAAGATTAGATGTTTTGTCTAAATTAACAAGCAGAAGAAATTCCCATCCATTATCAAAAGCTTTGTTTTTAATTGCTGTTTCTTCAATTCTTGTCCAAGGTGTTAGTCCCCAACCATTTCTGTATAGCACTACAACAACTCTTGATTCTTTATAAAACACCTCATTAAATTTTTTTTCGCCATCAGTACCCCCTAATTCTTCTTGTTTTTTGGAATATAAAAATGTTTCTATTCTATCTTGAATTAAATCGTTTATTTGATAAGCAATTGACTCATCTGCTTGAAGAAATGAAAAAGCTACTTCATATTTATATTTAACATCTTCTGCCATAAAAGTTATATTTGTTAGCAAATTTAATCTGTCCGGTTAATATTTTTGGAAATTAATTCTTCTAAGTAAATACACCAAAGACACCTACAGTTACTCAAAGGCAGCCTGCAAAGATTCAAAGGGCCACTACAATATGACAACGAGCCATCTGCATACAATGATGAGCTATTGCATATAACACGGAGGCTCCTACAACCACTTAAGAGGATTCTGCAAACATTCAATGGGCCAATGCTGAAAACCGAAATCCTTTACACTACTTTTCTTTTCAGGTAAAGTGAATAATCCGGCAATTGTGTTTCATATATATTTTGCATGAGCGGTGAGGTAACGATAAAATCTGCCGTGGCCCGGTCGCAGGCCAGCAAAATATTCCAGGCCACACCCAGTCTTAATAATGCTTTTACATCGCTGTCGTGGGGCTGTGCTTCCATAGGATCCCAAAAGAAAATAAGCACATCAATTTTTCCTTCTGCTATCATGGCACAAATCTGCTGATCGCCGCCAAGGGGTCCACTCAAAAC
>JBKJPN010000037.1:0-4290 GCA_046595125.1 Ferruginibacter sp.
ATTGCTTGCAGGGAGGATGATTGGCGATGGCGCTGCTATTTTGGATATTGGCGGGCAAAGTACCAGACCTGTACTGTTACAGGCTCACTACCAGGCCTGGTACTTTGTCCGCCAATATCCAAAATAGCAGCGCCATCGCCAATCATCCTCCCTGCAAGCAATAATATTTCATCGGTACCCATTGGTAAATGCGCCTTGTAAAACGAATCGGGAGTTGCATTAATAATGCCCATCACCACAGGCTCACCAAGGTTCAATAATTTTCCTTTGCAGTTTATACTGTTCATCAAATCTTTTTCAATTATTTTTGAGTTAATATCGCACTAAGTTACAAATGCACATTGATAAATGAATACTAATCAACAATACGACCAGGCTGTACAATCGGCAAAAGAAATTTTTTTGCAAAAAACAAAAGATTACGGCACTTCGTGGCGGGTGTACCGCACCATTTCTGTGGCCGACCAGATCTATATAAAAGCAAAACGCATCCGTACCATTCAGGAAGCAGGCGTACAGAAAATAGGAGATGATATCATCAGCGAATTTAAAGGCATTCTTAATTACGGTATTATTGGATTAATCCAGCTAGATATTCAGGATGATGAACTGGAAGACCTACCTTATGAAACTGTGCAGCAATTTTACAACGACAAAATTGCGATTGCAAAACAATTAATGCAAGATAAAAACCATGATTATGGTGAAGCGTGGCGGCAGATGAGTCAGAAAAGTTTTGTTGACCTGATACTTGCCAAAATCTTACGCATTAAACAGATACTGGTAAACAAAGGCCAAACAATCATCAGCGAAGGAATTGATGCCAATTTTTACGATATTATTAACTATGCCATATTTGGTTTGATATTGATTGAAGAGGAATTGCATAGCAACTAAAAACGAATATTTAACAACTTAGAAGTTATGAAGCAAGTAGTGAATTTTGCAAGAATTGTAGTAGGCGTATTATTTATTTTTTCAGGCCTGGTTAAAGCCATTGACCCGCTAGGGCTGGCCTATAAAATGCAGGAATTTTTTGAAGTTTGGGCCACAGATGGCTATTTTACTGGGTTAATGCACTGGCTTAATGACCAGGCTCTAGTTTTTTCACTATTGATGATAACATTGGAAGTTGTTTTAGGTGTAGCCCTGTTGTTGGGCTGGCGAAAAAACTTGGTGTCATGGTTATTATTGCTGTTGATGTTGTTCTTTACATTTCTTACCAGCTTCGTTTTATTTAGTGGTAAAATACGTGCCTGCGGCTGTTTTGGCGATTGCATTCCGCTTACGCCCATTCAAACATTTACAAAAGATATTGTGTTGATGGTATTGGTGTTGCTGATTCTCTTTGGAAGAAAATACATCAATCCCATTTTTTCAAACAAACTAAATGTTACGCTTTTTTTAGTGTCATTTTTTGGTGTGTTGGGTTTGCAATGGTATGTATTGCATCACCTACCTGTAAAAGATTGTCTGCCATTTAAAGTGGGCAACAATATTCTTGAATTGCGTAAGATGCCTGCTGATGCAGTACCAGATAAATTTGATTATAAATTCGTTTATAAAAAGAATGGAGAAGAAAAAGAATTTGCTGTTAGCGCCCTGCCCGACAGCAGTTGGGAATTTGTTGACCGCAAACAGGTATTGATTGACAAAGGGAAAAATAATGTTCCGCGGATAAATGACTTTGTTCTTAAAAGTCAAAATGACAATGATTCAACTGAAGCTATTCTGAATCAGCCCGGTGAGTACTATCTTTTGTTTGCCAAGGATTTTACAGATGGTAATACAAAGTGGATAGAATCGTTTAAAACATTTGCCAGTAATGCAAAGATGCCGGTTTATATGGTTACCTCCGACCCCAAAACCGCAAACACATTAATTAAAAATTCTTCGATAATCATTTTTACCTGCGATGGTATAGCCATTAAAACAGCTGCCAGGGTAAACCCAACTTTGTTTTTGATGAAGGGGCCTGTAGTTAAAGGTAAATGGGCCGCAAAGGACAAATTTTAATGATGAAATAAATAAAAAAGTAACCATTGCCATACATCCTTAAAAAAATATGCTATTCCATTTTGGTGCTGCTTGGCGTGGTGGTATTGGTGTTCATCATGTTTCAAGGTTTTGGCGATCCGGCCCGTATGATTGTTGGCCAAACGGGCGATAAAAAAACACTCGATAATATCCGCAGCGACCTCTATCTCGATCAACCCAAATGGAAACAGTTTGTGTTGTATGTAAACGATGTGTCGCCTTTGTCTTTTCACAGCAAAGCTGATATTGAAAAAAAGCAGCTAAGAGGATTTTTTATTGGAGGTGATACAAAGTTTGCAATCAAATTTCCTTACTTGCGTAAAAGTTATCAAACAAAAAAAGAAGTAGGCAAGGTTTTAATAGAAGCACTGCCCGGCACTTTAATACTCGCCATTGCCGCCATGTTGTTTGCAACAATTATTGGTATTCTGTTGGGTGTTACAGCCGCTGTTAAAAAAGATACCTGGATGGATACGACAGCAGTGTTCTCCAGTATTGCCGGCATTTCGGCTCCATCTTTTTTTATGGCCATAGTAATTGCCTATTTTTTTGGCGTGGTGCTGCATGACTACACAGGCCTTAACTTGACCGGTAGCTGGTTCGATATAGATGAGGTTACCGGCGAGAAATATCTAAGTCTTAAGAATTTAATTCTTCCAGCGTTTACACTGGGTATCCGTCCGCTAGCCATTATCACCCAGTTAACCCGCAGTTCTATGCTGGATGTACTTAATCAGGATTATATTAGAACGGCCTATGCAAAAGGCTTGGGCAAAAAAGCTATTATTTTTAAACATGCATTACGTAACGCATTGAATCCGGTGGTAACCGCCGTTACCGGTTGGTTTGCCGAATTATTGGCCGGTGCTTTCTTTGTAGAATATATTTTTGGATGGAAGGGTATTGGTAAAATAACTGTTGAGGCATTGGAAAAACTTGATTATCCCATTGTAATGGGATCGGTGTTGTTAAGCGCCTGCATCTTTATTTTTATCAATTTTTTTGCCGATATTTTATACCGTGTTGTTGACCCAAGGATAAAATCTCAATAAGGTAAATATTAGTTTTCCTTCACACCGCCATCAACCCATTTTTTAAATACGGTTATTTCTTCGGCGCTTAGTTTTTCACCTTTAAAGGGCATAAATCCTCTTACAGTTTTTTCTTTCTGTACTCTGTCCAACATGTCCACTGCATATTTAGAGGCAGAGACATAGTTTTCGAAACTGGCTTTATTTCCTCCCTTTGTTGGCAGGTGGCAGGGCGTACATCTGGCCTGTATTAAAGGCAACACATCGGCATTATATGAAGTTATCTTTTCTGCCGGTGCTTTGGTGCTGCTTACTTTTTTAGCGCATGCAGCAAATACAAGAACAGAAAATATACAGATGACAACGAAAATATTTCTCATGATCAAGTTTTAAGGTTATTAAAATACCAGCTCAAAGTAGAAATAAATTTTCATTTAAAACACTTTGTAAAAAAATACTCGAGTTTGCTATTAACATTTCCTTAGTAAACAAGGGAAATAACGGTTAGTCTTATAATCATTAAATAACTTTAAAATTTACAATTATGAAAAAATTTTTTACATTAGTTTTCGCAATCGCAATGCTGAGTACAGCTTTTGCACAGCACGGCCAAAAAGGCCAAAGAGACCGCAATGATGACAGAGACGATTATGCTTACAATGATAAGCATGATTATGACAAACGCGACCATGGTCATAACGATTGGTATGTTTTTACTCCCAGAGAAAGAGACATGCAAATTGCCCAAATTAACCATGAATATGATCACAAAATAGACAGGGTAAAACAGCAGTATTACGGTGGTTGGTTTCACAAAAGCCGCCAGATAAGAAGCCTTGAAGATCAAAGAAACAGCGAAGTACAGGCAGTGATATTCAAATTCAATGATCGTAAAAACAAGTTTGGCGACTTTGGGCGTCAGAAAAAAGGCCGCTGGTAAAAAATAAAACTGGCAAATATTAAAAGACCTCCATTATCTCGGGGTCTTTTTTTGATATCAAAAATTGTTGCCTTAATTGAAAATGACCTACAGGCATATTGCTTACCTTTGCATTCTAAAAATTAAAAAATGAAAGAAGTATATATTATTTCGGCGGTACGTACGCCCATGGGAAGTTTTGGCGGCTCTTTAAAAGGATTTACGGCAACACAACTGGGCGCCATCAACACATCATTAACAGCTTCGGGTTTAATGCCTGCTTTTTCCAAAGCTCCTTTTATG
>JBKJPN010000128.1:0-46150 GCA_046595125.1 Ferruginibacter sp.
ACTAAACATACTGCTATTGAGAATTTTCAAGTGCAGCCGTCGGTAGATAATCTCATAAACGATTTTGAAAGACTTTGCTATCATCAAGAAGAACCATTTCAATCTTCTGGAATTTACGCTCAGTATAAAGTGTACGAAAAAGCCAAAGAGCAAAACATAACCGTATTGCTGGACGGACAAGGGGCCGATGAAGTATTGGCGGGCTACCCACGCTACATTCATTGGTACCTGCAGGAAGTATTAAGTAGGCATAAGCTGGGAGCTACTCAAAAAGAAAGAATTGCATTTAGAAAAAATGAACAGCCTTTTCGCTGGGACCTGAGAAATGTAATGGCTGCTTTTTTACCTGCCCATGCTGCTATGAGGCTCGAGAAAAAAGAATACTTGAAGACTATTCATCACCCTAATATTAGTGAAGAATTTCTACAACTGGTAAAAGGGCATGAATGGGAAGGCATACACAAACCAATTGTTACCAAACTGAATGATATACTTCATTTTAATACCATGGAAATGGGATTAGAGGAATTGCTACGATTTGCCGACCGCAACAGCATGGCACATGGCAGAGAGGTAAGATTACCTTTTTTGAACCACGAGCTTGTTGAATTTATTTTTTCGTTACCGTCGCAATTAAAAATGCATGATGGCTGGACCAAGTTTATACTCCGTAAAGCAATGGACAAAAAGTTACCCGATGAAATAGTGTGGCGCAAAAACAAAGTTGGTTTTGAAACACCCCAACAATTCTGGATGGAAGACAGCACCCTGCAAGAATACATACAGGAATCTAAAAGAAAACTGGTAAAAGCAGGTATACTTTCGTCCAAAGTACTTGATAAGCAAATTGAACCGTTACATGTTCATGCTGATAAAAATTACGACTGGAGGTATTTGTGTGCTTCCCAGTTTATTTGATTCCTTTTGTTCGAGCGGCGCTAAAACGCCCACACTTGCTTTTCCCTATTATTTTCTCACCTTTGCAGCACATTAATTTTTTTATAAAAAATCAATATACAAATGAAGATTGCTACTAAGTTTATTCACGCCGGTGCAGAACCCGACCCAAGTACAGGTGCTATTATGACCCCCATTTACCAAACCAGTACTTATGTACAGGAAGCCCCCGGGAAAAATAAAGGGTATGAATATGCCCGTAGCCAAAATCCCACCCGCAAAGCTTTAGAAGATGCTTTTGCCATTATTGAAAACGCAAAATACGGTCTTGCTTTCAGCAGCGGCGTTGCTGCAACCGATGCGGTAATAAAATTACTAAGCCCCGGCGATGAAGTAATTGCTGCAAACGATATGTATGGCGGCTCTTACCGGCTGTTTACAAAAGTTTGGGAACGATTTGGTATAAAATTTATTTATGTTGACACTACCAATGCGGCCAATGTAAAAGCAGCGGTTACTGCAAATACAAAATTAATTTGGGTTGAAACACCAACCAACCCGCTGATGAACATCAGCGATATTGCAGCTATAGCGGCAGTTTCAAAAGAAGCCAATGCTTTGCTATGTGTTGATAATACTTTCGCTTCTCCATACTTACAAAACCCTTTAGACCAAGGTGCTGATATTATTATGCACTCGGCTACAAAATACTTAGGTGGCCACAGCGATGTGATACAAGGTGCTTTGATGATGAACGATACCGAGCTGAGAGATAAACTCTATTTCATTCAAAAAAGCTGCGGAGCCGTGCCTGGCCCCATGGACTGCTTTTTAGTTTTACGTGGAATAAAAACCTTGCATGTGCGTATGAAACAACATTGCGAAAACGGAGAAAAAATTGCTACATGGCTACGCGGCAATACAAAAGTAAGCAAAGTGTACTGGCCCGGTTTTGAAGATAACATCGGTTATGCAGTTGCCAAAAAGCAAATGCGTGGTTTTGGCGGTATGATAAGCTTTGAATTAAAAGATGACAGCATAGAAGCTGCCAATAAAGTTTTATCATCAACGCATTTATTTTCATTGGCCGAAAGTTTGGGTGGTGTAGAATCTTTAATCAATCACCCTGCCAGCATGACACATGCCAGCATACCACGTGAAGAAAGAATTAAAAATGGTTTAACTGATGGATTAATCAGGTTAAGTGTAGGAATTGAAGATGCAGATGATTTAATTGAAGATTTAAATAAAGCAATTGGATAATAACCAATGAATTTAAATCTAAAAAAAATACTAAACAAGAAGGTTGATTTGTATAATCAACCTTCTTTCATTTCTGCCGACCCCATTTCTATACCTCATCTCTTTACAAAACAGGAAGACATAGAGATTGCCGGTTTTTTTGCAGCTATTTTCTCCTGGGGTAATCGTACGACCATCATCAACAAATCAAAAGAGCTGATGCAATTAATGGACAAGGCCCCGCTTGATTTTTGTATGCATCACACAAATAATGACTTGAAAAAACTACTGGCTTTTAAGCACCGTACTTTTAATGCAACAGACCTGCTCTATTTTATCGAGTTTTTTAAAATGCATTATTCAACAAACAATTCGCTAGAAACAGCCTTTACAAAATGGATGCACAAAAAAGATGAAACCGTTGAAAACGGATTGAAAGGGTTTTATCATTATTTCTTCTCCTTACCCGATATTCCAGAACGAACCAGAAAACATATTGCTTCTCCCGAGAAAAACTCTTCCTGCAAAAGGCTGAATATGTTTTTACGCTGGATGGTGCGGCAAGATGACCGTAGCGTTGACTTTGGAATTTGGAAAAACATCTCACCTGCTCAATTAATTTGCCCATTAGATGTACATGTGGCAAGGGTTTCAAGACAATTAAATATTCTGCAAAGCAATAAAACCGACTGGCAGGCAGCATTGGAATTAACCGCTTATTTACGTACTTTAGATAAAGCCGATCCCGTAAAATATGATTTCGCTTTATTTGGCACCGGCGTAATGGAAAACAAAAAATAATTTTTTGAATTTGATATTGTAGATATGGAGACCAATGAATTAATACAGTTGTTAAACAATGAGCTGGCAATTGAGATTGCTGATAAAAGAACTGTTATCGAAATACAAGAAGAACTGGCCGCATATCTAAATCATCTTATAAAAAATGATTTCGACAAACTTATAACGTACCTGTACAGAATTGATGTAAGCGAAGAAAAATTAAAAACACTGCTTCAGCAACAACAAGAAGAAGATGCCGGAAATATTATTGCCAGTCTCATCATTGAAAGGCAATTCCAAAAAATAGAAACCAGAAAAAAATTCAGTCAGCAATCAAAAGATCTTGACGGAGAAGAAAAATGGTGAAGTATTTATTGCTCCAGCATTTCTTTTTTCGGCGGTTTAGAAGCAAACATCAGTTCCTGCTCTTTCACTTTATCTTCTTTTTCTTTGCTCAAATCGAACATGGTTCCAAATACATGATCCCACAGTGTTGAGCTAACGCCAAACCCAAGTTCATTTTTTTTGTAGTGATGTAAGTGATGATTACGCCAAAGCGGTTTCATCCATTTAAACGGCGGGTTCCAGGCATGAATGGCATAATGCATAGTACCGTAAATAAGATATCCTACAATAAAACCAGGAAAAAAGGCAAACGCATAACTGCTGGCCCCAAACAACCAGCCCACAAAATACATACTGCTGAACACGGCCGACGACAGCAATAAACTGGGCACTGGCGGCATAAACAATCGTTCTTTGTCCCTGGGATATTCGTGGTGATTGCCGTGTATTACATAAACAATACGCAGCGCCCTTTCGCTTTCGGCCATAAAATGAAACACAAATCGATGTATCATATACTCAAAAAACGACCAGAAAAACATACCGGCCAGAAAAATCAACGAAATTCGGGAAACAGCAAAGTAGAAATGGGTATTGCTGTAATACAGCATAAATGAAAGTATAGGAACATACAAACCCCATATCACCAACGGGTGCGTTTTGGTAAGATGCTCCAGGTAGCTATTCTTAAAAATTTGCGCCTGACCTTTGTTATGAATTTTTTCGAAGTTCATACTTCAACAAATTTAAAATAAACTTCATTAAAACTGAAATCAATTTCCTCCATATTTAATGGTTAAATTTGCTGTTATTGTTTTATATTATTACAATCGCTTCAAATCAGACTCAACTTTTAATAAAAAAATATTTTTTAATGAAATTAGTTACTTATTTACACGACGGACACGACCATTTAGGCATTGTAGTTGACGGCAATATTTATGCCATGGATGTGCTTCACAATGATTTGCCCAATACCATGTCTATGTTTTTAAATTTTTGGGAAGAGTTGCTGCCAATGGCCAGAGCCACGGAACAGAAAATTAAAGACGGATTGGTAAGAAATGTTTTGGCAGCACCAATGGCCGATGCCGAAATATTTGCACCGGTGCCACACCCTACAAGTTGCAGAGATGCGTATGCTTTTCGGCAGCATGTTGCGTCAGCCAGGCGCAACAGAAAAGTGGAAATGATTCCTGAGTATGACCAATTCCCCATTTTTTATTTTACCAATCATAATAGCATACAAGGCCCGGGCAAAATTGTTTGCATGCCCGATCATTTTCAAAAATTGGATTTTGAGCTGGAAGCTTCCATAGTTATTTGTAAACCCGGCCGCAATATTAAAGCTGCTGATGCTGATGAATATATTGGCGGGCTGATGATCATGAATGATATGAGTGCAAGAACATTGCAGATGGAAGAAATGAAATTGAATCTTGGTCCTGCAAAAGGAAAAGATTTTTGTACGGTGATTGGCCCCATGCTGGTTACTTTAGATGAACTGGAGCAATACGAAGTACCCTGTAAAGAAAACCATACCGGTAAAGCCTGGAACCTGGGCATGAAATGCTGGGTAAATGACAAACAGGTAAGCGAAGGCAATCTCGCCGATATGGACTGGACCTTTGCAGAAATTATTGAGCGTTGTAGTTATGGTGTAGATCTGATGCCCGGTGATGTGATCGGCAGTGGCACTGTGGGTACCGGTTGCTTCCTGGAATTAAATGGCACCGGTTTATTAAACAATCCCGATTTTGAACCACAGTGGCTACAGGATGGCGATGTGGTGGATATGGAAATTGATGGGCTGGGTAAACTGAGTAATAAAATTGTGAAGGACGAAAGTGATTTTTCGATTTTAGATTTGAAGAAGAGTTAACCGCAGAGGCGGGGAGGCGCAGAGAAGAAATGCATTTTATGACAAGAGAATAATTAAATGAATTGGGTAAACAAATTCTGGATGCATGTATAGCCGTGCATAAAGAATTAGGCCCGGGTTTACTTGAGTCGGTTTATGTTTATGCATTGTTGAAAGAACTGGAATTAAGAGGGATAAGTGCTAAATTAAAAATCGCTTTACCTTTATTTTATAAAGGACATGATACCGGCAAATATTTTGAAATGGATATGCTGATTGAAAATGAAATTATATTTGAAGCTAAGGCTGTAGATATCATGCACCCTGTATATGACGCTCAGATTATTTCTTATTTAAAGCTTGCAGACAAAAGATTAGGCTATTTGGTAAACTTCAATGTTGTTTTACTAAAAGATGGGTTTAAAAGATTTGTAAATAACTTTTAAACCTCTGCGCCTCCCCGTCTCTGCGGTTAAATTTGCAAACTATGTTAACACTAAACTTAAAAGATTTAAAACCCGCCGATGCACAAAACTACCTGCAGCATGCCATTGCTCCTAGACCCATTTGTTTTGCATCAACTATTGATAAAGCAGGCAATGTCAACCTGAGCCCCTTTAGTTTTTTTAATTTATTTTCTTCTAATCCGCCGATAGCGATATTTTCTCCGGCAAGGCGGGTGAGGGATAATACGACCAAGCATACTTTACAAAACGTTTTAGAAGTGCCAGAAGTGGTTATTAATATCGTTGATTTTGATATGGTGCAGCAAACATCTTTATCAAGCTGTGAATTCCCGAAGGAAACCAATGAATTTATCAAAGCCGGATTTACCGAGGAAAAATCAACTTTGATTACACCGCCCATGGTAAAAGAAAGCAAGGTAAAATTAGAATGCAAAGTTTTAGAAGTAAAACCACTGGGTACCGAAGGCGGCGCAGGCAACCTCGTAATTTGCGAAATACTTTGCATGCATATAGATGAAAGCATACTGGATCAAAACAACAAAATTGATCAAACAAAACTAAGGCTGGTAGCACGCCTTGGCGGAAACTGGTACGCTAAAATTGATGACACTAATCTATTTCAGGTAGCAAAACCAAATACCGAGCTAGGTATTGGTGTTGATGCCCTGCCCGAAAGCATACGTAGCAGCAAAATACTTACCGGTAATAATTTAGGCCAGTTGGCCAATGTCCATGAAATGCCTTTTGTTGACCCTGCCTTTAATGATGATAAATTGAAGAACATCATTCAGTACTTTTCTATTAATCCCGAGGACATGGACAAGGAACTGCACAAGTACGCCAGCGAATTGCTGCATGCCGGTAAAGTAGATGCTGCATGGCAGATTTTACTGGCAGATTATTAAACCTCTTTTAACTTTTAGTAAACAGCCAATCATTTATTTTCACTTGATGAAAAAACTGCTTGTTGTACTACTGTTACCATCCCTTTGTTTTGCACAAACAAACTATGAGTATAAAAATCTTGTATTAGAAGGTGGTGGTGTACGCGGACTTGCTTATGCTGGCGTGTTCGGCGTATTGGAACAAAAAGGCGTTTTACAAAAAATTGAGAAAGTGGGAGGATCTTCGGCAGGCTCCATTGCCGGAATGCTTGTTAGCATTGGGTATTCGGCTACCGAAATAGATAGCCTGATGCTGGAATTACCTGTTCAAAAATTTAAAGATGGGCGTGGTGGCCTTATTGGTAAATACAAAAGACTTAAAACTGACTATGGCATTTTTAAAGGCGATGCATTTGAAAAATGGTTGCAAGGTTTGGTAAAACACAAAACTGGTAATCCACAATTAACTTTTAATCAGTTGCACACATTACATGAAAATAATAACCGCTTTAAAGACCTTTACTGTACCGGAACCAATTTGAGCAAACAACAGCTGGAAATATTTTCTTTTGAAACAACACCCGATATGCCCATTGCCTTAGCTGTAAGAATAAGCGGTGGTGTTCCGCTTTATTTTGAGCCGGTTGCACTTAACAATAGTTTGCAAAAGATTAGAAAAAACGACTCTATTTCTTTGCCGAATTATTATGTTGATGGCGGCATGCTGTGTAACTATCCAATTAGTATGTTTGACTCCTGCACAGACAATTGCCACAACCCAGCGCTGTGTAATAAACTAATTTTAAATCCCCAAACTATCGGCATTAAACTGGAACGACCTCAGCAAATAGATTCGCTTTCGCAAAATAGTATTAGAATTCCTGCGTACGATATCAATAAATTCTCGGAGTACATTGCCGCTTTTTCGAATTTACTTATGGAAACGCTCAGCAGAAAATACCCTGATCTTGAAAATGAAAAAGGAAGAACTATTTATGTAAGTCAGGGAAATATGTCTTCTATTATTAAAAAAACGAAGCAACAAGATAGAATGCTGCTGTATAATAACGGCGTTACGGCGGCCAACAATTTCTTTCTATTGCAGCATTAACACTAAAAAATCCCGCCAAAAACTTTTTTCAATAAATCTGTTGTTCTTGCCGCAAAATTATTGCGAATATTTCTTTCTTCTTGTGCAACTAAATCAAACAAAGCATTGGTAGCTTTTAGGGTTACATAACCGGTAAGATCGGGATTTAGTTTTTTTACAAAAGGAATACTGTTATACCGAGTAACCATATCGCCATAATATTTTGTGGCGTCTACTTTATCTAAAGAAGATTTAATAATCGGCGTAAATGCCGCCACTAGCTGCGCCGTGGTTTTATTTCTAAAAAAATGAGTGGCACTGGTGTCACCATTTCGTACTAGGCCAATAGCATCCTGTATGGTTATGTTTCTTATCGCATCCACAAATATGGGTTTGGCATAACCCGCGGCATCTTCGGCGCCACGGTTAATTTGTAGGATGGCTTTATCAACCATACTACCTAAGCCAATATCCCTCAACGTGTTTTCGATTTTGCGGGCATCTTCTGGTATCAATATCTTATAAAAAGCATCCTTAAAAAATCCATCTTCTTTATTTAATTTTAGTACAGCACCTACTAAACCTTGGCTCAGGGCTTCTTTAATGCCTGCTCCAGCTTCGGCTTCTGTAACGCCACCAGTCATTGTTGGCAATTGCTTAATTACATCACAACCATAAAACAGGCTGGAGAACAGGACTACTGCTAAAATTCTTTTCATACTAACAATTTTGCTTTACTTAAATATATGAAAGAATACTGGCAATTACAGTGCCGAAAACCTCAAATACACAAATGACCCTTATGCGGTATCTTTGCTGGCCTAATTCAAAAGCGTACAGCAATTATATGAGCACACAACATTTATCAGAGCAGGAGATTATCCGTAGGCAAAAACTGGCAGAACTTACCAAACTGGGCATTGATGCCTACCCGGCAGCTTTGTACCCGGTAAATACCACATCAGTTTACATCAAAGAAAATTATAAAGGCGACTCTAATAAAGAAGACTTTGCAGACGTATGTATTGCAGGCCGCATTATGAGTGTACGTGACATGGGTAAGGCCAACTTTGCCGTTTTACAAGACAGTGTTGGAAAAATCCAATTTTATATTAAGCAGGATGATATTTGCCCCGACGATGATAAAACCATGTACCAAACTGTTTGGAAAAAATTAATTGATATTGGTGATATCATTGGTATCAAAGGTTATGTATTTACAACCAAGACTGGGGAGACTTCTGTACATGTAAGGGAGTTTACTATACTTACTAAAGCATTAAAACCACTACCCATTGTAAAAGAAAAAGATGGTGAAGCATTTGATGAAGTTACCGATCCTGAATTTAGATACAGGCAGCGTTATGCCGACCTGATTGTAAATCCGGAGGTAAAAGAAACTTTTATCAAGCGTACCAAAATGGTAAATGCCATACGTGAATTTTTAAATGAGCGTGGTGCGCTGGAGGTTGACACACCGGTTTTACAAACCATACCTGGCGGTGCTGCAGCAAGGCCGTTTGCAACACATCACAATGCGTTGGATGTACCCATGTACATGCGTATTGCAAATGAGTTGTATTTAAAAAGACTAATTGTTGGTGGGTTTGAATGGGTATATGAGTTCAGTCGCAATTTCCGTAACGAAGGCATGGATCGCACACACAATCCCGAATTTACTGTACTTGAATTTTATGTTGCTTACAAAGATTATGAGTGGATGATGGACACCACGGAGCTGATGCTAGAAAATGCAGCCATAGCAACTAATGGAACATCAAAAGTAACAGTAGGCGACCCTTCGGCTCCGCTCAGGACAATTGATTTTAAAGCGCCGTACAAAAGAATTACCATGTACGATGCCATTAAAGAACATACTGGTTTTGATATTAGTGAAATGGATGAAGCCGGCGTTAGAGATGTTTGTAAACAATTGCATATACATGCTGATGAAAAATGGGGTAAAGGAAAACTGATTGATGAAATTTTTGGTGAAAAATGTGAAGGCAATTATATACAGCCCACTTTCATTACAGACTATCCCGTGGAGATGAGTCCGCTTACCAAAAAGCACCGTAGCAAACCCGGACTGGTAGAGCGTTTTGAGCTGATGTGCAATGGCAAGGAAATTGCCAATGCCTACAGCGAGTTAAACGACCCCATTGAACAGCGTGAACGTTTTGAAGAACAAACCAAACTGATGGAACGGGGCGACGATGAAGCTATGTTTATTGATCATGACTTTTTGCGGGCACTTGAATACGGCATGCCGCCAACCAGCGGTATTGGTTTTGGAATAGACCGGATTGCGATGTTGCTGACCAATCAACATTCAATACAAGATGTATTATTTTTCCCGATGATGCGACCTGAGAAAAAAGATGATTAAATAAATTCAATTATTATTACTGGAAAAGCTGCTGTAGAATTACAGCAGCTTTTTTAAGTTAGTGCCCGTTCATCAATAATTGACCTGTATTTCTTCCTAAATAAATTATCTTGGCAACTCAAAAAAAAAATAATTTAAATATGATAAAGTTTCTAAAATATTTCGCAGTTGTTGCTGTGGTTCTCGGGTTGGGCCTAAGTACCCAAGCGCAAAAAAAAGAACTAAGCGATGACCAGTACATCAAAAACAATTTTAAAGGCATCACCAACTCTTTGCCAAGAGTTGTAAAATGGTTGAATGACAGTCATTTCATTTTAAGCCGTGATAATAAAAACTATGAAGTTGATGCTAAAACCGGCGTTGAAAAAGATTATGTAGAAAAAAATATAAACAAAGGTTCTCTATCAACCACGCCAGATGTAATTACAAAAGGAAACGATTTATATCTCCGCAAAAATGTAGAAGATGTCCGGCTGACCAATGACGAGGATAAAGAAATAAATGCTACGGTAAGTCCTGATGGAAATTACGTGGCCTACACAAAAAATAATGACCTGTACACCATTAACCTTACCACATTAAAAGAAAACAGAATTACCAAAGATGGCAGCGAAACCATATTGAACGGTTACGCAAGCTGGGTTTATATGGAAGAGATACTGGGCCGCCGTGGCAAGTACCGTGCTTTTTGGTGGAGCCCCGATAGCAAGCGTATTGCTTTTTTCCGTTCGGATGATTCCAAAATTCCGGTATTTACCATTACCGATGCACCGGGTTTACATGGCGTTGTTGAAACACAGCGTTATCCCAAGGTTGGCGATCCAAATCCCGAAGTAAAAATAGGAATGGTTGCTCCCGACGGCGGCAATATGGTGTGGGCCGCATTCAATGAAAAAGATGACCAGTATTTTGGTCAGCCTTACTGGAAGCCAGATGGCAGCTCATTATTGGTACAATGGATGAACCGCCTGCAAGACAACCTCATCATTTACGATGTAAATGTTTTCACGGGAAGTAAATCTGAATATTATAAAGAAACACAAAAAAGTTGGATTGATTTGGATGACCAAGGGGGTCGCATTCAGTTTATGAAAGATGGCACCGGTTTTATTTTACAAAGCGATAAAACCGGATGGAACCATTTATATTTTCACGACATGAAAGGTAAATTGGTAAACGCCATCACCAGCGGAAAATTTACTGTTACCAATATTGAGTATGTTGATGAAAAGAAAGGCATTGTTTATTTTACCGCCAGAAGTTTAGAGAATACTGCCAGAACAGATTTTTACTCGGTTAATGTAAACGGAAAAAATATGCAACGCCTAACTATTGGCGATTACAGCAACCGTGTCGATCTTTCGCCTGAAGGATCCTATTTTGTTACCACGTATTCAAATAGCACTACGCCAAACAAGATGACTTTGATGAGCACCAAAAGAAAAATTATTAAAGACCTGGGCGACAGTAAGGGGGAAGAATTTGATAATTACAATCTTGCGAAAACAGAACTCATCCGTGTAAAAAGCGATGATGGTTTATATGACCTGCCCATGAAAGTTACCTGGCCGACCAATATGGATAAGACAAAAAAGTACCCAGTTCTTGTTTCTATTTATGGCGGTCCCAACGCAGGTACCGTAATGGATACCTGGGGAATTAATGGCAACCAACAGTGGTACGCCAAAGAAGGATTGATACAAGTTAGTATGGATCATCGTGCTAGTGGGCATTTTGGAAAAGAAGGCGTTGCCAATATGTATCATAACTTGGGCTATTGGGAAATGAAAGATTACAGCACGATGGTAAAATGGCTGATTGATAATGGCAATGCAGATGCATCTAAAGTTTGTATTACCGGTTTCAGCTATGGTGGTTACATGAGTTGCTATGCTCTAACTTATGCCAGCGATGTATTTACTCATGGCATGGCTGGGGGAAGCGTTACCGACTGGACATTGTATGATTCACATTATACCGAAAGATTTATGGGCACACCTACCAACAATCCTGACGGATATAAAAGCAGCAACGTAATGACACATGCGGCAAACTATAAAGGCATGCTTCAGATTGTGCATGGCATGATTGATGACAATGTACACATGCAAAATAGCATTCAACTTATTAGCAAATTACAGGACCTTAAAAAGGATTTTGAATTTATGCCTTACAGCGGCGGCCGTCATGGCTGGGGTGGTAATAAAGGAGCTCATTTTCAAAATATGAAAACAAAATTTATTTATAAATACTTATTGGAAAAAGATGCGCCCAAGTCGATGCTGAAGTAATCCATATTAAATGTTCAAAAGCCACAGTAATCCCCAACTGTGGCTTTTTTATGTTCGGAAACTTCGTAGAATATTACCCATCACCGATGTTTGCATTAACCAATAATAATGAGTACCTTTTCGAACTACAAAAACAATTAACATGAAATCTATCTTTCCTACACGCCTTGCCGAAATGCTCTATGCCTTAATCATGGGCTTTTTTGGCGTTATGCATTTTATGAATGCAGATGTGATGAGCGGCATGCTGCCCGATTATATGCCCGGAGATGGTAAGATATGGATTTACATCACAGGCGCTGGTTTAATAGCAGCGGCTTTAGCCATTATTATCAATAAATTTAAAAAACTTGCCTGTTACTTGCTGGCGGTTATGTTGCTCGTCTTTGTATTTACCCTGCATTTAAAACCCGCCATGGAAGGTAATGCAGGTCAACTGTTGAAAGATGCAGCATTGGCAATGGCAGCAATAATAATCGGTAACAGAACTTCTAAATAAAAAATGCAGGTCATCTTTTTTGTGTAGATGACCTGCATTTAATTTTTCTTCATTTGACTCTCTGAGTCTTTTTTTTCACTTATTCTTTTTGTTAAAAGGTCCTTTAAATAAAAAGGTCGTTATACAACTGTGCACCCGGTACAACTGAGTACTTAGAAAGGTCTGTTATACCTTCAGCTGCCAATACCTCTTCATCAATAAAACTATTGCCTGTGCAACTTGTGGAGGGTTTAGATAAGATATAAAAAACAGCATCTGCAATAATGTCAACCGTGCGGCTCATCTTCATCAGTATTTCGCCACCCAGTAAATTATTTACAGCTGCGGTTGCAATGGTTGTGCGTGGCCAGATAGTATTGGCTGCTACATTATATTTTTTAAGCTCGGCTGATAACCCAAGCGCTATCATAGTCATATCATATTTGCTGATGGTATAGGCTAAATGATTTTCGAACCATTTTAAATCCATGTTTACAGGCGGAGAAAGATTTAAAATATGAGCATTGGTTCCTTTTTTAAGATGAGGAATACAGGCACGGCTCATCATGAATGTTCCTCGAACATTAATATCATACATCAGGTCAAAACGCTTGGGTTCGGTTTGTTCGGTTGGCGTAAGGTTAATGGCCGAAGCGTTGTTGATGAGAATATCTATGCCGCCAAATTTTTCAACAGTTTGATCAACTACATGCTGTATCTGGTCTTCAAACCGAATATCGCATTGCACCGCCAAAGCCTGTCCACCTGCGGCTTCCATCTCTGCAGCTGCAGAAAAAATGGTACCACCTAGTTTTGGATTTTCTTCCACACTTTTGGATGCGATTACAATATTTGCACCTTCGGCAGCTAATTTTAAACCTATGGCTTTGCCTATTCCACGTGATGCGCCGGTGATGATGACTGTTTTATTTTTGAATGACATTGGAAATGATTTAAAGTTTTTTCAGAAACGTTGTAAATGCAGGTTCGGTAAATCATTAACTCCATTGCAACTAAAATAAGTACAATGGAGTTAATAAAATAAACCCGAATTTATTAATTCAAACTTACTTCGTAAGTCTTATCAACATTTAGCAATTTAGATATCAGGCAGTTTGCTTTAACATCTTCCATGCATGTGTCAAATTTTTCCTGATCAATACCCTGCACGGTTGCTTTAACCACTATATGAGCATTGGTAATAGCTCCGCCTTCTAATGTAATGGTACTGTTTACGTCGATATTATCTCCCGTAAAACCAGCTGCGTTTAAAACAAAACTCAACTTCATGGCAAAGCAACCAGACAATGCTGCAGCCACCAATTCCTCGGGGTTGGTTCCAACACCTTCTTCAAACCGTGAGCTGAAATTATATTGTGTATTATTTAAGGTGGTGCTTTGTGTAGTTAAATGACCATTCCCTTCTTTACCTGTACCGTTCCAAACGGCTGTTGCGTTGCGTTTCATGTGTTTAGTTGCCCTTTATGTGGGGACTTTTTTAGTAGTTAATATTTAATTTATTTAAAGCTGATTTTGTATTCCGTTTCTTTAAAACCTACCAGCAATTTATTGCCAAACTCCAATATTGGTCTTTTAATAATGCTGTTATTTTGAATCATCAGTTTTATTGCCGCCGACTGACTGGTGGCTTTCTTTTGCTCTGCTTCGGGCAGTTCACGCCAGGTGGTGCTTCGTTTGTTAAAGATAAATGCCCAACCCAATTTATCGCACCATTCTTCCAGCTTTTGTTTGTTAATGGCTTCTTTTTTATAATCGTGAAAAGAAAATACCACATTATTTTTAGTGAGCCATTGCAATGCCTTTTTAGTGGTATCGCAATTGGGTATTCCGTACAAAGTAATTTTAGCCATATTAATAATCCGGTAGGGTTGGTTTTGTTTTCATAATCGTCTCTATCTTCTCCATAATGTCGGGCGTAAGCATGGCCATCACATCCAGCGCTTTTAAATTATCTAACAGTTGCGTTTTTTTGGTAGCTCCTAAAATTGCTGTGCTTACATTTGGATTTTTTATACACCAGGCAATACTCAATGAGGCGGTACTTACGCCCAGTTTAGTTGCCAAATCAGTAAGTTTTTTTACCTTCTTCACTTTGTCATCCATCACCCATCTTTCTTTCAGCCAGTCAAAGCCTTCTAATGCAAAGCGGCTGTTTTTAGGAATACCATCGTTGTACTTGCCTGTTAAAAGCCCCGATGCCAGCGGGCTCCAGATGGTAGTACCCAATCCTACGTTCTTGTATATTTCTAAAAACTCTTTTTCAATTTTATCACGCTCAAACATATTGTATTGTGGCTGTTCCATAGTAGGACCAATTAACCTTAATTTATCGGCCACACGATGTGCTTCCATAATTTCAACGCCACTCCATTCACTGGTTCCCCAATACATGATTTTTCCCTGCTGAATTAAATGATTCATGGCCCAAACTGTTTCTTCAATGGGCGTGCTTTTATCGGGTCGGTGACAAAAATAAAGGTCCAAGTAATCTACCTGCAATCTTTGTAAAGCTTCATCGCAAGCTTCCAGCAGGTGTTTGCGGCTGCAACCAGTTTGGTTGGGTTTGTTTGCTGTGCCCCGCCATCCCCAAAAAGCTTTTGAAGAAACAGTGTAAGAAGTGCGGTCCCATTTTTTCTTTTTCAAAACACGGCCCATCATTTTTTCGCTTTCTCCCAACGCATATACTTCGGCATTATCAAAAAAGTTGATGCCCTTATCGTAAGCAATGCCCATTAACTCGTCGGCCGCCTTATCGTTTATTTGTTTGCTGAAACTTACCCAGCTACCAAAAGACAGCACACTAAGCTGTAAGCCTGATTGTCCCAATCTGCGATATTCCATAATTTATTTTTGAAATGGTATTCGGATAAAGATAACAAATTGAGGGCTGATTTGTTTTACCCAGGCTTAATCTGTTGGAAACTCGGTATTGGCCACTTTCATAACACCTACGGGATGAAGGATAACCCAGTTTTTAAAATCCTGCGCAGCCGTCATTCCTGTTCCGTTAGTCCATCCGGTTTTTTGCCGAATCCGCACCGGCTTATCGGTATAAAATTCATTGCCTGTGCGGCTTCTGTCCCACCATAATTCATTGCAATACAAAGTGTCTCCAGTTATATTGATAACCCGCACACTGTCTCTTAAAAAGACCTTACTTTCTTGGTCAAAATATTTACCATACAAGGCATCCAGCTTACTTTCAACTATACCATTTTCATTAAAAAAATCAACATGCAATGTTTTAGGAAATTCAACATAAGGTATATTTTCCTGCACCCGTAACATTAAGGGCGATACTAATTTTGCTTTTGCTTTACCAGCCAACGTGTAATTAATATCAGCGTTAACAATTTCTTCAATGCCCAGGCTTTTTCTGTTGAATTCTTCTACATCCTTATCACTGTTACCGCAGGATGTGAACAAGATAATTATAGCCATAGCCATACAGGTATTCATCCTAAACAAATACAGAAAATGTAGCAACCTGGCTGCCATAAAATTAAATTGTTATGATAAAATCAATACCCCTTAAAATACATTAATTGTATTTAGGCTTTTGAAACCAGCGGGCATTCATAGAAACACCAAAGCTAAAGCGAAAAATACTTTCTCTGAGATTAGTTTGTTTGTTTCCACGGCTTCCGAATTCTAACGCAGTATTTAAAACAACATATTCACCCGTCCAGCTAATTTTGCGCAAAGTTGTCATGGGAAAGCCGGCTCCCAAGGTAACGCCGTATTCGGGTCGGTTAACCGTAGTTTTAATATAATCGGATCCATAATAAAGGCCAGCCCTATATTTAACAAAGTTGAAATATTTTTTTACCGGTGTATTTTCTTTGGCAGGATAATATTGTGCGCCCGCCCTGAAAGTTAGACTGTTTTGAACCGCGTCTTTTTGACCATAACTGCGAAAGCTGCTCCAATTGCCATATTCAACATCAAAGCCGTACATCCAATTTAAATCCTGATAGGTAAAGCCAAAACCCAGCATGGCAGGATATTTAATATCGCCTTTTACATCTTTCTCTTCGTAAACACTATCCAATCTTACAATTCCACCATTGCCGTCGTAAACAACAATTTCCCTTATTTTATCGCTTTTTGCTTTTAAATTTTGCTGCAGATTTCCATAAACACCCACATTTAAATTTTTGGTTACTACGCCCTTTTCGTTTTTTTGAAGGTCGAAATTATATTGCAATCCAGCATTAAAAAACAATCCTCCAAATGTTGTTTTTGTAGCCGAATTGGAAGTATAATGGAATGAGGCACTGTCGTTAATAATGTCCACAATTGTGCTGTGATTTTTATTGCCAAACATATAACCAGCATTAACACCAATACTTAAGTTTTTTATTTTGATAGCCGTACCCAAAAAAGCCTGATTAACTCCTCCGCTACCTTCGTATAAGGTTTCTATACTATCAACCGCTGTGCGCTCTGCGGTTTGTATCTTATAACCAATATTTGAAACCGGTCTTATACCCAGGCTCATAGCCCAATAATTCTTTTTCTTAATCATTTTAGGTGTAGATAGTGGAAAAGCCATCTGCAGGTAAGAAATATAAGTATTGGCAGAAGTAAATTTTTTTGCAGGTACTTTGTTTTTCAGGGTACGATAGGTGATATCTATACCAACATCAAAAATGGTATTGTAGATATTTGTAAGCGAAGCCGGATTGGTAAAATTGATACTTCTGTTATCTGCAATACCTGCAGCAATACCACCCATACCCCTGGAAAGGATATTATGATTGGGTGTAAGATCGCCAAGGCCATATCTTGAATAAGGAGAATTTTCCTGTGCCGATGCACTCATTTGCAAGCCACAAGCCACAAAAAGTACCATTAAAATTTTAGCCATTGTTAGTTTCACTGAGTGCATATAAACCTTTAAATAAGAAATAAGGGTCGGCAAATATCTTGTTTTTAAGTTGACCGGCAAAATAGGATGTATCGCCCCCGGTTAAAACCACGTTAAAGTTGTCGTATTTAGCCGAATATGCATCAATAAAACCATCTATTTCATAGGCTAAACCGGCAATTACCCCGCTTTGCAGGTTTGTTTTAGTATCATATCCAATCAATGGAAAATTCCAGTCTTTTTGCACTAAAGGCAGTTTTGCGGTAAAAACCTGCATGGATTTAAAGCGCATTTCCATACCGGGAGAAATGCTGCCGCCGATAAACTCGTTGTATTGATTGATAAAATTATAAGTGATACAACTGCCCAACGCAATTACTAGGTTATTTTTACCAGGGTAAAAATGAACAGCGGCGGCAGAAAGTGCTAGCCTGTCGGCACCAATGGTTTCGGGCTTACCAACCGGCGTAGTAAAATTTGCTTTGGTAAGATGAGAGAGTTTATGAAAAATTGTTTTTGCAGCCAAGACCGGTTCAATGGCAGCATTATGTTCAACAACCGATGATAAGATTGTTTTTTGGGGTTGATGAGCAGCCAGCAGTGCTTCGATTGTTGCTGTTTCATAGTCGGGCAAAATAATTTCTTCTGCAAAAATATCATCATTAAAAACAGCCGCTTTTAAACGGGTATTGCCAAAGTCGAAGCAGATGGTTTTTGTCATGTAGTTTTATTTAGTGATGGTGCAAATCAGTGGTCATTGGGTCATTAAATCAATGGTCATTTGCTGTTAGTGATAAAGTTTTTCCGCTTCGAGAAATGACTAATGACTTAATGACTAGTATTATTAATCGAGTCCTTTCAGATGCTTAAAATGTCCGTTTAGTTTTACTTTTTCCTTCAATTGCTCCATCTCCGCCAGCACCGGAATTACTTTAGTTAAATGTCGCTTTAGGTATTCCTGCCGCTGCGATTCATGCAACAATTCTAGTAGTTCGTATTCTTCTTGCAGCGACATGCCGGCATGATGAGCCACATCGTAACTCCACAGCTCATCGTCGGATTTTGTAAATTTTTTTTCAATTTTAAGCAGCTTATGCAGCTCTTTTATGGCTGTTACAATTCCCCGCATTAAAGTCCTGTTACCCTTTTCATCATTTTGCGGATAGCTTACAATGGCGCCGCTGTATAATTTATCTGGCAGCGTATGAATTACTTCCAGTATTCTAAAAACCTCCAAACCTTCTGTTTTTATATCCATTTTTCCATCGGCATAAACTTCGCTAATTTCATTCACCTGCACCAATGTTCCCATTTCGGCAATCTTTTCATCAACTACAGTTGGTATTCCTAATGGTTTTTTCGATTCAAAACTTTCATTAACAAGCTGCCTATACCTTGGCTCAAAAATGTGCAGGTTTAGCTGCTCGCCGGGGTACACTACAATGCCTAAAGGAAATATGGGAATAAAATTTGTCATGGTTCTACTAACTATTCATCTCCTTAAGATAACGATATTTTAAAAAAGTATATCGGGCGGTTGTTTTGGCAATGATAAATCCTTCGGCGCCGTCTAAAAAACCAAGTCTGAAAATATAATGCTGCAAAAAAGCAAATACAGGCGAAAAGTACAGCTTAAACAGGCTTGCCTTTTTTCCTGCCGTTACATATTTTTTTGCATTCATTCTGGCATAATAATCGGTTTTGGCATCGTACTCCTCCCGATTTTGTACGGTATAATGCAGGATATTTCCTTTCAGCTTTGAAACTGTTACCCCTTCGGGAAAAATCAGATTTTCATGCACGGCCACATTATTCCACTGCACTTTTTTACGGTTAAACAGGCGGATATGCCTATCGAAACCCCACTCGCCAAAACGAATCCATTTATTACAAAAGAAATTTTTAAACCGAATATCAAACACTTCACATTCGTTCTGTAACGCAAGCTGAACAATCGATTGCTTTAATTCTTCGTCAATGGCTTCGTCTGCATCCAGGCTCAATATCCAGTCGTACTTTGCTGCCGCAATGCCCTTGTTTTTATTAATGCCATAGCCACTCCAATCCGTTTCAATAACAGTTGCATTAAATTGTTTGCAAATGGCAAGGGTATCATCGGTGCTGCCGCTATCAACAATAACAATATCCTGTATAACAGGCTGCAGGCTTTGCAGTGTATTGGCAATAATATGTGCTTCATTTTTAGTAATGATAACAACCGAGATATTCATGCTGCAAAGAAACAATAAACTGGTATAGCAAGGCCGTTTTTGTAATTAATTTGGTATTTGAATACAGAAAATTGAAATTTGTTTAATGTGGGAGCAACAATTAGCTGAAATAAAAAACGGCAACCAAAAAACTTTGGCCCGGTGTATTTCTTATATCGAGAATGAAACCGAAGGCTATGAAAAATTGTTGGAAATGTTACCCACCACTACCACTCCCATTATTGGCATAACTGGACCGCCCGGAGCCGGAAAAAGTACGTTGGTTGATGCATTGATTGGTGAGTTAATTAATCAGAAAAAATCGGTTGCGGTTATTTGTGTGGATCCCTCATCGCCCTTTAATTTGGGTGCATTATTGGGCGACAGAATAAGAATGAGTGAATGGTACAACAACCCCCATGTATTTATCCGCTCGCTGGCAACACGTGGTTCGTTGGGTGGTCTTCATCCCAAAATTATTGAAATAAGCGACTTGATGAAAACAGCCGGTTTTGATTATGTTATTGTAGAAACCGTTGGCGTTGGACAAAGCGAAATTGAAATTGCCGGCCTGGCCGATGTTACCGCCGTGGTAGTGGTGCCCGAAGCTGGCGATGAAGTACAAACCATGAAAGCCGGGCTAATGGAAATTGCTGATGTATTTGTAGTTAATAAAGCCGACCGGCCTGATGCTGATTTGTTTGTAAAAAACTTAAGGCTGATGCTGGCACCCGCTTTTCACAATCATACCATGCTGGTGCCTGTTATTAAAACCATTGCTTCTCAAAAAGAAGGGATAGCAGAATTATTAAAAATAATTAGTGATATGTTCAGCCAAATGAAGAGCAATGAAAAACGAAGCTGGCTATTGGCCGAAAAAGCATTTCACCTGATACAACAAAAGAAAATGGGTGCGATTGACAAAGTGATGCTGAAACAAAAAATTGAAGAAGCAGGAAAGGATTTTAATCTCTACGCATTCATCAAAAAATATTATTGAAATGGTATTTTAAAAACAACAGCTTAAGCCATTGCTTATTACCTATTGCCTATTGCGTCCTGCTCCTCCTCGTACTTTTTATTCCCTTTCCACCAGCGGTAACCAATAAATCCAACAATAATAAAAGGTGAAGCCATTAAATACAGTATGGCCGAATTTAACCCTGCGGCGGGTTTTTCGCCCAATTGCAATGCTGTTTTGGTACAAACAGCACATTGGCTATAGGCAGGCACTATAAATAGGGCTAAAAAAAGCAATATAAAAAGGGTATATAAAATAGGTTTCATTTCAGCTGCAAAGTTAAGGCAGCAAAGCATAGTAATCACATATGTTTAACATAAAATAAAGGCTTAATTTGCACTTTAAACGCTCAGTTTTTTAAATTTGCATTAAAGAAACTATTTATGAATAAACGAATTCTACCTCTTCTCGTTACTTTATTCTGTTTTTCATCTACCAATGCCCAGCTTAGGCCTAAGTCTAAGGCTATGTACAAATCAGGTTTACAATTAAAAGCAAATGGCAAACTTCCTGAGGCCTTGAATGCATTTACAGAATCGGTGAAACTTTATAATAAATTTGATTCGGCGCTTGTAGAATTGGGTGCCATGCAATTAGTTTTTTCAAAAACCGACGAAGCCATTGTTAGCTACCAAGCCGCTCTGGCATTAAGCCCCAAGATGACTATTGCATTAACCGGAATGGGAAAAATATACAGGGATTACAATCATATTTATGATTCTTCGATTTACTATTACAAAAAAGCGGCCATTACAGATCCCACAGATAAGGAAACATTTTACAGCATTGCTTGGAATTACAATGCCAAACAAGAGCATGACTCGGCCATAGTGTATGCAAAAAAAGCGCTGGAAATTGATAATGATTATAAACCTGGCTACGGCGAACTCGCACACGCTTACCGCCGGGTAGGAAAATACGCCGAAGCTGTTGAACAATTTAAAAAGAATTTGGCTATTTCTACTGTAGACCTAGCCTTACTTTATTCGGGCTATTGTTATACCGAATTAAAAAATAAAGAAGGCGCCTTGGAAATGTATGACTCATTGAATAAAATTAATGAAAAAATGGCCTCGGCTTTAAAAAGAGTGATAGATAAGATGGATTAAAGGGTGAAGCAATCATCGCTTAATTTCAGAAATCATCTGCTCGTTTGCAAACCCCTCTTGGTCAAAAAATTTGGGATTTGTTACAAATGCAACCAGCTCCCCCTTCATAATGGTTGATGACAACAAATCATCGGCACGGTAAACAACTGGTGTTTGGGCAGCCATTAACTTCTTTGCTCCGTCAATTGTTATAGCATAAGCATGAGTACAATCATGAAATCCCGCCTTTTTTAAATGTTTACTGTACCGCTTTGGTAAAAGATTGTTTACCATTTTATAGCTCCAGGTCATTAACCCCAATGCACTTTTCAGCCTATAAAAAAACTGTTTAAATTTTAAACCAGCAGTTATCTTTTCATGTTTTAAATAACCCAGGTAAACCAACTCCCAGTTCTCGGGTAACTCATTTAGTGTTTCTTGTAACACCTGTGAATGATCAAAAATGGGTAGTACGTCATCCTCCAGAACAAGCACTTTCTGCCAATTATTTTCAAGCATCGCCCGATACAAATTTCGGTGCGATAGTGAACAAGCTATTTCTCCTAAGTTTAACGGTTTGCCCTGCCGCTGCAGCTTTCTGGCTTTTGCATCATCGTAAGTACCGTCAGTTTTTGCAACTTCGTAATTCAGTTGTTGTTTATCTGCTCCCCAGAAAAATTCAAAATTCAACCCTGATAAATTTTCTTTTACTCGTTCGTGCCTGTCAACAAATCGGGGCACCGATACCACTAATATTTTATCGAAGTATTGTTGCAGTTGGTTGCTAATATTATCTGGAATTTTCAAGTTGAAGCTTTTTCGTTACAAAAATAGGGTATTCTTATAGCCACTCAACTCTATCCCAATCCAACTAAAATATTTTAACTTACTTTGCCATCAATTCACCGGAAATAAAAATTATGTCAAGACAGGAAAATATCCCACGCCTCAGCAGTACAGTTCTCAAGAAAAAAGCGCCGGATTATATTCACTTATCGTTATTGTTGACAGATATTGATGAAGCCATAAAAAATCATGCTAGTGGTGATTTGCTTGACTTAGGTTGCGGCAATAAACCGTATGAAGAATGGTACAATCTAAAAACGGAAACCCAAACCGGTTGCGATGTTATACAAAGCGATAAAAACAGAGTGGACGTTATTTGCCTAGCAACCGATTTAAAATTTGAAGACAATAAATTTGATACGGTTTTGGCAACTCAGGTGTTGGAGCATGTGTACGATCATCATTCCATGATTAAAGAATCCTTTAGGGTTTTAAAGCCCGGCGGAAAAATGATATTGACGGTACCTTTTACTTGGGAGTTACATGAAGAGCCGTATGATTTCTTTCGACTTACAAAACATGGGTTAAAAGAACTTTTTGAAGAAGCTGGTTTTGAAATCGTTTACATTAAAGCCAATGGCGGTAAATGGGCTGCAACTTTTCAAATGTTTATTAATACGGTTTACTCTACATTTAAATTTAAGACCGGCCGAGCTAAAATTCTCAAAATTCTTTTTATGGAATTGAGATTAACCTGGTTGCTAAACCACATAGCATTGCGGATAGACAAAAAATATTTTGACGAGTGGTGGACTCTGAATTACCTTGTTGTTGCACAAAAAAAATAAATATGGAATTAGTAAGCCCTGTAACTTACAGCAAAAATATAACCCAATTAAGAAGTTTTGATATTGAGTTAACCAAGGCACTTTATATCAAAGAAACAAAGGTTGATGTTTCTCGTTTTTTTGAAGGCGTGAAGGAAATTGAATTATATGAATGCAATGACACCGGCTACCGTTTCTTTTACCCTTTCACCATTTACGGTGATGATAAATTCTATCAGGATCTGAATGAATTAAACAATTGGTATTACCAGGATAATCGCTGGGAACACCCGTTGGCACTCAGTTTTCTTAACCCTTTGGATAAGATTTTAGAAATAGGCTCAGGCGATGGTTTCTTTATAAAACTCTGCAAACAGAACAACATTAACGATATTACTGGACTGGAATTAAACTCCGCTGCAGCTACAAAGGCAACCAAAGAAGGTCATACCATTCATAACGAAACCATTCAGGATTACAGTATTAAACACACAGGTAAATATGATGTGGTTTGTAATTTTCAGGTGCTGGAACATATTGTTGATATAAAGTCGTTTATTGAAGCCTCTTTATTAGCTTTAAAAAAAGGAGGGAGAATGATTATTGCTGTTCCTAACAATAATCCTTATTTATTTGAATGGGATGATTATCACACTTTAAACCTGCCTCCACATCATGCCGGCTTATGGAACAAAGCGGCATTCAAAAATCTGGAAAAAGTCTTTCCCATTACAAACATAGAGTCGTTTACCGAGCCACTTGGTGAAATGAAGCATTGGTTTAAAATTAAAATAGCTCATGTAAAAAAAACCAATCCCTCAAAAGCATTTTTTTTATCGTTGGTTCCTTCATTTATTTACAAGAGGTACATTAAAAACAACAGCAACAAAATTGAAGGCCGTAATATTTTAATTGTGTTTGAAAAAAACTGATGAAATCTGTTTTCTTTTTATCATTGATGAACGGATCTGCTTGGGGCGGAAGTGAAGAGATATGGTATCGTACTGCATTATGGATGTGCCAAAACAATTACAAAGTTGGTGTTGGCTGCTATCATTGGGAAGAAAAACAGCATCGAATCAGCAATCTGAAAGAAGCTGGTTGCCATATTTATTTATTGCCCAATAAGACAGGCCTGTTTAGAAAAAGAGCAATTAAAAATACAATTGAGGCTATTCCTTTTTCAACATACAAGCTCGTAGTTATAAATCAGGGTGGGTGGGAAGAAGTTTTACATGCCCCGTTTAAAAAACTTTACGAAAGGCTACCGGCTTATGTAATCACCAATCACAATTATAATGAAAATGCAGTGCTCTCACTTGCTAAGCAGAAGTTACTTAAGCATTGGACCAGCCGGGCAAAAATGAATTTTGGTGCAACACATAAAATATTTGAAGTAATAGAAAGAAAATTCAACATGATTGTTGAAAACAAATCTACGCTAATCAATCCTATAACTTTTCAACCCGAAGCAACTGCAGCTCCTTTTCCTCCACCAACAAACAACAACTTTATTTGGGTGATGCTTGCCGAACTGGATATAGCCCGAAAATCTCAGGATATATTGATTCAAACACTATCATCTGAAAAATGGAAATCGAGAAACTGGCAATTGCATTTATATGGGCAAGGAAAAGATAAAATAATGCTGGAAAACCTGATTTTCGAAACAGGCCTTGAAAACAAAGTCTACCTAAAAGGTTTTACCACCAACACTAAGCAAACCCTGCAGGATTGTCACTTGTTATTACAATGCACCCGTATTGATGCCATGCCTATAAGTGTTGTGGAAGCAATGGCTATGGCCAGGCCTTGTATGGTGAGCAGGGTTGGAGATATGCCATTATGGGTCGAAGATTCGGTAAACGGTTTTATTTGCGACGATGTAACTCCTATATCAATCGACCAAACGCTGGAGCTATGCTGGCAACAAAAAGATAACTGGGAAGCAATGGGTAAAATTGCTTTTGAAACCTTCCAAAAAAAATATCCGCAACCCTATGAAGAAAAGGTTGCGGACATTTTAAGTAATTATATTACTTAACAAAAGCCTTATGCCGGCTCCGATTTCATTTGCTTGGCCACTTTGCTACGCTCATTCTCATCCAGTATCACTTTACGCATACGAATACTTTTTGGCGTTACTTCAATACACTCATCCTGCTGAATATATTCCATACACTCTTCTAAAGACATCAAAATCTTTGGTGCTGCACGGCTGGCATCATCACTACCGCTTGCACGGTGGTTGGTTAATTTTTTAGGTTCTGTTGCATTTACATTCAAATCTCCTGGCTTAATATGCTCAGCAATAATTTGTCCTGCGTAAACCTCTTCTCCCGGATCAACAAAGAAACGTCCTCTGTCCTGTAATTTATCAATAGAATAGCCGGTTGTTTTTTCCATGTTCTTAGATAAAAGAACACCATTGCTACGCCCAGGTATAACACCTTTCCATGGGCGGTAATCGGTAAAACGGTGAGCCATTACAGCTTCGCCGGCAGTACTGGTAAGCATATTGCTTCTCAGTCCGATTAAGCCACGTGATGGAATATCAAATTCCAAATGCTGCATTTCACCCTTGCTTTCCATAATCAGCATTTCGCCTTTGCGCTGCGTAACCAGGTCGATTACCTTTCCGCTAAATTCAGCAGGAACATCAACAACCAAAGTCTCATAAGGCTCACATTTCTTACCATCAATTTCTTTTACTAAAACCTGCGGATTACCTACAGTCAATTCAAATCCTTCTCTGCGCATGGTTTCAATTAAGATACCAAGGTGCAAAATACCACGACCATAAACTAGGAAGCTATCCGCACTATCAGAATCTTCAACACGAAGTGCAAGATTTTTTTCAGTCTCTTTCATCAACCTGTCACGCAAATGGCGTGAGGTAACAAACTTTCCTTCGCGGCCAAAAAATGGAGAGTTGTTAATGCTGAACATCATGCTCATGGTTGGTTCATCTACACTAATAACCGGCAATGCTTCGGGAAACTCTACATCACAAATGGTATCACCAATATTAAATTCATCTAAACCAACTATCGCACAAATATCACCTGCACTTACTTCTGTTGCTTTCTTCTTTCCAAGCGCCTCAAAAACGTACAGTTCTTTAATTTTCATTTTTTTAATTACGCCGCCAGCTTGTACCAGTGCAATTTGCTGACCTTCTTTCACGGTTCCTCTTGCCACTTTACCAACTGCAATTCTTCCTAAGAAAGAAGAATAATCCAGAGAAGTAATCTGCATCTGCGTAGTTCCTTCATTTACCTTTGGTTCTGGTACATGTTCCAGTATCGCATCCAGTAAAGGAAAAATATTATCAATTTCTGTTAATGATGTATTCATCCAGCCATTCTTACTGCTACCGTAAATGGTAGGAAAATCAAGTTGCTGCTCTGTAGCATCTAGGTTAAAGAACAACTCAAAAACTGCATCATGTACTTCATCCGGGCGACAGTTTGGTTTATCAACTTTATTGATAACTACGATCGGGTGTAAACCTAATTGCAACGCCTTCTGCAACACAAAACGTGTTTGTGGCATCGGACCTTCAAAAGCATCAACCAACAGCAAAACACCATCAGCCATTTTTAATACACGTTCAACTTCACCACCAAAGTCACTGTGACCAGGGGTGTCGATAACGTTAATCTTAACGCCTTTATAGGTAACCGATACGTTCTTACTGAAAATGGTAATACCACGCTCTCTTTCAAGATCATTATTATCCATGATTAGTTCACCAGTTTCCTGGTTATCACGAAAAATATTGGTACTGTGTAAAATTTTGTCAACCAGGGTAGTTTTACCGTGATCTACGTGGGCAATAATTGCGACGTTTCTGATATTCATTTTTCTAGCTTTTAGCCTTTTACTATTAGCTTTTAGCAGAATCATAGGGATAATGGCCAAGAGCTAACAGCTGATAGCTGTTTTTAAGGGCGCAAAGGTACGCTAAATTGGCCGGATGGCAAGGTTAATTGAGAATTAATATGGTAATGGATTACTTTTAACAGAACCGCCGTATTAACAGTAAATAACAGGCATAATGAACAGAATCCGGAAAATAGGCATCAGAAAACGTATTGCACTTGTTGCACATGATAATAAAAAGCATGATTTAATTGAATGGGCCGAGCACAATAAAGCTACCCTAGCCAAACACGAACTGATTGCAACAGGCACTACTGGTAAACTGCTGGAAGAAAAGTTGGACCGCACCGTTAAGAAAATGTTGAGCGGCCCTTTAGGTGGTGATCAGCAGATTGGCGCTATGATAGCGCAAGGCGATATTGATATTTTGATCTTTTTTTGGGACCCGATGGAGGCACAGCCACATGACAGCGACGTAAAAGCTTTACTTAGATTGGGTGTTGCATGGAATATTTTATTAGCCTGCGACCGGGCGACTGCAGATTTTGTTTTAACGTCGCCATTGATGATGGAAGAATACGAAACCATCATTCCGGATTATAGTACTTATATGAATCGTAAAGTGATTGCTTAATTGGAAACAAATGAATAAGAAAAAACCTGTTCTTCCCAATATTTTTTTGTGCATACTGATGGATATCATTGGCATGGCCACCTATATTTTTCCGGCTTTAGGAGAAATTGCGGATGTTGTTTGGGCGCCCATCTCTGCTTTTATTTTTTATCAGATGTTTGGTGGTCGCTTTGGTATGATTGGCGGTGTATTAAATTTTCTGGAAGAGATTATTCCATTTACCGATATTATTCCTTCCTTTACCATTGCATGGTTCATCCGTAAACATGAAGCGGATAAATTGCTGGAAAATAAATAGCTCGAGCTTTAGTAAATTGCATATCTAATTATGCCTTTTCAACTTCAAGCACCATATTCTCCAGCCGGCGATCAGCCGGATGCCATCCGCCAACTTACGGATGGCATATTGAATGGCGAAAGATACCAGACACTTTTAGGAGTCACCGGCAGTGGTAAAACATTTACCATGGCCAATGTGATACAGAATGTACAAAAGCCAACGTTGGTGATTACGCATAACAAAACATTGGTTGCACAATTATATGGTGAGTTCAAACAGTTTTTTCCGGAGAATGCTGTGGGCTATTTTGTTTCTTATTACGATTACTACCAGCCAGAGGCTTACATGCCAGTTAGCAATACGTACATTGAAAAAGACCTCAGCATTAATGAAGAATTGGATAAACTTCGCTTGCAGGCCACTGCACAATTATTAAGTGGGCGACGAGATATTATTATCGTTGCAAGTGTGAGTTGCATTTACGGTATGGGTAACCCAACCGATTACGAAGCCGGAATAATCCGTATTCAGCAGGGACAGGTTATTTCCCGTCAGGGATTTTTACATGCGTTGATTAATTCTTTGTACAACCGCAGCGAAGGAGATTTTACAAGAGGAACATTTCGTGTTAAAGGCGATACCATTGATATCAATCTGCCGTATGTTGATTTTGGTTACCGCATTACTTTTTTTGGCGATGAAATAGAAACCATTGAAACGCTGGAATTGAGCAGCGGTAAGCGTATTAGCGCTGTAGAGAATGCTGCTATCTTCCCGGCAAATTTATATGTAGCCCCTAAAGATGTACTGCAACAAGTGGTACATGAAATACAGGACGAAGTACTGGCACAGGAAACTTACTACAAAAACAGTGGTAAATACATTGAAGCCCAACGTATAAGTGAACGAGTTAATTACGATTTGGAAATGATACGTGAGCTGGGCTATTGCAATGGTATAGAAAACTATTCTCGTTTTTTCGACAGGCGCAAACCCGGCACTAGGCCGTTCTGTCTGTTGGATTATTTTCCAAAAGATTTTATCTGCATTATTGATGAGAGTCATCAAACCATACCACAGGTTAGCGGAATGTATGGCGGCGACAGAAGCCGAAAATTAGTATTAGTTGATTACGGTTTTCGGCTGCCATCAGCATTAGATAACCGTCCGCTTAATTTTCATGAATTTGAATCGCTGCTCAACCAAACCATTTATGTTTCGGCAACACCAAGTAAATACGAATTGGAAAAATGCGAAGGCGTAGTTATTGAACAGGTGGTAAGACCAACAGGCTTACTCGATCCGCCAATTGAAGTGCGCCCATCCATCAACCAGATTGATGACCTGCTGGATGAAATTGATAAACGGATTACAAAAGGCGACCGCGTTTTAGTTACCACACTCACCAAGCGCATGGCCGAAGAAATGACCAAATACCTGCACCGCATCGACATAAAAAGCAAGTACATACATAGCGAAGTAGATACACTGGAGCGGATAGAAATACTGCGTGAATTAAGACTGGGTGTTATTGATGTATTGGTTGGTGTTAACCTATTACGTGAAGGACTTGATTTGCCCGAAGTGTCGCTGGTTGCCATTTTAGATGCTGATAAGGAAGGTTTTTTACGCAACGAAAAAAGTCTTACCCAAACGGCCGGCCGTGCCGCACGTAACGTTGATGGACTGGTAATTTTTTATGCTGATAAAATGACCGACAGCATGCAACGTACCATTGACGAAACCATCCGTCGCCGTGAAAAGCAGATGGCTTTTAATATTGAACATAATATAACACCCACCACCATCATTAAAAGTACCGAACAGATTATTGCCCAAGGTTCGGTACTGGATGTAAAGGGATACGACCCCGCAAATCCTTATTCAATAGCACCCGATGAAGAACTCGTAACTGTTGCTGCCGAAGACCAAGCTGTTTATTCTACCATTCCGCAAATGGAAAAAGCAATTACTAATATCAAAAAGCAAATGAATAAAGCTGCAAAAGATTTAGACTTTATGGAAGCAGCTAGGCTTAGGGATGAGATGTTCAGGCTACAGAAAAGCCTGGACGAGATGAAAGCTGGTTAATAATTATTCCACTTCCGTTGGCCACCAATCATTGCCAAACACATCTTTAAAACCGCAGGTAAAGCCATAGGGCTGTTTCCCCGGTTCCATAACAGATACCGCACCTGCTGCAATGGCCTTTTTGTACGTGTCATCTACACTCTCCACATAAATAAAAATACCAGCAGGGCGGGCAGTAAACTGTTCGGTTGCATCGGCAAACATGATTACCGCATCGCCAATACGTAGTTCGCCATGCATAATCACACCTTCTTCACGGGGTACAATCATTTGTTCTTCGGCACCAAACACATCTTTCATAAAAACAATGAATTCGGCGGCATTGGGGATTATCATATAAGGCATTACCCTGTTGTATTGTGTAGGAATTTTCATGTTCATGTTTTTGCAAAAGATACATCTTTCTTTAAAATTATTTGTTATCTTAACCCTCCCTTATCATTAAAATCAACTTTAAATGACAACAATTGCGCTCTACAACCTGAAAGGTGGTGTTGGTAAAACCGCCAGTTGTGTAAATTTTGCTTATCTGGCTGCGGCAGATGGCTATAAAACTTTGCTTTGGGATATTGACCCCCAAGGCTCTTCTTCTTTTTATTATAAAGCCAAACCCAAAACCCATCCCGGCATAAAAAAATTAGTGATGAAGGATGCCGATTTGGAAAATGCTATCCTAAGCTCCGATTTTGAATTACTGGATGTGATTCCGGCCGATAATTCCAGTAAAAGTTTTGATATCATGCTGGAAGAAATGAAGGGAAATAAAAATCGATTAAAATCGATTTTAAAACAATTGCAGAGCGAATATGATTTTGTTTTTATTGACTGTCCTCCAGGTTTTAGTGCCCTCAGCGAAAATATTTTTAACGCTGCGGATATAGTGCTGATGCCGGTTATACCCACTACGCTCTCTATCCGAACCTACCACATGGTTAAAGATTATTTTAAAGAAAAATCTTTAGACATAAGTAAGATGATGTGTTTCTTCACCATGACTGACCTCCGCAAGAATATGCACAACGAGATTATGGAAGAACTATACAAAGACAAGCGTTTCTTCCAGAATTACATTCCTTATTTAAGCGATGTAGAAAAAATGGGCATCCACAAAGCGCCTATCATGGAGTTTGCCAACAGTAGTTATGCAGCCAGTTGTTACCGGGAATTGTGGATTGAGATAAAAGAGGGAGTATTAGAGTGAGATTCCACAGAGATACTCCAAGGATACGCAGAGTTACACAAAGAAAGAAAATGATTGAGAATGAGATTTCAAATATCATTATTGGCTGTGCAATTGATGTGCACAGAGCCTTTGGCCCCGGACTTTTAGAGTCTTCCTACTGAGAATGTCTTTTTTATGATTTGAAAGAAAAAGGACTTGAAGTAGTAAAGGAAAAACCAATGCCCATTATTTACAAAGAAGTAAAACTAGACCACGGGTATAGAATGGACCTGTTGGTGGAAAACAAAGTAGTTGTGGAACTAAAAAGAACCGAAGCAATAAATGAAGTGCATATCGCCCAATTGCTTACTTATCTGAAACTAGGCGATTACCGACTTGGTTTAATCATAAATTTTCAAACCAAATTATTAAAGGACGGCATAAAGCGACTCATCAATTAGATTTAATTACCCTTTGTGCAACTCCGTGAATATTACTCTGCGTATCTTTGTGGCACAACTAACATTATGAAAAAAGAATTAAACAGCTGGTTTAGTCCGGCATTGCAAAAAGACATGCCCATCGTTACTTATGGCGACTACGGCACTGCCATTTTATTTGTTCCTACGGCGGCAGCTGATTATTTGGAATATGAGCGTTTTCAGATGATGGAGACCCTTGCTCCTTATATAGATGGCGGAAAAATCAAAGTTTTCTCCATCAACAGCATCAATAACGAAAGCTGGCTTAACAAAGAAATGGCCGGCGAGCATAAAGCGATTCGTCAGAACCAGTTTAACGAATATGTGTTTAACGAAGTAATTCCGTTCATAAAAAACAGTACTTCCAACGAAACCGAGATTATCATGTGCGGCGCATCATTTGGCGCTTTACACAGCATGAACCTATTTTTAAAGCGCCCCGACCTCATCAATGGCGTTATTGCCATGAGCGGTGTGTACGACCTTACAGAATATACCGATGGATTCTTTGATGACCAGGTATATTTCAACAGTCCGATGCATTATATCCAAAATTTAGAGGACCATAATGTTTTGGAACAGATTCGCAGCAGCAAACATATACATATCTTAACAGGCAGCGGTGCCTACGAAGACCCAAATGCTTCTAAAGCCTTTGCCGGACTGCTTTACAGCAAAGGAATCAATTACGAACTAGATGTTTGGGGCGAAGATTGGAAGCATGACTGGCCAACATGGAGGGCTATGTTACCAGTATATTTCGATACTCGGTTCTGATTTTTCTAAAAATCTTACACAATAATAGATAGGCTTTTTCAGTTATACAGGTACCAATATCCCTGATAATTATGAAAAAGCCTGTTCTTTTATTCGCCATTAAGTGCTCCATCATCGTCTATTTTGCAGCGTGCACCGGTATTAATGAGTACACTACGGCTGTATCTGCAACACCGCAGGTAACACAGGGAGCTTGGAAAATAAAATTATTTATTGAATCACAAAATGATGAAACCGCCGTTTTTGAAGGCTGTGCCTTGGTATTTCAGCCCAACGGAAAAATCATCATCAATAAAAATGGGAAAGAAATAACCGGCAATTGGGCCGAAGATGATATCTCAAAAAAAATTACCATAAATCTCGATACCAATGACCCTGCCTTGGCAAAACTGAACAACAATTGGACTGTTTCCAATATCAGCAATGCCGGTGTGAGTTTTGAAAACGCTAAAAATCCTACTGAAGGTTGGCTACAGATTACCAGCCTTTGATAATAAAGAAAGTTGTTTTTGTTTATTTGAGTTTACATGATCTTAAAAAGCTGTTCCTAAACCGGAGCAGCTTTTAAGTTTTAAGCAATTGTTGATTGGGGTGGCAAATTGTTTTATTTTTACTCCATGTCAAAAAAACTTTTTCTGTTAGATGCATTTGCGCTGGTTTTCCGTGCTTATTATGCACTCATCCGTAACCCGCGGGTAACCAGCAAGGGCCGTAATACCAATGCCCAGTTTGGATTTACCAATACGATTATCGAACTGATAAAAAATCAGAATCCTACCCACATGGCCGTATGTTTTGATACGCATGCGCCAACCGAACGTCATACCGATTTTGCCGACTACAAAGCCAACCGGCAGGAAACACCTGAAGATATTTTATCGGCGGTGCCGGATATAAAAAGAATTATTGAAGCGCTCAACATCCCCGTAATTGCCATTGATGGCTACGAAGCGGATGATGTAATTGGTGCCCTAGCAAAGATGGCAGAGAAGGAAGGGTACGAAGTGTATATGGTGACGCCTGATAAAGATTACGGACAATTGGTTTCGGAAAACATCAAAATTTACAAACCACCTTACCAGGGCGGCAAATTTGAAATACTTGGGCCCAAAGAAGTTTGCGAAAAATGGGATATAGAAAATGTAGATCAAGTAATTGATATGTTGGGGTTGATGGGAGATGCGGTGGATAATATCCCCGGCATAAAAGGTGTAGGAGAAAAAACAGCAGCCAAATTATTGAAGGAATATGGCACACTCGAAAATGTTTTAGATAATGCCGATAAAATAAAAGGCAAGCTGGGCGAAAAAGTAATGGAAGGAAAAGAGCTTGCTTTGATGAGTAAAAAATTAGCGACTATTATTTTAAATGTACCTGTAGAATTCAATGAAAAGAATTTTTTAATTGAAGAGATGAATAAGCCAGCGTTAAAAGAAATTTTTGAAGAGCTGGAATTTAAAACCCTTGGGCGCAGAATTCTAGGTGATGAAGCCCCCCCACCCCCCGAAGGGGGGATTACGTACTCTGCTAATGCAAAGAGTTCAACTCGAAAAGTCCAGATGGATTTGTTTGGAAATGTACTTGAACAGCCCGAACCTGTTGCCATAAAAATTAAAGCCGAAGAAGATATTATTTTAGTTGACAAGAATATCACTAACACCCCTCACAATTATATGCTGATTGACTCTGAAGAAAAAATCAGCGAAATCCTCCCTATCCTAAAATCTGCGGTAGAGATTTGTTTTGATACCGAAACAACAGGCATCGATGCTAACGAAGCCGACCTAGTTGGCATGAGTTTTTCTGTAAAGCCCGGCGAAGGATATTATATTCCTTGTCCGGACGACAGAGATGGCTGTATTACTATCCTTAAACATTTTGAAAACCTCTTCAACGATAAATCAAAAACCTGGATTGGTCAAAACATCAAGTACGACATGCTGTTGCTAAAATGGTATGGTTTTGAACTGGCCGGCGATACTTTTGATACCATGCTGGCGCATTACGTGATAGAGCCCGATGGCAAACGCAGTATGGATGCCATGGCCGAAAAATACCTGGGCTATGCAACCGTGCATATTGAAGAACTGATTGGTAAAAAAGGAAAGAACCAAGGTAACATGCGGGATGTAGAACCTGAAAAAATAAAAGAGTATGCTGCAGAAGATGCTGATATCACTTTACAGTTAAAAAATGTTTTTCTGCCTCAGTTAAAACAAAAAGAAGTGGAGAAGGTTTTTTACGAAGTGGAGAACCCTTTGGTGAAGGTATTGACCGCCATGGAGTACGAGGGCATTAAAGTTGATGAAGGTTTCTTAAATGATTACTCTAAAGAGTTGGAGAAAGAAGCAAAGGAAGCAGAAGAAAGTGTTTACCAACAAGCAGGTGTACGTTTTAACCTAGCATCTCCAAAACAATTGGGCGAAGTTTTGTTTGACAAGATGAAGATTGACGACAAGGCAAAAAAAACCAAAACCGGCCAGTATGCAACGGGTGAAGATGTGTTGCTAAAGCTTGCGAGTAAAAATAAAATCGTTGATGATATTTTATCTTTTCGGGAATTCACCAAACTAAAATCAACTTATGTAGATGCGTTGCCGCTGATGATTAATAAAAAGACCGGCAGGGTGCATACTTCTTATGCTCAGGCTGTTGCTGTAACCGGTAGGTTAAGTAGCAACAATCCCAACTTGCAAAATATTCCTATTCGTACCGAAAGGGGAAGAGAGATTCGCAAAGCTTTTATTCCTAGAGATAAAGACCATGTATTAATTTCTGCAGATTATTCCCAAATTGAATTACGCATAGTTGCCGCCATTAGCGGCGATGAAAATATGTGTGAAGCATTTAAAACTGGAAAAGACATTCACAGTGCAACCGCCGCAAAGGTTTTTAATGTTGATGAAAAAGATGTAACCAAAGAAATGCGTTACAAAGCCAAGAGTGTAAACTTCGGTATCATATACGGGCAGGGTGCCTTTGGCCTCGCCGAAAATTTAGGCATCAGTCGTTCCGAAGCAAAAGAAATTATTGACAACTATAAAAAGCAATTCCCAAATATTCAGAAATACATGGATGATACCATTCATTTTGCGCAGGAAAATGGCTATGTAGAAACATTGATGGGTCGTAAACGCTGGCTGGCCAATATTAACAGCGCAAACTTTACCGTACGTGCTTTTGCCGAACGCAACGCCATCAACTCACCCATACAAGGCTCGGCTGCCGATATGATAAAACTGGCGATGATAAAAATTCATGCAGAATTCAGCAAACACAATTTCAAATCTAAAATGTTATTGCAGGTGCATGATGAATTGGTTTTTGATGCACACAAATCCGAAATAGAAACAATAAAACCAATCATTTTAAATTGTATGCAAACAGCATTGGCTTTGCCAAATGATGTACCTACAGATGCAGAAATGGGTATGGGCGATAACTGGCTGGAGGCGCATTAATCTTATCTTATGGAATCAAATCTTATTTACTGTTACGATGCATACTGCGGCTGGTGCTATGGCTTTAGCCCGGTAATAAAACAAATTGCAACAGAATACAAAGACCAGCTTGATATTGAAGTTTTAAGTGGCGGCATGATGGTTGGAGATGAGGTAATGCCCATTGAAAAAATTGGCCCTTATATAGCATCGTCCTACAAAAGAGTAGAGGAGCTTAGCGGTATAAAATTTGGCGAAGATTTTTTATGGCATTGTAACAATCCCGATAGAAGCGACTGGGTAATGAATTCTGAAAAACCAGCTATTGCCTTGTGTATCCTTAAAGAATATTATCCTGAAAGGCAGCTTGAGTTTGCCACCGACTTGCAATATGCGTTAAATTACGAAGGCCGTGATCTGGATGATGATGAAGCCTACCGGCATTTGCTGGATAAATATAATATTCAGCAGGAAGCATTTTACACAAAGCTGAATGCAAATGAATACAAAGAAATGGCTTATTACGAATTTGCGCTAATGAAACAATTGCAGGTAAACGGTTACCCAACTGTATTTATCCAAACTGGCGAATTAAAATTTATTATGGTTGCGAAAGGATTTACCAATTACGATACGATAAAAGAAAGGATTGATAATGTATTGAGGGATTTACATAAGCCCGGAGCTGCACAATAGTATTTCATCATTTAATATAACTGCTCGTATAGTTCTGTTTTCTTTTCAGCAATAATTTTTGTACTTTCCAAAAAATAAATATTTTATTATGAGAAAAATCGCTTTACTTATTTGTACTGCTTCATTTATTATATTGTCGTGCAACAATAAATCAGAAGATGCCAAACCAACGACAGATTCAACTGCAATAGTTCCTCCAACAGAAACAAAAACGGAAACCGCTCATGCTGCAATGCCCAGCCAGGCAACAATGGATTCGTTGTGGAAGGTATTTAAAACCCCAGGCGAAATGCACAAATGGATGGAAAAAACAAATGGTAGCTGGGAAGCCGAGTTAAGCGTTTGGATGGACCCATCTGCACCGCCCGAGAAATCTAAAGCAACAATGGTTCAGTCTTCCATATTAGGCGGCAGGTATGTAGTTGGTAAATTTTCAGGTGTAATATTTAAACTACCAACCGAAGGACAGTCCACTATGAGTTATGACAATGGTAAAAAAATGTTTGTAAGCACTTGGATTGATAACCAGGGCACTGGCATTGTATATATGAGCGGTAATTACGATGAAAAAACAAAAACATTAAACCTGAGTGGTTATCAAACAGATTTTATGACAGGCAAAGACACCAATATTAGAGAGGAGCTGACCCTTATTGACGATGATAGTTATACCATGACGATGTTTGGCCCGGGCATGGATGGAAACGAAATGAAAATGATGCAGGGAACTTACAAAAGGAAGAAATAGATTGCAGCACTAAAATAAAAATACCGGGGTGAATGCTCCGGGATTTTTTATTTTACTAACCTGTGTCTGATTATCCTTCTTGTTATAAACTACAATCGATATTTAAAGAATTGACTCCTGTTACTTTTTTATCGCTTTTTCATAAAATTCAAGCCATTGTGCAGGTGTAACTTTTGCTGCCAACCTGCCAATGAGCTCATAAGGAATCTTATCCATTTTTTTAAATCGAATACAGCTTTTTCCCATATCCAGTTTACCAACACCAGCCTTAGCGTATTCATCTGTAAACCATTTCAGCAATCCCGGATTGGCATAAACACCCATACTATACACCGCAACAAAATTCTTTTGAGATGCCAGATTCATAAACGGAACCGGCACACTCGGGTTGCAGTGATAGCCTGCCGGATACATGGAAAAGGGAATCACATAGCCGATCATACCATATCCCATTGTTTCCTTAAATCCTTTGGGCAGGTTCTTTTTAATTTGTTTTCTTAATTGTGAAATTACTTTCTTTCGTTCCTCAGGTAATTCTTCTATGTACTGTTCAACAGTAGTTGCTTTCGATTGCATAATATTTATTTTGGACCTTTGATATAAAAAAAGTTATTCAGGCATTTGAGCGGGTTTAAAAGCACCTTTACGTAAATGCACACCATATTCCAGCCAAGCTTTCATACAAGCCAGAAAATTTGCCCAACCTTCGGTATTGCTCTTCAGCCATTTTATACCTGCTTCGTTATTGGTTTTACTTTTTTCGGTAACGCTAACAAAAGTTATATCATCGGCAACGGCCTGCAGGTTCATCTCTACAAATGTCTGCTCGCCATCCATGGCCCCATCCCAGTAAAAAGACACGTATTTGTCTTTTTCTATTTTACCAATGGTTACCGGAAACTCGATATCCGTCTCAGGGAATTTCCAAGTAAGTCTCTCTCCTTCTTTCATAACCCCTGTACTGCTGCTGATAAAATAATTTTTCATTTTATAGGGGTCAACAATTGCAAGGAATACTTCATTGGCAGGTTTCAATATCTGTAGACCTGCCTTTATCTCTAATCTTTCCATTACGGTTTATTTTTTCTTTTTAACAGTTTTCTTTTTTGAAAGCTTTGCCACTTTATTAAAACCCAGTGCTAGCTTTATCCAGTATTCCAGTTTCCTTTTTGTGTTTAGCGCCTCGATATCTACAAATACATACCCTTTCATTATCCTGCCTGTAAAGTTCATAGGATTGCAGCCTTCTTTCTCCATCACTTCATCATAAAGTGCTGGGTCAAGTCTTACCATCAGCCTTTCTTGTTCTACACCCACGCACATTTTGTCGTTTACCATAAAACATAGTCCACCAAACATTTTCTTTTCCTCAACTTTCTTATGTGTAAGGGCGATAATCTCTCTTGTTCTGTCGGCTAATTTTTCGTTGTACGGCATACTATTTATTTTTGCATTGACTCCGGAATATTATGCAGTGCAATACGGTTTCCTTCGGTGTCTAAAAACACAGCCATATCGCCAAACTCGGGGCTGATGGCTGTTTTGGGCACCATAATTTTTCCTCCAGCAGCTTCCACCCGGTCTAAAAAAATCTGTTCATCAGGGTTGCCGTTTAAATAAATCAACGGCCCCTCGGTTGCGGATGGTTTATGAAATCCATCTGTACATACCAATGTGCCGCCTACCCCTTCCATAGGGTCTTCCAGCGGAAACATCCGCATTTTTATATTCGGAAAATCCATGGCAGCCATCTTTATATCGAAGACAGCTTCGTAAAATTTTTGAGCCCGGTTAATGTCAGTTGTTGGTATTTCAAACCAACTGATTGCATGTTTCATATTTTTCTGTTTTTTTAAAATGACTACCAATAAGCATCCTGCAAAATTTTCCACACACCAGCTTCCTGTATAAAGATTAAAGTAAAACCCACTTTATGTTGCCTACCTTCTTTATCTGTAATAACCGACTTTCCCTTCTGCCATATCTGATCTCCATTCCGCTCGGTTTTTTCATTGCTGAGTTTCCAAGTTCCTCCCATATTTCTAAAGCTTTCCCAGTATAGAAGCATTTCCTTTTGCCCGCTTATTTCTGTATTTCTTCCAACAACTTTGGCATGCTGTGCATAGTACGATGCTATCTTTTTATAATCAGCTTTGTTATAAGCATCTTCCATTGCTCTCAAAACAGAATCCACTACAACCACCGCATTGCTTAGCTTTCTTCGGTACTCCAAATCATATTCAGTAACCCAAATTGTACCCCCATCTTTACTTATTTGCCCATGTTGCCTAAGTTTGTTCGCATTAATATCAGTAAAAGTCATCTTCCGCAATGCAAACGTATCCTTATTAAACTTAAAAGACGTGGATGTAAAAATCATTTGATTGTTGTCAAATCTACCCAGCATATACTCATTGGTTGCGCCAGTATTATCTACCCATGTTTGCTGCCATTGCTTTGTTGTCGCATTGTAAGTATTAAAACTTTTGCCGGCGTAGCGTAACCCGCTCTGCAATGATGCACTTGTCCATTCTTCAAAAACGGTACAACTATCCAACATTAAACTTATTCTACTGTCCCCTGCTTTTTGGCCATTAGCACCAAATGCCTCCCATTCACCAAGCCAAAAATCAAACTGCCGGTATTCGGGTTGGCTACAAGGAAGGGGCTGGGAATGAGCAGACAAAATAAAAAAATAACTGATTAAATACAATAGGAAGTTTTTCATGCGTGCGTTTTGAGTAGATGAAGTAGAAAACTTATTACATCTTAAAATAACAATAATAAACTGTTTTTAACTCCTTTTTTTATAAGCGGCGTTGCTGTTCCATTATTTTTAGCCCTATTTAAAGAACTCTGGTTAAATCATATATTTCAAAGAGACTATTCTCTAAAACGATGAGCCCCGCAAATAAATTTGCAGGGCCCGTATTCGCATTCACCTTTAATGAATTATTTTCCACCGCCTCTTTGGCCTCCACCGCCGCCTCTTTGCTGTACTGTAGTGGGTTCAATTTCGTCTTTCCATTGTTTCATTTGAGCTTCAGTAAAAACTGCTTTTAATTTTTTATCTCTTGCCTCACCAAGCTCCTTGCTTTTTGCGCCAAAGGCTTCTCTGTCGAAATTACCGCTGGCACGCATTTCTTCCATGGTCGTTTGCTGCGCTTTGTAAAAATCTACAAAGATGGTTGTTACTTTTGTTTTTGTATCTGCATCCAGATTCATGGCAATCATTTTGTCAACCACGGATTTTGCTCTCTCTTCTGGTGGTTGCTGCTGACGTTGTCCTCCACCTTGTGCATTTACTGCCGTAATGCTGAACATAGCAGCCATTACCATTAATACTAGTTGTTTTTTCATTTTATTTAAATTAAAGGTTTACGATGTTGTGTATTTATTTCTGTTTTTTTTCTCCGTCTTTTTTTCTGCCGTCTCCTCTTCCTTCGCCACCCCGCCTGTTTAACACTTTTACGAACAACGAATCAAAAGCAGGTAGTTGCTCGGGTTTGCATAACATTCTTACATTTTTTAAATGGTTAAACATCTGCAATTCCATTGCTTTTTGATTGGTCGCCGACTGTTCCGCAATAGCTAACATTATCGAATCGCTAAAATTGGCAGCAGTTAACATTTTAAACTGCTTATCCTTGGAGCTCCTCAAAGTATCAAACATCGTTTTCATTGTTTCTTTATGCCTGATGCTAAGTGTGTCATATTGCTGCAGCTGTGCTGTATCAAATCCAATTTCTGTTTTCAAAAAATTGCCAATCATAGTTCTTCTGTCTGGCCGCTGCTTCTCTTGTTTGTGATCTTCTTTTTTCATCAGAAAAAAATAAACTAGCACCATATTAGCAATCAGCAAAATAGCAATGATTGATAGGTAAGCCTTCGATCTGTTTTGTTTGTTTATCATTATGGTTGGGTGTTTTCAAAATCATAAATAGTGGCTACTGTATAGGAAAACTCATCTGCTGTAGCCTGTGCTGTTTGCTCTGCAACTGTGTTTGTTGTTGACGAATTATTAAAAACAATGACCATTGCATTAACCATCAGGATTAAACAAAGCCCCGCAAAAGCCACTGCCGGCCTACTTATAAACCAGCCTGCCTTTTCCCAGGCAGATCCGGTTTCCCTGTTCATCCTTGCATTGATACGGGTAAGCAGAAAAGGTATTGCCTCTGCTCTTTTAATTGAATCAACGCTGTTCAGCGCCTCATCTACCAACTTGTCTATGTTTTCTTTATTGTTCATAAAGTATCTTTTATTGTTCCAATCCCGATAGCTATCGGGAATTATAATAGTTACTCAATTCTTTTTTCAAATTTGCTTTTGCTCTTCCCATCAGCGATTCAACGGCGTACAAAGTAGTATTCATAATATCAGCCACTTCTTGATAAGTTTGGCCTTCTATTTTATGTAGCGTAAAAGCTATCCGTTGATTATCGGGTATCTGCTTTAACGCTTTAAACAACTCACCTGCTTTTTCTTTCCGCTCCAATTCAACTCCTGGGTGTTCAAATTCTACCGGGTGTAATTGCTCTTCATCATGACCGCCAAATAGACTTTGCACAAAACCAAAACGCTTTTTTCGCTTCTTCCTCTTTTCATGATCAAGCGCCTTGCCTACTGTTATCTTGTACAGCCAGGTAGAAAATTTTGAATCGCCTTTAAAAGAACTTACCGACTGATACACCTGTATAAAAACCTCCTGTGTTATATCATCCGCATCATCTACGTTTTGTACTATCCCCAGCGCCGTATTATAAACCATGTCCTGGCATCCATCAACCAGCTTTGTAAAAGCCTGTTCGTCTCCCTGCTGCAGTTGTGCAATTAATTCCGGTTGGTTCAAAATATTTCAATTATTTATCCCCCTAAATTAATTAAAACGGACGAGACCCACCACCTTGACCACCACCTTGACCACCTCTTTCGCTGTTATTATTGGTACTTGTTGCTTTAGCTGAACCAAAATTCTTTAGGTTGTAGGTAAATGTCAGCATAAAGTACTGCTGCAATACCTGATTTTGAACATCCGAAATATATGTTTCTCCCACTGTGCGTTGTATACTCTGATTTTGTTTCAACAAATCAAACACGGTTAACTTCAATTCACCAGCCTGGTTTTTCAGGAATTTCTTACCAATGCCTGCATTCCATAACCAGTAGTTTTGGTTAAAGCCATCGGTAAATCCGCTATAGGTTTCGTAACTCACATTATTTTGAAAAAACCAGCCTTTTTTATTCAACAGATTTACTTGTGCTCCGGCCGATTGCGTAATGTATTTATTATTCAACAGCGGTTGAATAGAATTTTTTGCATCGCTGAAATTTGCTGAGTAGTTCAGGTTAAAATCAACATACTGACTAATGTTACTAGCTAACACAACACCTGCGTTGTATGTGTAAGACTTTGATGTGTTTTTTACATTGTTGATAAGCCCTGGCGTATTGCTGTAACTTAACCCTCCATTAATACTCAAATTAGATTTGATGAATTTTAATGGCATAGCATAAGTAAGGAATGAACGTAGACTCCACTGTCCATTCAAATTAACCGGCTTAGATAATTGAGAACCTTTGTACAAAGTAACAGAGCTGTTCAACACACTATCACTGCTGGCCGTATAGGTTGCACTGGTTATGTAGTTATTATTCTGCGATAGGAAAACATTGGCAAAAAAGCTTTTTGCTTTACCTGTATTGGTGAAAGTATATCTTGCGCTAACTGTATTTCCAACTTGCTGTTTCAGGTCGGTATTTCCTGTAGAAATAAATAGTGGGTTGGTATTGTTGTACACGTCTTGTAATTGCGATACCGAAGGTGTGCTGGTACTAGCACGGTAAAACAACCGAATACTGTTTTTTGCATTTATCTTTTTGCGCCACATTAAATTAGGCAACACGTTATTAAAATTCTTGCTCACATTGGCAGCAAAAGGATAAGTCTGATCGCTGTTAAGCTCTGTATATTGATAATTTAAACCAACAGAAAACATATTGTCTCTATCGCCAATACGGTAGCTTGCTCCAACACTTTGCTTTGTAGTTATGTTATCAAACAAATTTGACAGGTTGTTATCGAATACTGAGTACTTGCCACCATTATAGTCATATTGATAAACCTCTTGGTCTGATTTGCTTTTTGCATACGAAGGCGAATAGTTCAACTGTAACTGGCCTTTTTTACCAATAGCCTCAGTGTAGGCAATATTGCCCGAAAACTGGTATCCGTTTGATACTAGGTCAGTATATTGCTGCAAAGAATCATTAGTGTTGCGTGAACTATCGTAATAAATATTCTGACTCAATACATAAGTATCGCCTGCTTTACGATTTAATGCTGTATTGAAGTTTACAGAAATAGTCCGCCCCTTTTTTGCAAATGAATGGCGGAACAAAATGTTATTGTTAAAATTATATCCCGAACTTTTAATGTTTGTATTGTAAATCGACTGGCTGATAAGGCTGGAAGGATCGAATGAGTTTACTCCGCTAATATCGCTTACCACTTTAGATGTTTGGTAACTCAGGCTGGGTACTATCATTAAACTGTTCTTAGTATCAATCTTGTAGTTCAACCTGAAATTAAAACGGTGATTGTCATTTTTTGCTGTTGACAAAGCATCCTCACTATAAAATTGATTCTTACCAGACGTTTGAAAATTTTGTGTATTAGATGTTTGATCGTTATTAGTTGTGCTGTTATTGAAAAAATAACTTCCGCTTACATCAACTTTTTTACTCCACACATCCGAATAGTTAATACCTAACGAGTTTGTTTTACTGATGCCGCTTTGAGCTCCTATATTAAATCCGTTGCTGCTTCCGCCAAAACCACCAGCTCCGCCGCCTCTACCACCACCGCCGCCACCTCTGCCGCCGCCGCTACTGCTAACACCTAACAGGTCTTCTGATGCAAAATTTTGCTGATTAACATTGTTAGCCAATCCAACAAAAGTTAAGCGTGTATTATTTTTAAACAGGCTAACATTACCACCGGCACTGTACGTTCCTTCGGTTCCTGCTCCGGCATATATCCGTCCAAACTGGCCATTACGCATGCCTGCTTTAGTAACGATATTGATCGATTTGGTACTGTTACCGTCATCAAAACCAGTTAACTGCGCCTGATCGCTCAGTCTGTCGAATACCTGTATCTTATCAATGATTGATGCGGGCAAATTTTTCAACGCCGCTGTTGCGTCATCTCCAAAAAAATCACGGCCATCCACAGTAACTTTTTTTACCTGCTCACCTGCGGCAGTTACATTACCATTTTTATCAACTACCACGCCCGGTAATTTTTTAATCATATCCTCTGCCGTTGCATCGGGGTTTACCTTTAACTCGCTGGCATTAAATTCCAGTGTATCGCCTTTTTGAACAACCAAGGGTTTTTTAGCAACTACTACTACCTCGGTCATGTCTGTCGCCATTTTGGTAAGCGTAAACTGTAAGGCTGTTTTGTTACTTGCTTGTAAATTCACAGTTTGGGTAATAATATCGTACCCCATGGCACTGGTTGCCAAACGGTACTTATCTACCTTAAGTCCGTTAAAAACAAAGTCGCCCTTACTATCGGTTAAAACAGTAATAGGGCTCAACGAATCCGATTGGGCTCTTAATTCAACTGTGGCGCCCTCAATGGGGCCTTTATTGTCTTTATCTGATAATTTACCTTTTAAGGTAATGCCCTGTGCATTGGCAAAGGCTGCCGTTAGGCTAAAAATAAGTACTAATAAAACCGATCGTAATCTCATAAAATTTTCTTTTGTATGTCTTATTAGACGACAGACCGTAAACAAACAGGCGCTGAAAACAGCATTTATAGGCAAAAACTGTCTTTTACGGTAGGTGTGGTATATATGATGTATGAATGGTAAGCGCTTGTTAATTTATCAGCGTGTAGGGGAACAAATAGATAGTTTGCCCATTTAGAATTAACTTGCAGCCCTAAAAAATAAACGACGTATATGGAATACAGCAAATTGGTATCGGTAACCGGCCTACCGGGATTGTTTGAATTATTATCTTCAAAAGCCGATGGTGGCGTGGTAAAATCGCTGGAAGACAAAAGCACAAAATTTGTAAGCACCCGAGTTCATAATTTTTCTCATTTGGAGAGTATTGAGGTTTTTACAACTGCTGATAATGTGAATTTAGTAGATGTATTTACTGCGATGGGAGCCAGCAAAGAAAAAATGCCCGATGAAAAAGACGTTGCGGCTGTAAAAAAATATTTTGAAGCGGTTTACCCAACTATGGATTTTGCCCGGGTATATGCTAGCGACATGAAGAAGATGGTAAAGTGGTTTAGCGTTTTACAGACAAATAAGGTAGAGATTAAATTATCTGAATTACCGGAAGGTGATGCTGCAGTAACAGAAAACAAACCAAAAGCT